>NZ_JBFAUH010000008.1:0-298472 GCF_040679095.1 Streptomyces sp. NPDC052496
GCAGAGGGGACTCTGTGGGAGAGTAGGACGCCGCCGAACAATTTTTCAGCTCCGGTCCCTGAACCTTGTGGTTCAGGGACCGGAGCTTTTTTGCGTTCCCGAGGAATATGAATAGCCGGGCCGTACGTTTTTCGGGCCCGCACGGCATGGCGTTTACGCTCGAAGGATGCGCTATGACCTCATCATCTTCGACAACGACGGCGTGCTCGTCGACAGCGAGCCGATTTCCAACACCATCATGGCCGGCTATCTCACCGAACTCGGCCATCCCACCTCGTACGAGGAATCGATCCGCGACTACATGGGCGCCGCGATGCACCGGGTGCACGACCTGGTCAAGGAGCGGACGGGACAGCTCCTCCCCGAGGACTTCGAGACCACTTTGCACGCGCGCGTCTTCGAAGCCTTCGAGCGGGAGCTGGAGCCGGTCGCCGGGGTGGCCGAGGTGCTGGGCAAGCTGACGGCGGACGGGACGCCGTACTGCGTGGCCTCCTCCGGCAGCCACGAGCGGATCCGCGTCGGACATCGCAAGACCGGCCTCGCCGAGTGGTTCGAAGAGGAGTGGATCTTCAGCTCGCAGGATGTCGGCAAGGGCAAGCCGGCCCCCGACCTGTTCCTGCACGCGGCCCGCGAGATGGGGGTGGCCCCCGAGCGCTGCGCGGTGGTCGAGGACAGCCCGCTCGGCGTCCAGGCCGCCGTCGCCGCAGGTATGGACGTGTACGGCTTCACCGCGATGACTCCCGCGGAGAAGCTCACCGAGGCCGGCGGCGTCGCCGGCCTCTTCGCATGCATGGCGGACCTGCCCGCCCTGTTGGCATAACCCCAGCCCCGTCCGCACCCCTGCTCACCTCCCACCCACCGCCCACCTCCCGCCCCACCGTTCGACCGATACGGTGACGGGCATGAGCGGCCGTGCACAGCTGATGTGGGACGAGGCAGTAACGGGCTACGACTTCGGGCCCGGACACCCGATGGACCCGGTCCGGCTCGCGCTGACCATGCGGTTGGTGGAGGCGTACGGACTTGACCGGGGGCCTGACGCGGTGGAAGTGGTGGCCGCGAAGGCCGCTGGAGTCTCCACGCTGCGGCTCGTGCACCGCGAGGACTACATCGACGCCGTACGGCAGGCGTCGGCCGACCCGAAGGCCGCCGACCCCGCCTACGGGATCGGCACCGAGGACGATCCGGCGTTCGCCGGGATGCACGAGGCGTCGGCCCTGATCGCGGGGCAGTCAGTGGGCGCCGCGGAAGCCGTGTGGCGCGGCGACGCCCTGCACGCGGTGAACTTCGCGGGCGGCCTCCACCACGCGATGCCGGGCGGCGCGTCGGGGTTCTGCATCTACAACGACGCGGCGCTGGCCGTCGCCCGCCTGCTGGAGCTGGGCGCCGAGCGCGTCGCGTACGTGGATGTCGACGTGCACCACGGGGACGGCGTACAGGCCGCCTTCTGGGACGACCCCCGCGTCCTGACGATCTCTCTGCACGAGCACCCCCGGACGCTCTTCCCGCAGTCCGGCTGGCCGGAGGAGACCGGCGGGGAGGGCGCCGAGGGCAGTGCGGTGAACGTGGCGCTGCCGGCCGGTACCGGCGACGAGGGGTGGCTGCGGGCCTTCCACGCGGTGGTGCCGGACCTGCTGGCCGCCTTCCGGCCGGACGTCCTGGTGACGCAGCACGGGGCCGACACCCACTTCGAGGACCCGCTCGCCCACCTGGCGGTGAGCCTGGACGCGCAGCGGGCGGTGGCGGCGGCCTGCCACGACCTGGCGCACGAGCACGCCGGCGGCCGGTGGGTCGCGCTGGGAGGCGGTGGCTACGCGGTGGTCGACGTCGTACCCCGCTCCTGGACCCACCTGGTGGCGATCGCGGCGGGACGGCCGATCGAGCCCACGTCGCCGGTGCCGGAGGAGTGGCGGCACGAGGTGTTCCGGCGTACGCGCCAGGACGGGCCGCACCGGATGACGGACGGCCGCGGGGCGGGTTGGCGGGACTTCGTCGGCGCCGGGTACGACCCGGCCGACCGCCTGGACCAGGCGGTACTGGCGACGCGGCGGGCGGTGTTCCCGGCGCACGGGTTGCTGCCGTAGGCGGTCGTGGGCGGCCGTAGGGCCGGGTTCGTCCCGAAGGGACGGCACTTCGGGGCCAATGCGCCCGGATGTGTGACTACTGGGCGGTTCGGGCATGGGCCGGTCGCCGGACCCGTCAGCATGGGGGCCGTGTGGGGCACCGGTGCGGGGACGGACGGTACGGACAGGTCAGGCGGTACGGACAGGACAGGCGGCACGAACGGGTCAGGCGGCACGAACGGGTCAGGCGGTACGGGCGGTACCGGCGATACCGACAGGGCGGCGGACGCCGAAGCGCGGAAGCTGAAGTCGCATGTGGTCAGGGTGCGGCTGGCGGGGACGATCGCGACCCCGCGGGAGAAGAGCCTGACCCGGTACCGGCTGTTCGCGGCCGGCGACCCGCGCGTACTGATCGGTCTTGAGCCCGAGAACGACTGGTCTGTGAGTGAAGTGCTTCAGGTGATGGCTGAGCAGTGTGGAGTTTCGGCCGACCCTAGGCACACTTCCGGCCCAGATGTGATCGATCCGGAGCGTACGCTGGTGGGGCTCGACGCCTTCGCGGACCGGCTCGGCGCGGCGGCCGCCCGGCACGCTCCGGTACTGATCGGAACGGGCCACCCGCACCGGCTGCTGGGCTTCTACGGCGGGTTGGCAGACGCTCTGTCGGCGGCGGGATGCCCCCTTCTCACCCCGGCGTATGGCGACTGTGTCGACATAGCGACCCGATTCGGGGTACGCACGTACAACCTTGACTACGTACGGGGAGTCGCGCTGATGCGCGAACCGGGCGTGCGGCGCACCGCCGGTGAGCCGGGTGTGCACACCCACTCCCCCCTCCCGGTTCGTACCGCCCTCGACGCCGCGGCAGACGCCGGCGGACCCCTTCCCGAGCTGGTGATCGGTGACCACGGATGGGTCTGCGGAGCAGGTCAGCTGGGCTTTGAGGCCATCGGACTGGCGGATACGGACGATCCCGCGCTGTTCGTCGGGCAGGCGGAGGGGCGGGTGTCCGCCGTAGTTCCGCTTGATGACGCTGTGCGGTCTGATTACTACCGACCGCTTACTCGCTATGTACTCAATCGAGCGTGTCTGTCACAGTAGGCGGCCGATCGCTGCTCCTCTTCCCCACTCGCATCACCCGCCCCTAACCTGGGGAGTGAGCGCACAGCGACGGGGAGTCACCGGAGGGGAAGCCGGTGCCCGTCATGTGCGGAAGGTTCAGGTGTGTCATGGCTGCAGACCAAAGGCCTCTCAATGAGGTCGTGTTCCTGACCGTGGCGGAAGTCGCCACGGTGATGCGAGTGTCGAAGATGACCGTGTACCGCTTGGTGCACAGCGGTCATCTGCCCGCGATCCGAGTGGGGAGGTCATTCCGGGTTCCGGAGCAAGCGGTCCACGACTACCTCCGTGAGTCCTATGTGGGGGTGGAATCGGCCTGAGGGGCTCAAGGTGACCCTCGGATTACGCCGTAGGCTCGTTGCCGGGTAGGCTGGCCCGATGTAGGTAGTGTGGGCTCGGACGCCCCGCACCGAGTGATACGAAGTGAGCGAGGGTAGTCGTGGGCTCTGTTATCAAGAAGCGGCGCAAGCGGATGGCCAAGAAGAAGCACCGCAAGCTGCTCAAGCGCACCCGTGTTCAGCGTCGCAACAAGAAGTAAGCGACGCTGATCGCGATTCCGCAGCCTCTCACCGCATCAGGCGGTGGGGGGCTGCGGTGCGTTTGGGGGCGGCTCAGCGGTGCACTCGGTGGGGCGCGGAACGGGCGCCGGATTGTTCATCCGTGAAGAACGTGGGGCGGCGTTCGTACGTATCCGTGTCCTGTCGGCGGTCCATTCGCGGTGGCACCCGATGCGCGGGAGCGCACCCGCTCCGAGGCCGTGGGAAAGCCTGCCGATGCCGCGGGAAGGACTGCCGAGGCCGTGGGAAAGACGGCCGACGCCGCGGGCAAAGCTCGGGCCAAGGCTTGAAATGTAGCTCAGCGCAGCCCGCGGTCATCACAGCGCAACAACGACCCGATAGCGTGGCCGCACAGCTCGGCTCACGTGAGGGACAGAGGGCGGGAAGGAAGGGCTGATCTTGGGAAAGGTCGTGCTCGTCACTGGAGTCGCACGGCAACTGGGGGGCCGGTTCGTACGACGCATTCAGCGCGACCCCGACGTCGCCCGGGTGATCGGAGTCGATGCGGTGGAGCCCGAGCATCAATTGGGCGGCGCCGATTTCCTCAAGGCCGACATCAGGCATCCGGCCATTGCCAGGGTGCTGGCCGAGACCAATGTGGACACCGTGGTCCACATGGACATCAACGGCACGCCGCTGGGCGGCCGCGGCAGCCGGGCGACGGTCAAGGAGACCAACGTCATCGGCACCATGCAGCTGCTCGGTGCCTGCCAGAAGGCACCCCACGTCAAACGGCTGGTGGTGAAGTCCAGCACCAGCGTGTACGGCTCCGCGCCCCGCGACCCCGCGGTCTTCACCGAGACCACGCCGCCGAAGTCGCTGCCCAGCGGTGGCTTCGCGAAGGACGCGGTCGAGGTCGAGGGATACGTACGCGGCTTCGCCCGGCGCCGCCCGGACGTCGCGGTGTGCGTACTGCGCTTCGCCAACATCCTCGGGCCGTGTGCCGACTCGCCGCTCGCCGAGTACTTCTCGCTGCCCGTCCTGCCCACGGTGCTGGGCTACGACCCGCGCCTGCAGTTCGTCCACGAGGACGACGCGATCGAGGCGCTGTGTCTGGCCGCCGGCAAGCCGCGCCGCGGCACGCTCAACAGCGGCACGTTCAACATCGCGGGGGACGGCGCGCTGCTGCTCTCCCAGTGCTCGCGGCGGCTGGGCCGGCCCACGCTGCCGCTGTTCCTGCCGACCGTCACCTGGGCCGGTACCGCGCTGCGCTCGGTCGGCATCACCGACTTCTCGCCGGAGCAGATCCGGATGCTCACGCACGGCCGGGTCGTTCAGACGACCCAGATGCGCGAGACACTGGGGTTTCACCCGAAATACACGACGGCGGAGTCCTTCGCGGAGTTCGCCCGCAGCCGTGGGCCCGGGCTGCTGCCGCCCGAGGTCCTCGCCCGTACCGTCGACCGGCTCGCCGCCGTGCTGCCCGCACGCAGCGGCCCGACCCAGTGAGGAGTTCACCCACAATGGCGGACGCCAAGGTCATTCCCTTCGGCGAGGAGCCCCGGTCGCGCAGAAAGATCAAGCGGCCGGGCCGCGGAGGCCGCCGTACGCCGCTGTCGCCCGTGCCCGAGCCGCGGCACCAGGGGGAGCAGGAGCAGGCGGCGGGAGCGCCGCAGGAGACGCCTGTGGCGTCCCTGGAGCAGCGGATCGCCGGCGGCCTGCGCTTCCTGCGCCGGCGGCTCACCGGTGAGTACGAGGTCGACGACTTCGGATACGACGAGGAGCTGACCGACCAGGTCCTGATGTCGGTGCTGCGGCCCCTGTACGAGAAGTACTTCCGGGTCGAGGTCAAGGGCATCGAGAACATCCCCGCGGACGGCGGCGCGCTGATCGTCGCCAACCACTCGGGGACGCTGCCCCTGGATGGGCTGATGCTCCAGGTCGCGGTGCACGACCACCACCCCGCCGACCGGCACCTGCGGCTGCTCGCGGCCGACCTGGTCTTCGTCCTGCCGGTCATCAACGAGCTGGCGCGCAAGGCCGGGCACACGCTGGCCTGCGCCGAGGACGCCCAGCGGCTGCTGGAGCGCGGCGAGGTCGTCGGGGTGATGCCGGAGGGCTTCAAGGGGATCGGCAAGCCCTTCGCGGACCGCTACAAGCTCCAGCGGTTCGGGCGCGGCGGGTTCGTCTCCACCGCGCTGCGGGCCGGGGTGCCGATCGTGCCGTGCTCCATCGTGGGCGCCGAGGAGATCTACCCGAAGATCGGGGACGCCAAGACGCTGGCGCGGGTGCTGGGCATCCCGTACTTCCCGCTGACGCCGACCTTCCCGTGGTTCGGGCCGCTGGGGCTGGTGCCGCTGCCGACGAAGTGGACGATCCAGTTCGGGGAGCCGATCCCGACGGACGGCTATCCGGCGGAAGCGGCGGACGACCCGATGCTGATGTTCAACCTGACGGACCAGGTGCGGGAGACGATCCAGCACACCCTGTACAAGCTGCTGGTGCAGCGGCGGTCGGTGTTCTTCTGACGGGGCCCGGTGGGCGGCTCCGGGGTGTTCGTACGTGGGCTGACGAGTCCGTGGCGCCCCGTGGTGTCCCCGTGGGGCACGCTGAACGCCCCGGTGCCGTGTGCCGGCACCGGGGCGTCGCGGCGTCGGGTGGCGGCCCGACGCGGTCGGTCAGCCCAGCGGGTTCTTCCCGTCGAGGCCGATGTCCGGGAGCAGGCCCGGGAGCAGCGGCGGGATGGTGACGTCGGGCTCGTGCGGCGTCTCCTTGCCCTTGCCGGAGCCCTTGCCGTCCGGCTCCGGGGTGCGGGCGTCGGCGGGCGGGTCGAGCAGGCCGCCCGTGCTGCCGCCGAGCAGACCGTCGTCCTCGTGGGACGGGGAGGAGGCGGGCGGATGCTGCGGTGTGTGCGAACCGCCGGCCTCGCCGGACGAGGAGGCACTCTTCCCGGACGGTGACGGATGGTCCGTACGGCCCTGGGTGCTGCCCGGCGCGGGCGCCTCGGGGGCGCTCTCGTGACGGCTCTCGCCGCCCGGGTTCTTGGGCAGCAGCGAGCGCAGCGGGCCGACCTCTTCGTCTATGGCGTCGAAGACCGAGCTGACCTCGTCGCGCACGTCCGTCAGCTGGGCCGGCAGGCGGTCGCGCAGCCGGCTCCAGCTGTCGCGGTGCGACTTGGTGAAGGCGTTGAGCGTCTGGATGGGGCCGAGGGAGCCGTCCCGCTCGTACTCCTCGTGGAGCAGGCGGTGGCCCTCGCCGGCGTCCTGCTTGACGCCGGACAGCGCCTTGCGGATCTCGCCGAGCGACTCGTGGTCGAGGGGGCCGGAGCGGATGCGCTCCATGAGGCGGTGCGCCTCGAACATCCGGGTGGACGCCTGGTCGAGGAAGAGGCGGCCACGGTCGGACACGTCGTCCGTCAGGTTGAGCTTGAGGTCCTCCATGCCGCGCTTGAGGGGGTACAGCGAGTCGCCGGGGAGCGCGTCGGAGCTGGCGGCGGCGACGCCGCTGAAGGCACCGGCCGCGACGCCCACCGTCAGGCCGCCCGCCGCGAGCCCCTTGGACAGCCGCGACCGGGGGCGCAGCCGGCCCAGGGACTTCGCCGCGCGGTGCGCGCCGCGTGTCCCGCGCTGCTGCGGCACCCGTGAGCCGTCCGACGCGCCGCCCTCGGCGAAGGCCGCCTCCATGGCCGCGATGAGCTGCGCCCGGTGGACGGTCCTGACCTCGGGGTCCAACTCCGGCTTGGGCAGTTCTCCGAGGGTGTCGGCGAGCGCCAACAGCCTTGTTTCTCCGCACGCTTCCGCCGGTGTGCCGACCTCGTCCTCGGCCGCCGCGCCCGGAAGGACCTGATCCTCCAGGGCCTGGGCGAAGGCGTTAGCCCGCCGGTGCACCGATACGTTCGCGATCACGGGCGGCACCTCCTCTCGTCATCCCGCTCGACTCCCCGGACTGGCTTGACTATCCAGACGGGCCGGAAGGTTGCACGCCTTGCTCGCATCCACTCGATCGAGTGAGTAGGTGCGGGCATGGCGTGACCGCAGGGAGCCTGCGTTCTGCACAACGAGCGCCGCGGCACTTGGGTTACGCACTCACGATGATCTGACCGAACGGTCACGAACGATCACGCACGGTCGGACACCTGGGGCGGCCGACGCCGGGCGTGTCCACGGACGCGGCGGTGTACGGGTGCCCGTACGGGGCGGGGTGGCCGTCAATGTCGGTCCGGGAGATTCAGGCGATCGGGGCGCTGGTTCAAGCGTTAGTCCTGGCGGTGGGCCGGAGCGGACGGATCCGGTGCGGTGTGGTGCGGCAGACGGAAGCGCGGTGGGCACGGGGACGGGTGCCGGGGCCGGGGCGCGGGCGGGGACGCGGGTGTGGCAGGCCGTACGGGCCGCGGTCCGTACGCTGCGGCGGCGGTCAGCGGGCGTCGTCCGGGAGCAGCCGCGCCAGCGTCCGTACGGCCCGGTACTGGAGCGTCTTGATGGCGCCCTCGTTCTTGCCCATGACGCGCGCGGTCTCCGCGACCGAGAGGCCCTGGAGGAAGCGCAGCGTCACGCACTCCTGCTGCTGCGGGTTGAGCTTGCGGACGGCTTCCAGCAGCGCCGCGTTGGACAGCGACTCCAGGACCGAGTCCTCCGGACTGCGTTCGACCTCGTTGGCGTCGAGCATCTCACCGGTGGTGACCTCCAGGCGGAAGCGCGACGACTTGAAGTGGTCGGCGACCAGGTTGCGGGCGATCGTGACCAGCCAGGCCCCGAAGTCGCGGCCCTGCCAGGTGAAGGTGCCGATGCGGCGCAGGGCGCGCAGGAACGTCTCGCTGGTCAGGTCCTCGGCCGTGGCCCGGCCGCCCACCCGGTAATAGATGTAGCGGTAGACCGTGTCGGCGTACTGGTCGTAGAGCCGGCCGAACGCTTCTGCCTCGCCGGCCTGGGCCCGCTCGACGAGGTCCATCATGCGGCGGCTGTCACTGTCGGCCGGGCGCCGGGCGGCGGGCGTGCCCGCGCCGCGGCGGGTTCTGCCGCCGGCCTTGCCGACTGTGGTGGTGCTCCCGTCGGCCAGGGCGTAGCAGGGGCCGGCGGGGATGGCGGTGGCGAATGCGGGGACGGCGATCGCGGTGGGGACAAAACTGCGCAGGTGGTCGACGAGTGTCGTACGCAGCGTAGCCAGGCCCGAGGCGTCAACCCCGACGTGTGGGTACACGGGACTCCCAGAGGCAGAGCTTCCATCACGTGCAGTGCGGGACCGTTCACCCGTCGTAGGGACGCGTGGGTACCGGTTTGCGTCTGAGGAGAATAACGCTTCGTACAGGCAGCGCTACACCCAGTTGCTCAAATCATCGATTACTTCTGGTCCGTTACGAGTTCCTGCCCGATCAAGTATCGAATCCTGAGCAGATATTGATCAGAAAGGAACGTGATCTGCCTGGTTGCGGGCTGAGGGTGACCGCGTACCTGGTCTCGCGCTTCGCGCGAGGGTTGCGCTGTCGCGCGGCTCGCATGGGTTTCGTTTGGGGGCGGGGGCGCGCAGGGGGCCAACTCCTCGGCACCGTGTACGTCGCCCGGGACGTGAAGTGAACCCAGGCTCCCGGCTGACCTGCGGGGATGACCCCCTACACGCCCCCTCAGGCCGGTTCGGCGAGGCCGGGACAGCAGGGGGGAGGAATCTGTCGATCACCCCGGTGTGCCCCCACCACATGGTGAGGTCCTCGGTGATGTGGCGCGTGGTCAGCGCGCCGCGTGCGGGTGCCCGTCTCGCGCTTCGCGCGAGGGTTGCGCTGTCGCGCGGCTCGCAGAGGTTGGTGCCGGGGCGGGGGCGCGCAGGGGGCCAACTCCTCGGCACCGTGTACGTCGCCCGGGACGTGAGGTGAACCCAGGCTCCCGGCTGACCTGCGGGGATGGCCCCCTACACGCCCCCTCAGGCCGGTTCGGCGAGGCCGGGACAGCTGGGGGAAGGGGGTCGATCACCCCGGTGAGCCCCCACCACATGGTGAGGCTCACGCCGGGGCCGGGGCGTCACTCCGCGTCACGTGAGCGTCATGAGGCGGCCCGGGTGCCTGCCCGCCTCCCTCGCGCTGCGCGCGAGCAAGGTCCCCCGTGCCGCGCGCGAGCAAGGTCCCCCCCGCGCTGCGCGCGAGCAAGGTTCCCTCGCGCTGCGCGCGAGTGAGCTTGTGGAATTTTCGCCCCGATGTCGGGATACCCGCAAACGGCGCGGGCTCGGGGACATACAGGGGTCTCCCCGCAGGTCAGCCGGGAGCCCGGGTTCACCTCACGTCCCGGGTGACGTACACGGTGCCGAGGAGTGACCCCTGTGTGGCCCCGAGCCCCCACCCACCGGACCCCTCGCGCACACGGCGCACCCCCACAAGGCCCCCACCCCCACACCAGGCCGGCGCACCCACAAGCCCGTCCGGCGCTTGAGGACAACAGGAACCCCAGCCACAACGACGAAGCCTCACGCAGAGCCGGGCGCGCCCGCCAGCCACCCCGCGTACCACGTGGCGAACTCCGGCCCCGGCGTCAGGCTCGGCCACACGGACAGATCGGTGAACCAGACGTGCCCCCGCTGCGCCCCGGTGACGACGAGGCGTACAAAGCCCCCGCACCCCATCTCGGCCACGGCGAGCGTCCCAGCCACCACCGCATCCGGGTCGAACCGCTCACCGGCCCGTGGCCGCCACGCCTCGGTGACCCGGAACGGCGTCGCGAGCGCGCCAGGCCTGCGATCGGCGTCGCGGACGTCCTCCGCCGCCCAGTCGTCCGGCGGCCCGAGGCAGGCGCTGGCCCCCACCAGCGGAAAGAGCCCGTGCTCCGGCCCGGCGCCACCATCGGCGACGTCGAGGACGAACGCGCGATACGACGCCGGCAGCTCCACCCCGTGCCGCGCCTCGAACGCGTGGAGCTCCGCAGCCGGCAGCGGCGGCGCGAGCCGGTAGCGGTGCTCGTCGGCGCCGAAGCGCGCGTACTCGGGGTCGAGGCGGCCCAGCTCCGCCACCCGGGACCGCACCGCGGCCGCATCCCAGGACCAGGACCAGGACGCCCCCGCCCCGAAGAACCGGTTCAGCGCCGCCGACGCTGGAGCGCGACGGCCGCCGCCGCTCCACCCGCCAGCGCCCCCACCCCGGCCGCCGCCGGAATGCCGATCTTGACCGCCTTGCGGCCGGTGCGGTAGTCGCGCAGCCGCCAGCCCTGCTCGCGGGCGTGCTTGCGCAGCCGCCCGTCGGGGTTGACCGCGTACGGATGGCCGACCAGGGACAACATCGGGATGTCGTTGGCGGAGTCGCTGTAGGCGGCGCAGCGCGACAGGTCGAGCCCCTCCGCGGCGGCCAGGGCGCGTACCGCCTCGGCCTTGGCGGGGCCGTGCAGCGGCTCGCCGACCAGCTTGCCGGTGTAGACGCCGCCGACGGACTCCGCGACGGTGCCGAGCGCGCCGGTCAGGCCGAGCCGCCGGGCGATGATCGTCGCGGTTTCGACGGGGGCGGCGGTGACCAGCCAGACCTTCTGGCCCGCGTCCAGGTGGGCCTGGGCGAGGGCGCGGGTGCCGGGCCAGATCCGCTCGGCCATGTACTCGTCGTAGATCTCCTCGCCGATGGTCATCAGCTCGGAGACGCGGTGGCCCTGGACGATGGAGAGCGCGCTGTTGCGGGCGTCCGCCATGTGCTCGGGGTTCTCCGAGCCGATGAAACGGAAGTAGATCTGCTGCCAGACGAAGCGGGCCAGGTCGCGCTTGTGGAAGAAGCGCCGTTTGTACAGGCCGCGTCCGAAGTGGAAGAGGGAGGCGCCCTGCATGACGGTGTTGTCGAGGTCGAAGAAGGCTGCGGCGTGGGTGTCGCCGACGACCGGGAACTCCGGCTCCTCGGCGCCCTCTTTCTGGGCGGCCGCTTCCTGCGCCTCGACCTCCAGCGAGGTCTTGCGCGCGGCCTCGGCCGCGGCTTCGCCTGCGAGCACGCTGCGCGCGGTGGCGGGGCGCCTACGGCGGTTGAACCACCCCGTGGGGAGGAGCGCGCCGTAGGCGTTCCTACGGGGACGGCGGGCGGACGACGGGTGGGCCATGTAGCTAGCGTAGCCAGGTTGTTCGGTGCGGCCGGTTACGGCCGGATGTCGGACGGCCACGGTCCGGCCGACCGCTGCGTTACGGCCATCCCGGTGACGGCGCCGGACCGCCGGGCGCGCGCCGCGGTGGGGGCGTACGTCGGGCGGTTCAGGTGCGGTACGCGGCCGGGTCGGCCGGGCGTAGAAGGGCTCGTACCGCTGCCGGGCCCGGTCCTCGTACCGTCAGGCGCCCAGTGCCTTGCGCAGCCGCTGGGGGTCGACCCGCCAGAAATCGTGCTGCGCGCCGTCCACGAGGACGACCGGAATCTGTTCCCAGTACTTGCGGTACAGCTCCTGGTCCTGGGTGATGTCCTTCTTCTCCCAGGAGGCGCCGGTCTCGGCGCAGACTCTTTCGATCACTTCCTGTGCGACATCGCACAGGTGGCAGCCGGGCTTGCCGATGAGCGTGACCGTGCTGTCGGCGGGGTTCTTGCGGGCGCTGCGGCTGAAGAGGGAGGCCATGTCCGTCATTGTGCCTCTGTCCGGGCACCGGCCCCGCCGGTCCGCGCCCGGGCCCCTCCGCCCGTACAGCGGCAGATCCGACGCGGGGCAGATAGTCGCCTGAGTCGACTACCATCGGTGGGCGATTTGTAGGTTTCCGGGGGGATAGCGGTGAGGAGTGAGGGCGCGTGCTGCCGTCGGCGCTCCCGTGTTACCGGCGCGAAACGTGTGAACGGTGCGCCGGAGGAGTTGGTTCCGCGAAGGCGCGCAAAAGGCGCGTGACCCCGGTCACTTTGGCCGGACAAAGCGGACACCATCTTTGTGCACGCGTTCACAAAGACATAGCCTGCTGTCGACGGGGCGGTCGGGAAACCTACGGCCGTCCACAGCCCCGCTCTACCCGCAGGAGCACCGTGGCAACTGGCCGAACTCACCGACCGGCGACCCGAAGCCGAGGAATTCCCGAGGCCACCGTCGCCCGGCTTCCGCTGTATCTGCGCGCGTTGACCGCGCTCTCCGAGCGCTCGGTCCCCACGGTCTCCTCCGAGGAACTCGCCGCCGCAGCGGGGGTCAACTCCGCGAAGCTGCGCAAGGACTTCTCCTACCTCGGCTCGTACGGCACCCGCGGGGTCGGTTACGACGTGGAGTACCTCGTCTACCAGATCTCGCGTGAGCTGGGCCTGACGCAGGACTGGCCGGTCGTGATCGTCGGTATCGGTAACCTCGGCGCCGCCCTGGCCAACTACGGCGGCTTCGCCTCCCGCGGGTTCCGCGTCGCCGCGCTCATAGACGCCGACCCGGCGATGGCCGGCAAGCCGGTGGCAGGCATCGCGGTCCAGCACACCGACGAGCTGGAAAAGATCATCAAGGACAACGGCGTCTCGATCGGTGTGATCGCCACGCCCGCGGGCGCCGCCCAGCAGGTCTGCGACCGGCTCGTGGCCGCCGGCGTCACCTCCATCCTGAACTTCGCGCCCACCGTACTGACCGTCCCGGACGGCGTGGACGTACGCAAGGTCGACCTGTCGATAGAACTCCAGATCCTGGCCTTCCACGAGCAGCGCAAGGCGGGCGAGGACGCGGGGCACGACGACGACGGTTCCGACGACGCCCGCGCCGTCGCCGCGCGTGAGGCCCGGCGGGCCATGCGCGAGGTGCGCGAGGCCGCGGCCAAGGAGGCCCCGGCCGCGGACGCCCCCGCCGGGCCGTCCGACCGTAAAGGACCCGACGGGGACGTACCCGCCGTGATGCCGGCATGAGCGAGCGCAGCGTGGGGGTACCCCCGGTCGGCGACTGGGAGAGAATCAACAAAAGGTGCGTCACAGGCGAAGGCTGTGCCCCGCGTAGCGAGGTAAAAGCATGAGCCTCCTTGTCGTAGGGCTCAGCCACCGCAGTGCCCCCGTGAGCGCCCTGGAGCACGCCGCCATCGCCCCCGAGGCGCGCGGCAAGCTGCTCCAGGACACGGTGTCGGCCGAGCCGGCCGCCGAGGCCGCGGTGCTCTCGACCTGCAACCGCATCGAGCTGTACGCCGACGTGGACAAGTTCCACGCCGGTGTCGCCGAGCTGTCCACCCTGCTGGCCCGGCACAGCGGCGCGGGCCTGGACGAGCTGACCCCTTACCTGTACGTGCACTACGAGGACCGGGCCGTCCACCACCTCTTCTCGGTGGCCTGCGGCCTGGACTCGATGGTCGTGGGCGAGGGCCAGATCCTCGGCCAGATCAAGGACGCCCTCGCCGTCGCGCAGGAGCAGCACACCGCGGGCCGCCTGCTCAACGACCTCTTCCAGCAGGCGCTGCGGGTCGGCAAGCGCGCCCACAGTGAGACCGGGATCGACAAGGCGGGCCAGTCGCTGGTCACCTTCGGTCTGGAGCAGCTGGCCGGCGGTGCCGACGTCGCCGAGTGGGCCCGGGGCAGGCGCGCCCTGGTCATCGGCGCCGGTTCGATGTCCTCGCTGGCCGCCACCACGCTCGTACGGGCGGGAGTCGGCGAGCTGGTGGTCGCCAACCGTACGGTGGAGCGCGCCGAGCGGCTGACGCAGATCCTGACCGAGCCGGGTTCGGCGGGCGCGCTGAACGGGCTGACCGCCCGCGCCGTCGCGATGACCGCCGTACAGTCCGAGCTGGCCCTGGCCGACGTGGTGGTGTCCTGTACGGGCGCCACCGGCCTGGTCCTGACCGGCGGGGCGATCGAGACGGCCGCGGAGACGCGGGCCGCCCGGACCGCGGCCGCCGACGGCCTCACCGGCACGGCGGGGGGCGCCGGCAGCACCGTCGCGCCCGCCCCCGAGCTGGCGCTGCTCGACCTCGCCATGCCGCGCGACATCGACGCCGCCGCGCACCGGACCGAGGGCGTGCGCCTCGTCGACATCGAGTCCCTCGCCGACGCGTCCGCGGACGCTCCGATGGCGGCCGACGTGGACCGGGTGCGCGGCATCGTCTCCGACGAGGTGGCCGCGTTCGGCGCCGCGCAGCGGGCCGCGCACATCACGCCGACCGTGGTCGCGCTGCGCACCATGGCGGCGGACGTGGTGGCGAGCGAGATCGCGCGGCTGGACGGCCGCCTCCCCGACCTTGACGACAAGCAGCGCGCGGAGATCACCCAGACCGTGCGCCGGGTCGTCGACAAACTCCTGCACGCGCCCACCGTGCGGGTCAAGCAGCTGGCCAGCGAACCCGGCGGCGCCGGATACGCGGACGCGCTGCGTGAACTCTTCGATCTCGACCCGCAGACGGTGGCCGCCGTCAGCCGGGCCGACACGCGGGCCGACGGCTCGCACACAGCACGGGAGCGGGCATGACCGACAGCAATCCACGGGCCCTGCGGCTGGGGACGCGGCGCAGCAAGCTCGCCATGGCCCAGTCCGGCATGGTCGCCGAGGCGGTGCGCGAGCTGACCGGCCGCCCCGTCGAACTGGTGGAGATCACCACGTACGGCGACACTTCGCGCGAGCACCTGGCGCAGATCGGCGGGACCGGTGTGTTCGTCTCCGCGCTGCGCGACGCGCTGCTCGACGGGACGATCGACTTCGCCGTGCACTCCCTCAAGGACCTGCCGACCGCGCAGCCCGAGGACCTCGCGCTGGCCGCCGTACCGCTGCGCGAGGACCCGCGCGACGTACTGGTGGCCCGGGACGGTCTGACCTTCGAGGAGCTGCCGGACGGTGCCCGCGTGGGTACGGGGTCGCCGCGCCGCATGGCACAGCTGAACGCCTGGGCGCGTTCGCTGGGCCGGCGGGTGGAGACCGTACCGATCCGCGGGAACATCGACACCCGTATCGGTTACGTCGAGAAGGGCGAGCTGGACGCGGTCGTGCTGGCCGCGGCCGGGCTGTCCCGCATCGGCCGGATCGAGGAGGCGACGGAGCACCTGTCGCCCGACCTGGTTTTGCCCGCCCCCGGCCAGGGGGCCCTGGCGGTGGAGTGCGCCGCGCACAACGCGCAGCTCGCCGCCCAGCTCGCCGAGCTCGACGACCCGTTCACCCGGGCCGCCGTGACCGCCGAGCGTTCCCTGCTCGCCGCCCTGGAGGCCGGCTGCTCCGCACCTGTGGGTGCGTTGGCCGACCTGCAGGCCGACGGGCAGGCTGTCACCGAATTGCGCCTGCGTGGCGTCGTCGGCACGACCGACGGCTCGACGCTGGTGCAGCTGTCCACCACCGGACACGTACCCGCCTCTCTCGGCGACGCGGACGCCCCCGTGAACATGGGGCGCGAACTCGCTGCCGAGATGCTCGCGAAGGGTGCGGCCGGTCTTATGGGGGAGCGAGCACTTTGAACCCCACCGCCCCGAACCACCCTGCCGCCGGTCAGGTCACCTTCATCGGCGCCGGTCCCGGAGATCCGGGCCTGCTGACGCTGCGTGCCGTCGAGGCACTGGCGCGCGCCGACGTGCTGATCGCCGACCCGCAGGTGCTCGATGTCGTCCGCGCGCATGCGCGGCCGCATGTGGACACGCCGCAGCAGCCGACGGCTGACGAGGCGTCAACCACCGCCGGTGTCCCCGCTCTTAGGGACACCACCAATCTTGTCATGTCGGCTGTGCGCACCGGCAAGCGGGTGGTGCGTGCGGTGTCCGGTGACCCCGGACTGGACGCGCACGTCGCCGAGGAGATGCTGGCGTGTGCCTCGGAGGGCGTCGTCTTCGAGGTCGTGCCGGGCATCGCCGCCGCGGTCGGTGTGCCCGCGTACGCGGGTGTGCCGCTGCGCGACGCGGACGGTACGGACGTGCGTTTCATCGACGCCCGGACCGCCGGCGAGCGCTGCTGGTCGGAGGTGGGCAGCAGCGACGCGACCGCCGTGGTGTCCACCTCGCTGGACTCGGTGGCCGCCGCGGCCGGTGAGCTGGTCTCCGCGGGCCGCAAGCCCGACACGCCGATGACGGTCACCGTCGCCGGTACGACGACGCGCCAGCGCACCTGGAACGCGACGCTCGGCTCGGTGGCGCAGGTGCTGAAGGCCGCGAAGGTGCTGCCGTCGGCGGACGGTGGGCAGCCGGTCATAGCCGTGGTCGGTGAGCGCGGTGCCGCGGCTCAGCGCGACCGGCTGTCCTGGTTCGAGAACAAGCCGCTGTTCGGCTGGCGGGTCCTCGTACCGCGGACCAAGGAGCAGGCCGCTTCGCTCTCCGACCAGCTCGTCGAGTACGGCGCGGTGCCGCACGAGGTGCCGACCATCGCCGTGGAGCCGCCGCGCACCCCGCAGCAGATGGAGCGCGCGGTCAAGGGCCTGGTCACCGGCCGCTACGAGTGGATCGCCTTCACCTCGGTCAACGCCGTCAAGGCGGTCCGGGAGAAGTTCGAGGAGTACGGGCTGGACGCCCGCGCGTTCGCCGGGATCAAGGTCGCGGCGGTGGGCGAGCAGACCGCGAAGGCGCTGGTCGCCTTCGGCGTGAAGCCCGACCTCGTGCCGTCCGGCGAGCAGTCCGCGGCCGGGCTGCTGGAGGACTGGCCGCCGTACGACCCGGTCTTCGACCCGATCGACCGGGTGTTCCTGCCGCGCGCCGACATCGCCACCGAGACGCTGGTGGCGGGCCTGATCGAGCTGGGCTGGGAGGTCGACGACGTCACGGCCTACCGGACCGTACGGGCTTCGCCGCCGCCGCAGGAGACCCGCGAGGCGATCAAGGGCGGCGGTTTCGACGCCGTGCTGTTCACCTCGTCCTCGACGGTGCGCAACCTGGTCGGCATCGCCGGCAAGCCGCACAACGTGACCGTGATCGCCTGTATCGGCCCGGCCACCGCCAAGACCGCCGAGGAGCACGGGCTGCGCGTGGACGTCATGTCGCCCGAGCCCTCGGTGCACAAGCTGGCCGAAGCGCTCGCGGACTTCGGGGCGGCGCGGCGCGATGCCGCGCTGGAGGCCGGTGACCCGGTCACCCGCCCCAGCGAGCGCCGGCCCGGATCGCGTAGGAGGGCTCGCAGTTGAGCAGCAGTACGTACGGCAACTTCCCCGGCGCCCGGCCGCGCCGGCTGCGCACCACGCCGGCCATGCGCCGGATGGTCGCCGAACACCGCCTGCACCCGGCGGACCTGGTCCTGCCCGCGTTCGTGCGGGAGGGGATCTCGGAGCCGGTGCCGATCGGTGCGATGCCGGGCGTCGTGCAGCACACCCGTGACACGCTGCGGAAGGCCGCCGTGGAGGCGGTCGAGGCGGGCGTCGCCGGGATCATGCTGTTCGGTGTGCCGGAGGACGCGAAGAAGGACGGGGTCGGCTCGGCCGGCACGGATCCGGACGGCATCCTCCAGCAGGCGATCCGCGATGTGCGTACCGAGGTCGGCGACGACCTGGTGATCATGTCGGACCTGTGCCTGGACGAGTTCACCGACCACGGCCACTGCGGTGTCCTGGACGCCGAGGGCCGGGTGGACAACGACGCGACGCTGGAGCGCTACGCCGAGATGGCGCAGGTCCAGGCGGACGCGGGCGTCCACGTGGTGGGCCCGAGCGGCATGATGGACGGCCAGGTCGGCGTCATCCGTGACGCGCTGGACCAGACGGGCCACGAGGACGTGTCGATCCTCGCGTACACCGCGAAGTACGCCTCGGCGTTCTACGGCCCGTTCCGCGAGGCCGTCGGCTCGTCCCTCAAGGGCGACCGCAAGACGTACCAGCAGGACTACGGCAACTCCCGCGAGTCGCTGCGCGAGCTGGCGCTCGACCTCCAGGAGGGCGCCGACATGGTGATGGTCAAGCCGGGCATGCCGTACCTGGACGTGCTGGCGAAGATCGCGGAAGCGGTGGACGTGCCGGTCGCCGCGTACCAGATCTCCGGTGAGTACGCGATGGTCGAGGCCGCCGCCGAGAAGGGCTGGATCGACCGCGACGCGGCGATCCTGGAGGCCCTGACCGGGTTCAAGCGGGCGGGCGCCGACATGATCCTGACGTACTGGGCCACGGAGGTCGCGCGCAAGCTCTGATTCCCCATCCGTACCTCTGCCGTTCCCGCGTCGCACGCGTGTACCCAACTCCCTTCAGGGGCAAGGGGAAAGCGACGTCACTACAGGGAGGGGCACAGGACATGAGGATGCGCCTGAAGAGATGGCGGCGCTCCGTCGGGAGCGCCGCCGTCGCGCTGTGTACGGCGGCCGGACTCGGCGGGGCGCTGGCCACACCGGCGGCCGCGGCGGCCGGGCCGCAGCCGGTCACCTCGTACGCGTACACCAGCGTGGCGGGGGACTACATCGGGCAGGGGCGCGCCGGTACGTACCGGGAGCCGGCCGCGACGATCACCATGGGGGGCGACGCCGGGTACGCCCGCGTCCAGGTCTCCACCGCCGAGGAGCGGTGGGACATCGACCTCGCCGCTCCCAAGGGCGAGCAGCTGCGCCCCGGCGTCTACCGCAACGCCGAGCGGGCCGCGTTCCGCACCGGCCGGTCGCCCGGACTCGACGTCGGCGGCAACGGCCGCGGCTGCAACGAGGTGTACGGCCAGTTCACCGTCCACCAGATCGCCACGGACGCGACGGGCGCGATCACGCTGCTCGACGCCTCGTACACGCAGAACTGCGAGTCGGCGACGGCCCAGCCGCTCAAGGGGACGGTCAAGTACCGCGCGCTGCCGCTGTCGTACGCCTACAAGAGCGAGGCCGGCGACTGGATCGGGCAGGGCAAGTCGGTGACGCACACCGGCGCCACCAGCACCTTCAGCCTGAAGGACAGCTACAACGGCGGCGTGGAGTTCGGCGTCGAGGGCAAGCGGGAGTACTGGACGGCGGTGTTCCGGCCGCCGCTGGGCGAGCGGCTGACCGCCGGGCGTACGTACCAGGTCACCGGCGTGGAGGGCGCCGCCACCATGGAGGTCTACGGCAACGGGCGGGGCTGTGGCAACGCCCGGGGGGAATTCACCGTGGACCGCCTGTACTTCACCGACGAGGGCAAGGTGACCGGCCTCGCCGCGCGCTACCGGCAGATCTGCGGCAGCGCGACGGGGGCCATGACGGGCACCGTGCACTACGCGGCCTGACCGGCCGGTACGGGGCCGCGTCCTGCCGGGGGCGCGTCCTGCCGGGGGCCCGGCCCGCCGTGCGACGCGGCCCGCCGTGCGACGCGGACGACAGCGCAGGTCGAAGCTGACCGAGCCGGCCTTGTTCCCGGCGGTGTCGAAGGGCGCGTACTGGGCGTCTGGTTTTCTGCCGGGCCTGTGGTCCGGGGGTGGCGTGAGTTTCGGGTGGGGGTGGCGTGGGATTCCGGTGCGGTCGGTGCGGCAGTCCCGCCCGTCCCGCCCGTGGTGATTGGCCGGTTCCGTGGCTTGTGACCCCTTCGGAGTGTCCACATAATCACAACGCTCTGCCGCGCTGTGGTGCCCCTTCCCCCACGTACGTCCCGTTCCAACGGGCCCCTCGGACGCGCGAACTTGGCATGACCCGATCAATCCGGTCCCGGTGCCCGCCGAGACCGCGCAACCCCCTCGGAAAGGACGTCCGGTGACCCGTTCCGCGAAATTCCTGAAGAGATCCGTCGCCCTCGGCGCCGTCGCCCTCGCGGCCCTGTCGCTCCAGCCCGGCGCGGCGAACGCGGCCGGCGAGCCGACGCCGTCGAGCGGCACCCCCGGCACCAAGGTCGTCGGCGGCGTGCCCGCCGCGCAGGGCGAGTTCCCGTTCATGGTGCGGCTGTCCATGGGCTGCGGTGGCGCGCTCTACCGCCAGGACATCGTGCTGACCGCCGCACACTGCGTCGACGGCAGCGGCAACAACACCTCCATCACCGCCACGGCCGGCGTCGTGGACCTCCAGAGCTCCAGCGCGATCAAGGTCAGGTCCACCAAAGTTCTCCAAGCCCCCGGCTACAACGGCTCGGGCAAGGACTGGGCACTGATCAAGCTCGCCCGTCCCGTCAACCTGCCCACCCTGCGCACGACCACGGACGGCCGCTACGACCAGGGCGACTTCGTCGTGGCCGGCTGGGGCGCCACCCGGGAGGGCGGCGGGCAGCAGCGTTACCTGCGCAAGGCGACGGTGCCGTTCGTGGACACCGCGACCTGCAAGCAGGCGTACGGCAGCGCGTACATACCCGGCGAGGAGATCTGCGCCGGGATCATGCGGACCGGCGGCGTGGACACCTGCCAGGGTGACTCCGGCGGCCCGATGTTCCGCAAGGACGACGCGGGCGCGTGGGTCCAGGTCGGCATCACCAGCTGGGGCGACGGCTGCGCGCGGCCCGGCAAACCGGGCGTCTACACGCGGGTGAGCGCCTTCTCGCAGGCCATCGCCAAGGCGGCGGACCAGCTGCGGCGCTGACGTCGCCGAGTCCGGGCGGGCGGGGGTCCGCCGCGTACCGGCTGTCGTGCCGCGCCGCCGTGCCGAGCCGTCGCGCCGGGTCACCCGCCCGTACCCGTACGCCAACTCCCGTGTCCGTACGCCAATTGGTCCGAACCACCCAGATGCGGATACGTCTCTCTCACCCGGCTACTCGGGAAGTGGCCGGTTTCAGAACCTTGTGCATCTTTGGGGGCGTCCACATAATCACAACACTCCAGTGACGCGGCGGCACTTGGGGCGCAGGACTGCGCGCCCGGTGGTGCCTCGGTGTGCCGCGCGGCGGCGACTGGAGCGCTGGACACCGAAGTGCCTCCGACGCGAGAGGAAAGTCCTTGAAGCGCTCCGCGAGATGTGTCAAGAGATCCATAGCCGTTGGCGCCGCCGTGGCGGCGGCGGTCGCACTCCAGTCGGCGGGCGGCGCGACCGCAGCGCCGGCCCCGACGCCGACCCCCGGCCAGCAGATCATCGGCGGACCGCCCGCCAAGCAGGGCGAGTTCCCGTTCATGGTCCGGCTCTCGATGGGCTGCGGTGGCTCCCTCATCCGCGAGGACGTCGTCCTGACCGCCGCGCACTGCGTCGACGGCAGCGGCCCCGACACCAGCATCACCGTCACCGCGGGCGTCGTGGACCTCCAGAACCCCAAGGCGATCAAGGTGAAGTCCACCGAGGTCGCGCAGGCACCCGGCTACGACGGCAAGGGCAAGGACTGGGCGCTGATCAAGCTGGCCACGCCGATCAAGAACCAGGAGACGCTGCATCTCGCGGAGGACGACAACTTCGACCGCGGCCAGTTCACCATCACCGGCTGGGGCGCCAGCCGCGAGGGCGGCGCGCAGCAGCGCTACCTGCGCAAGGCCAAGGTCCCGTTCGTGAACATGACCACCTGCAAGCAGGCGTACGGCGACCTGCTGACCCCCGGCGAGGAGCTGTGCGCCGGCTTCGTGGCGGAGGGCGGCGTCGACACCTGCCAGGGCGACTCCGGCGGCCCGATGTTCCGCCGCGACGAGGACGGCGACTGGGTCCAGGTCGGCATCACCAGCTGGGGCGAGGGCTGCGCGCGGCCCGGCAAGCCCGGCGTCTACACGAAGGTGAGCGCCTTCTCCGCCCAGATCGAGAAGGCCGCCAACAAGCTGACGGCGCACTGACGGTCGGCTGAGCGGACGCGCCCCGGGCCGCATGGTCCGGGGCGCCGCCGTGTGGTGAACTCCCTTCCACCACTGCCCAGGTCTGGGGGTACATGGCGCTTCGGGACTGCACGAACTTCTACAAGAACGCCCCGATGAACGCAGGGGGCTGGAGTGCGGACCGAGCCAGTGCCCGGTGAGAGCGGAGTTCCGAAAGTCGCCACCGTTGGGTAGGCGGAGGACCAACGAGACGGGTAATCCGGCCGCCCCCTGGGGGCAATGCGGCGTACTGTACGTCCATATACCGAATGCGACTGGACTGTGCGGGGAGACCGATATGGCCATCGATTACACCAAGCCCCCACGCCATGCCCCCGGAGCGTCGGCCATCAGCTTGGAAAAGGTGCAGTCGGCGGCTCCGAGGCTCGTCAACCTGTACAAGGCGGCGCAGGTCTCGCTGGAGAAGTCCGGTCTCTCCGGTCAGCGCGCCGCGGTGTACCTCATACTTGATCGTTCCCGCAGTATGAATGCGCACTACAAGGACGGGACTGCGCAGTACCTGGCCGAGCAGGTCCTGGGGCTTTCAGCGCACCTTGACGATGACGGCACCGTTCCCGTCGTCTTCTTCTCCACCGAGGTCGACGGCGTCTCCGAGGTCAAGCTGGATGCGTACGAGGGGCGCATCAATGAGCTCCACAGCGGCTACGGGGCCATGGGGCGGACCAACTACCACCTGGCCATGCAGGCCGTCATTGATCATTACACGGCCTCGGGGGCCGCTGACCCCGCGCTGGTGATATTCCAGACTGACGGTGGGCCCACGTCGCGTACGGCCGCCGAGCACGTGCTGTGCACCGCTGCCCGTTTGCCGATCTTCTGGCAGTTCATCGGCTTCGGCGACCCTGACAGCAAGCAATTCGATTTTCTTCGCAAGCTCGACGATCTTCCGGTCCCCGCCAAGCGGATCGTGGACAACGCGGGCTTCTTTCCGGCCGGTCCGACCCCTCGGGAAGTGCCGGACGCGAAGATTTACGCATCACTCATGAGCGAGTTTCCCCTGTGGCTCCGTGCCGCACGCGCTGCGGGCATTCTGCGCTGACGGGGAGTTGCCGTTCGGGGCGTGGGGTCAAGAGCTGCAAGAATGCCCGACTGTACGGCGTGCATGAAGGAGCCGAGGACTGTCCGGCTCACTGCAAGGGCGGCGTTCGGGGCTCGACTCTCTCACAAGAGGAGGGTGCCGACGGCAGCTGACGCCAGGGCGAGGCAGTTGTTCGACTCGCTGCAGTAGGTAGACGCCGGCCAGTGGATCGAGAGCACTCTCGGCCCTTTTCACGTCCGAGTGCTGGTGAGTATCCCTGCCTTGATCGCGCCTATGAGAGAGCCGAGTTGGGTCTGCGTGGCCCTGACCACCGTGTGCGGGTCCTCGCTTTCACGGATGCGTATGGTGTTGTCGGGGGTGGGGACGAGACACAGGCAGTTGCTGGAGTCTGCGCAGTAGGACGACTTCTGCCGGCGGACCGGAGGCATGTTCGGGGCTCCGTTCGTCAGTATGCGTTTCGCGTTCGGGTGCTGGTGATGTTCCCTGCCTTGATGGCGCGTATGAGCGAGCTGAGCTGCGGGCGGCTGGTGGTGAGGATCGCGTCCGGGGTTTCACTCTCGCGGAGGCAGGCGGAGCCATCGGGACTGGTGGCGATGGCCAGGCAGTTGTTCCCTGTGCCGCAGTAGGAGGATGTCTGCCAGTCGTACGTGGACATAGGTGGCCTCTCAGAGCTCTCGCGCGATGGTGAGGATGAAATCCCGGGACTCGGCCGGTTTGAGGGCAACGGCTTCGTGCCGGTCCAAGATGGCGCGGTACCGGGCCAGTTGTGCTGCTGCGTCGATGAACACGGGGCCGTGTGCCTGGTCGATCTGGGCCGTGTCCAGCTGGGGTGTCGGGCCGGTGGCGTAGAGGATCGTCTGGCCGCCGCCCGGGTAGGCGCCGGCGGAAAAGGGGATGACCAGCACGGTGATGTTGTCGCGCTCGCTCATTTCGGCGATGTATCGGAGCTGGCGACGCGCTGCCGTCACCCCGCCGAACTGCATCCGCAGAGCCGCCTCGTGGATGACTGCGGTGTACGGCGTCCCGGCTTCCCCGAACAGGATCGCCTGGCGTTTGATGCGGTGCGATACGCGGTGCTCGACCTCTGGAGGCGGCAGTGGCGGGATGACCTGCTCAAACGTGGCCCGGGCGTGGTCGGCCGTCTGTAGCAGGCCCGGCAGCGTTGCCGTCTGTGCCGTACGCAACTCGACCGCGTGGTGCTCCAGCTCGGCGATGTCCAGTAGGCCGAGCGGGAGGATTTCCCGGTACTCCTGCCACCAGCCCCGTTTGCGCTCGCCTGTCATGCCGACGAGGGCGTCGATCAGCGCTTGGTCCGTACACGCGTAGCGATGCGTGATGGTGCGCAGCCGTTCTGCACTGAGGCCGAAGCGTCCGGTCTCGATGTTGCTGATCTTTGTGCGCTCCGTGCTGAGCCGGGCTGCGGCCTCGCTGGCCGACAGCCCGGCCTGCTCGCGGAGTTTGCGCAGCTCGACGCCCAGACGGCGCTGCCGCGTGGTGGGGGTGCTCCTGGGTGGCATGGTCCCTCTCTCCTCGCTGGCGCACAGTCTGCCGTGGTCACCCATAAGCGTCTAGTCGCACCAGGACTACCGATTGTGTAGCACCGGTCCTCCTGAAGCGCGTACGGTGTGGCGCATGCCACTCACGCTCCGCGTGAGTCAACTGCGCATCCACGACGGAGGCTTCGCATGTCCGGTGACTGGGAGTACGCGTTCGAGATGTCCGACCATCCCCGTGCTCCGCGTGTCGCGCGGCGGGTGGTGCGGCTGGTGTTGGAGGAGCACGGGGAGACGGAACTGGTGGACGGGGCGGAGCTGTTGGCGGCGGAGTTGATTGCCAACTCGTACCGGTATGCGAAGGGCCCCGCGAACGTGCGGGTGAAGCGGATCGGGGCGCGGCTGCGCGTCAGCGTGTGGGACGGGAATCCGGAGTTGCCGGTCTTCGGCGTGGCCGCGGTGTCCGGGCCGGCGGCGGAGGCCGGGCGGGGGCTGGGGCTGGTCAGGTTGTGTGCGGAGAGTTATGGCGGGTTCGCGTACGGGTCGGGGGCGTTGGGGGCGGGTGGGGGCAAGGTGATGTGGTTCGAGTTGGGGGAGCAGTGTCCGTTGAGGGGTGGGTGTGAGGGCGGGGGCGGGTGAGGAGGGGGATCGCCGTTCCTGCGAGGAGGAGGGTCAGGGCGGCCCAGGGGAGCGTTGCGGGTGGGGCGGTCGTCAGGAGGAGGGCACCGGTCAGTGCGCCGCCGCCGATGCCGGTGTTGAAGGCGGCTACGTAGAGGGACGAGGCCGCGTCGGGGGTGTCAGGGGCCGTACGCAGGACGGCGGTCTGGAAGCAGACGGGGAGGGCGGTGCAGGCCATTCCCCAGGTGGCGATGGAGAGGTGGAGGAGCGGCGGGTTCGAGGGTGCCGCACCCAGGGTGGTGAGGGAGACGGCCATCAGGGCGAGCGTGCCGAGGAGGGCGGCTCGGGGGCGGGTGTCGACGAGGCGGCCGCTCAGCAGGGTGCCCGCGAGACCGGCCAGGCCGAAGAGGAGGAGTACGGCGCTGACGGAGGCGGGGGTGATGCCGGCGGCGTCGTGGAGGTACTCGGTCACGTAGGTGTAGAGCGTGAAGTGGCCGAGGATGACCAGGCCGGTGGTCAGGACGACCCGCCCCAGGCCGGGGGTGCGGGCCACCCGGGGGAGGTCGGACACCCGTAGGGGCGGACCGGGCGGGACCTGGGGGAGCAGGCGCGCGGCGGCGAGCAGCGCGACCAGGCCCAGTGCGGCGGTGGCGAGGAACGCGGTGCGCCAGCCGAAGGCCGTACCCACCGTCGTACCGAGCGGGACTCCGACGACGAAGGCCAGGGACACGCCCGCGAAGACGATCGCGGTGGCGCGGCCCGAGCGGCCCGGCCCGGCGATGGCCGCCGCGTACCCGGCGACGATCGCGTAGAAGATGCCGTGGGCCAGGCCGCAGAGGAGGCGGGTGGCGGCGAGGGACGCGTAGGTGGGGGAGAGCCCGGAGAGCGCGGTGGCGCCCATGAAGACGGCGCACGTGGTCAGGAAGAGGCGCTTGCGGGGCCAGGCGGAGGTGCGGGCGGTGAGCGGGGCCGCGGTCAGGCCGACGGTGAAGGCGTAGACCGTGACGAGCAGCCCCGTACGGGACGGGTCGACGCGCAGGTCCCGGCTGATGTCCGGGAGCAGGCCGACCGGCAGGAACTCGATGGTGCCGATGATGAAGACGAGGAGGGAGAGGAGAAGGAGTCGGGGGGTGGGGCGGGGCCGCCCGGGGCTGGGGGACATGCGCGGGACCGTAGGTGTTGACACCGATGTGAAGGTCAAGGCGCCCGCCACGGGGCGCCTTGCCTCGGGTGCGCGTACCGGGGGCCCGGCCGGGGTCAGGGCTGCGTGGCGGGGTGGGGTGCTGCGTACGGCACGGCCGGAATCTGCTGCATCCGGGTCAGCTTGCGGACGAAGAGGACGGCGAGCACGGCGGCGGCGATGTCCAGGAGGTCGGAGAGCGCGACGACCGACACGGCCTGCCGGATGGCGTCCGGCAGTTCGGCCCTCTTGTGGAGGGTGCTGCCGACGCGGCTGACGATGATGGTGAGGACCCACAGCGTCCACCAGGCCCGCACCAGCGCGGTGGAGACCGTACGCGGGGAACCGTCGGGCGCCGACTGGACGCTGGCCTGCCAGGTCTCCTTGGCGACGCGGAACGGCAGCCACAGGTTGCCGATCGGTACGAACCAGGAGCCGATCGCCCAGCCGCGGCCCAGGGTGCACACGTCCCGGGTGTAGTGCTCGGCGTTCACCCGGGAGCGGTGGAACCAGACGATGAAGACGACGGCGGTGGGGATCAGGAGGGCGCCCTGGAGGTAGGCGGCCACTGCGTACAGTGCGTCGGCCCGTTCGGCGTCCTGTCCGGTGGCGGTCGCCAGGTTGTCCAGCAGCGCGCGCAGGAAGAGGTCGGCGCCGAGGGCGAAGAGGTCGGCGGCGATGACGAGGTACAGCAGCGTGGTGAGGGCGGTGGCGAGGCCCTTGGTCGGCTGGAGCGCCGGGCCGCCGGTGGGCGGGAAACCGTCGTACGGCGGGACACCGTGGAGCGGCGGACCGGCGGATATATGGGACATGGCAGAACAACTCCCCTGAGCATGCAAATGCCCGCCCTTGGGGCGGGAGGAGAGGAATTTACGGGACGCCCGGTGTCCCGGCAAATGAGTGACACGTCAGTCGTGGAGTACGCCGGACATGGAGGACAATCTCTCGGTTCACTCATGTACGGCGACGAGGTGCTCGTCGCTCACGGGCAACGCGCTCTGCGTCGCCCGTGGGCAGGCCTTCGTGGACCAGGCACTCAAGACCAAGCGGGAACTCGGGATCACCGGCAAGCATTCGTCGCGGATCATCGGTACCGCGCACGGCAAGTGCGGCCGGAAGCTGGACTGGTGAGGTCGGAGGGCGGCCGGGTCAGGGCCAGGCGTACTGGCCCTGAGGGGTGCTCAGGCGGCCGAGGGGGCCCGTCCGACCGCCTCGGCCAGCACTGCGGCGGTCTTGATGATCAACGGGGTGTCGCCCGAGGCGGTCGGGAGCGTCGGCTTGTGGGTGAAGGCGGCGAGGACGACCGGGGCGCCGTCGGGGGTCCAGGCGATGGCCACGTCGTTGCTCGTCCCGTACGTGCTGCCGCCGCCGGACTTGTCCGCCACCTTCCAGCTCTTCGGCAGCCCCGCGCGGAAACGTTCCACGCTGGTGGTGTTGCCCAGCAGCCAGTCGGTCAGCAGCGTCCGGTCCGGGCGGCCGAGGGCACTGCCGAGGACGAGCCGGCGGTAGGTGCGGGCGATGGCGTACGGGGAGGTGGTGTCCGTACGGCGGCCGGGCTCGGCGGAGTTCAGCTCCGGCTCCCAGCGGTCGAGGCGGGTCACCGGGTCGCCGAGGGAGCGGCAGAAGCGGGTGACGGCGGTCGGGCCGCCCAGCTCACGCAGGAGGAGGTTGGCCGCGCAGTTGTCGCTGAACCGGATCGTCGCGTCACACAGGTCCCGTACGGACATGCCGTAGGCGATGTGCCGGGAGGTGACGGGCACATGACCGGCCTTCGCCACGTCGGCCTCGGTGTAGTGGATGACGCGGGAGAGCTGGGTGCCGTCGTGGTCGAGGTCGCGCAGTACGGCCGCGACGGCGAGCGTCTTGAAGACCGAGCAGATCGGGAACCGTTCGTGGGCGCGGTGGAGCAGGGTCGCGCCGGTGGCGAGGTTGAGCGCGAAGACGCCGATCCGGGCCTGGTGCTCGCGCTCCAGGTCGCGCAGGCGGCGGGTGGCGGCCGGCTGCGCGGTGGTGGCGGGGTGCGCGGTGGTGGCCGGGGACGCGTACGCCGTCGTGGTGCCGAGCGCGAACGCGCCACCGAGGCCGAGGCCGGCGCCGAGCACGGAGCGCCGGGTGGGTGACGGCGTGGGCTTGCGCATGGTGAGTCCTTTCCCCAGTCCCCCGGTTGGCTGTTGCTGGTGGGGACGCCGGGGCTGGAGGGTTGGTTGCACACGTCCGGCGGAGCGGGTGCGGGAGCGCCGCGCCGCCCGTCCTAGAGGGCGTCGTCCAGTTCGCTCTGCCAGTACGTGACCTGGGCGGAGTCGTCGATGTACGTGCCCTTCGGGAGCGCGGGCCGGGCCGGGCGTTCGGCGTAGCTGCCGTCCCGGTGCGCGAAGAACACCTCCAGGCTGTGCGCCGTCTTCCCGCCGCTTGCCTCCCCGGTGGCGTCCGACGTGCGCACGGCCGCGTACGCGGACCGGCCCGGCTCGACGGACACCACGGCCTGCGGCTTGCTGTCCGGCCGCACCGCGGTGGACGCCTGGGCGTCGTCGAAGCGGAGGGCCGGGTAGTGGTAGGCGTCGCACCGGACCGAGCCGGTGTTGGTGATGGTGAGGAGGAGGTGGTTGATGGGGCGGCTGAGCTTGGAGACGGTCACCTTGGTGTTGGCCGCGGTGCAGGTGGTGGACGTCCCGCCCGGCGTGGTGCCGTGCTTGCCGCCGGTGCCGGCCTTGGTGGGGGACGCGTGCGAGCCGCGGCTGCCCTGAGCGTCGCCGCCCGAGGGGGACTTGGCCGACGGGCCCGTACCGCCCGTACCGTCCGAGCCCGCCGCGGAGCCGGAACCGGAACCGGAGCCGGAGCCGGTGTCGGAACCGGACGGGGAGTCCGGGCCGGCCGAGGCCGCGGGCCGGTCGGCGCCGGCGGCCTTCTTGCCGTCCTCGGCACCGCCGCACGCGGTCAGCGAGAGGGCGGCGGCGACGGCCGCGGCGGAGGCGGCGACGCGGGCGGTACGAGTGGTGAAGAGGCGCGAACGCATGGGTGGTGCTCCC
Organism: Streptomyces sp. NPDC052496; assembly: GCF_040679095.1. Taxonomy (NCBI): domain Bacteria; kingdom Bacillati; phylum Actinomycetota; class Actinomycetes; order Kitasatosporales; family Streptomycetaceae; genus Streptomyces; species Streptomyces sp. NPDC052496. The sequence continues at coordinate 29,496 of NZ_JBFAUH010000008.1, forward strand.
CGTGAGGTTGTGAGACGTGAGGTCTTGGGACGGGCGTGAGGTCTTGGGACGGGCGTGAGGATCTGGGACGTGAGGTCCTGGGGAAGAAGGGCGGTGGCTGATCGAGGCACGGTCAGAGGCCGTGGAGTACGGCCGCTATGACGGCGACACAGATGGCCAGTACGCCCAGTGCCGCGAAATCGGCCGGATCCATGTCGATAGGGCAGCGGAATCGGGTCCGCACGGCTGCTCCCCGGTAAGGCCCCTGGTCAGGGCGTCGTCAGTGGTCACAGCCTGGGCGACGGTTCGTCCCGGCCACAACGGCCGTCGGCACATCCGGGACGCTGGAACGATCCCGCGTACCCTGACCTGGGGGAATGAGGGGCGCCTGGAACGCGGTTCCGGGACGAGGCGGGAGGGAAACGGTGAGCACGGCTTCCGGCACGGACGGATTCGCGGCGCTGTTGCGCGAGATGAAGACGAGGTCAGGACTGAGCTACGGCGCTCTGGCCAAGCGCCTGCACATGAGTACGTCCACGCTGCACCGCTACTGCAACGGCGACGCGGTGCCGACGGACTACGCGCCCGTGGAACGGCTGGCCAGGGTGTGCGGCGCGAAGCCCGAGGAACTGGTCGAGCTGCACCGCCGGTGGATCCTGGCGGACGCGGCACGGGGGCGGCGGACGGCGGTGGAGGCCGTACCGGAGGAGGCCGTACCGGAGGACGCCGTACCGGAGGACGCCGTATCGGAGGAGGCCGTACCGGAGGACGCCGTACCGGAGGAGGCCGTACCGGAGGACGCCGTACCGGAGGAGACGGTTACCCCCACAGCACCCCCCACCCCCGGCCACCCCCGCCACCCCACTCCCCGCACCCGCATCCGCACCCGCACCCACCCCCGACTCCGCCTCGCCCTCGCGGCAGCCGCCGTCGTCGCGCTGGCCGTGCCCGTCATCGTCGTCAGCACCACCTCCTCCTCGGCCCCGGACCGGACGGCACCGGCCGGGACGCAGGTGGCCGACCGGTCGGCCCGTGGCGGGCGCGGGCCGGTTCCGGACGGCGGGGCCTCCGGCACGCCGTCCCCGTCGGCGTCCGCGTCCGCTTCCGCGGCGGCCGGTGAGCCGGTGCGGGGCAGTACGCCGACCACCGCGAGCCCGCCCGGGGCCGCGTCCGACGAGGGGGAGGGCAAGGGCGAGGCGGGTGGCAACAGCGGCCGGAGCAGCGGCTCCCCGCTGACCGTCGACGTCCGTACGAACAACTGGGACGACCCCTGCGACCGCTGGTACATGCTCGACAAACCGCCCACCGAGGTCCCGCCGCCGCCCACCGGGGTGAGCGCGCGCGGCTGGGCGGACGCGCTCGGCGGGGTGCCCGGCGGGCACCTCAGGGTCGCGCTGGCCGTGCAGGGCACCAGCGACCAGGCCGTCGTCCTGCACTCGCTGACCGTACGGACCACGACGCGCACGGCGTCGGTGGCGGGGTCGGCGTACTCCATGGGCGACGGCTGCGGCGGCGGGCTCACCCCGGCCTCGTTCGACGTCGGCCTGGACGCGGCGCAGCCGGTGACGCGGCCGGTGGCCGGGGAGCAGGGGGACCGGAAGATCCCGGCGACCGACTTCCCGTTCAAGGTCTCGGCGTCCGACCCGCAGATGCTGTACGTGGACGCGCACGCGGAGGCGAACGACGTCAGCTGGTACCTGGAGCTGGAGTGGAGCAGCGGCGGCCGGCGCGGCACGCTGCGCCTGGACGACCACGGCAGGCCGTTCCGTACGAGCGCGATGAAGGGCCGCCCGTCGTTCATCTACCGCTACGACGTGAATGCCTGGAAGCCCACCGGGAACTGAACCCGCGCAGCGCAAAGGCCCCGCCGGAACGATCCGTTCCGGTGGGGCCTTTGCCTGTGCGTGTCGTCAGAGCCGCTCGGGCGTCCGGATGCCCAGCAGCGCCATGCCGCGGTGCAGCGTGCGGGCCGTCAGGTCGCACAGGAACAGGCGGTTCTCGATCTGCTCGCTGCCGCCCTCGGCCTTCAGGACCGGGCACTGGTCGTAGAAGGTCGTGAAGAGGGAGGCGAGCTGGTAGAGGTACGCGGCCAGCTTGTGGGGCTCGTAACCGGCCGCCGCCTCCTCCAGGGTCTCCGCGAACTGGTCCAGGTGCAGCCCCAGCGCGCGCTCGGCGGTGGCCAGCGGCAGCTCCGGGTGCGCCTTGGGGGCCGCGGTGTCACCGGCCTTGCGCAGGATGGACCGGATCCGGGCGTACGCGTACTGGATGTACACGCTGGTGTCGCCGTTGAGCGAGACCATCTGGTCCAGGTCGAACTTGTAGTCGCGGGACGCCGAGGTGGACAGGTCCGCGTACTTCACGGCGCCGATGCCGACCTGGGAGCCGTTCTCGGCGATCTCCGCGTCGGTCAGGCCGATCTTCTCGCTCTTCTCGCGGACGACCGCGGTCGCCCGGTCCACCGCCTCGTCGAGCAGGTCCACCAGCCGCACCGTCTCGCCCTCACGGGTCTTGAACGGCTTGCCGTCCTTGCCGAGGACGGTGCCGAAGGCGAGCTGTACGGCCTCGACGTCCTCGCCCAGCCAGCCGGCCCGGCGGGCGGTCTCGAAGACCATCTTGAAGTGCAGCGACTGGCGGGCGTCGACCACGTACAGCAGGGACGAGGCGCCCAGGCCCTGCACCCGGTCGCGGATGGCGGACAGGTCGGTGGCCGCGTAGCCGTAACCGCCGTTGGACTTCTTGACGATCAGCGGGGTCGGGTTGCCGTCCGGGCCCTTGACGTCGTCGAAGAAGACGCAGAGCGCGCCGTCGGAGCGGACCGCGACACCGGACTCCTCCAGGAGGCGGCAGGTCTCCTCCAGCATGGCGTTGTAGCCGGACTCGCCGACCACGTCCGCGTCCCGGATCTCCATGTCCAGCTTGTCGAAGACCGAGTAGAAGTAGACCTTCGACTCGTCGACGAAGCGCTGCCACAGGGCGAGCGTCTCCTCGTCGCCGGCCTGGAGGTCGACCACGCGGCGGCGGGCGCGGTCCTTGAACTCCTCGTCGGAGTCGAACAGCGCGCGGGACGCCTTGTAGAGGCGGTTGAGGTTGGACATGGCCTCTTCGCCGGAGACCTCGGCGGAGGCGTCGTCGCGCTTGTGGTCCAGCTCGTGCGGGTGCTCGATGAGGTACTGGATGAGCATGCCGAACTGGGTGCCCCAGTCGCCGATGTGGTGGCGGCGGATCACCTTCTCGCCGGTGAACTCCAGGATCTCGACCATCGCGGCGCCGATCACGGCGGAGCGCAGGTGGCCGACGTGCATCTCCTTGGCGACGTTCGGCTGCGCGTAGTCGATGACCGTGGTGCCCGGGTTCTCGGCGTACGGCACGCCGAGGCGGTCGTCGGCGGCGCGCGCGGCCAGCGTGCGGACGATCGCCTCGTCGGAGACGGTGATGTTCAGGAAGCCGGGCCCGGAGACCTCGATCTCCTTGATCACGTCACCGCCGGTGAGCTGCCCGACGACCTGGGAGGCCAGCTCCCGCGGGTTGCCCTTGAGCTTCTTGGCCAGCGCGAGCATGCCGTTGGCCTGGAAGTCGGCCCGGTCGCTTCGTCGCAGCAGCGGGTCCGCGGCGCCGGCCTCCGGCAGGGCTGCCGAGAGGGCGTCCGCGACGCGCTGGTTGACCGTAGCTGCGAGGGAAGGGACCGAGGTCATGGAATGAAGGCCGTTCCGTTGGTGTGGAAAGGGTTTGCCACCGAGTATCCCACGGCGGTTCCACCGGTTTTCCACAGGGAAAAATCGGCTGCCGCTCCGTCTGGGAGAATGGGGCCGTCAGGCACGTCGAGTGGTGAGAAGAGGAAGGGCCGATCGTGGCTCAGCAGAGCACCGAGACCGACTGGGTCTCCAGGTTCGCGGACGAGGTCATTGCCGAGGCGGAGCGCCGCGCCCCCGGCAAACCGATCGTCTGCGCCTCGGGCCTGTCCCCTTCCGGCCCGATCCACCTCGGCAACCTGCGTGAGGTCATGACCCCGCACCTGGTCGCGGACGAGATCCGCCGCCGCGGGCACGAGGTCCGCCACCTGATCTCCTGGGACGACTACGACCGCTACCGCAAGGTCCCGGCCGGCGTCGCGGGCGTCGACGAGTCCTGGGCCGAGCACATCGGCAAGCCGCTGACCTCGGTACCGGCCCCGGCCGGCTCCGCGTACGCCAACTGGGCCGAGCACTTCAAGGCCGCCATGGTCGAGGCGCTCGCCGAGCTGGGCGTGGAGTACGACGGCATCAGCCAGACCGAGCAGTACACCTCCGGTGCCTACCGCGAGCAGATCCTGCACGCGATGAAGCACCGCGCCGACATCGACGCGATCCTCGCCCAGTACCGCACCAAGAAGGCGCCCGCGAAGAAGTCGCAGAAGCCGGTCGACGAGGCCGAGCTGGAGGCCGCCGAGGGGTCCGGCGCGGCCGCCGAGGACGACGGCTCCAGCGGCTCGGCCGGTTACTTCCCGTACAAGCCGTACTGCGGCCAGTGCGACAAGGACCTGACCACCGTCACCTCCTACGTGGAGGAGACGACCGAGCTGACGTACTCCTGCACGGCGTGCGGCTTCGGCGAGACGGTCCGGCTCAGCGAGTTCAACCGCGGCAAGCTGGTCTGGAAGGTCGACTGGCCGATGCGCTGGGCGTACGAGGGCGTGATCTTCGAGCCGTCCGGGGTGGACCACTCCTCGCCGGGTTCGTCGTTCGTGGTCGGCGGCCAGATCGTGCGCGAGGTCTTCGACGGCGCGCAGCCCATCGGCCCGATGTACGCCTTCGTCGGCATCAGCGGCATGGCGAAGATGTCGTCCTCCAAGGGCGGCGTGCCGACCCCGGGCGACGCGCTGAAGATCATGGAGGCGCCGCTGCTGCGCTGGCTGTACGCGCGCCGCAAGCCCAACCAGTCCTTCAAGATCGCCTTCGACCAGGAGATCCAGCGGCTCTACGACGAGTGGGACAAGCTGGAGGCCAAGGTCGCCGACGGCTCGGCGCTGCCCGCCGACGCCGCCGCGCACTCCCGCGCGGTGCGCACCGCCGCCGGTGAGCTGCCCCGCACCCCGCGCCCGCTGCCGTACCGCACGCTGGCCTCGGTCGCCGACATCACCGGCGGGCACGACGAGCAGACGCTGCGCATCCTCAGCGAGCTGGACCCGGCCGACCCGGTCACGTCCCTGGACGAGACCCGCCCCCGGCTGGACAAGGCGGAGTACTGGATCAACACCCAGGTCCCGGCCGAGCAGCGCACGATCGTGCGCGAGACGCCGGACACCGAGCTGCTCGGCTCGCTCGACGAGCAGGGCCGCGAGTCGTTGCGGCTGCTGCTGGACGGGCTGGACGAGCACTGGTCGCTGGACGGGCTGACCACGCTCGTCTACGGCGTGCCGAAGATCCAGGCCGGGCTGACGCCGGACGCCAAGCCGACGCCGGAGCTGAAGGTGGCGCAGCGCTCGTTCTTCGCGCTGCTCTACAACCTGCTCGTCGGCCGCGACACCGGCCCGCGGCTGCCCACGCTGCTGCTCGCGGTCGGCGCGGACCGGGTGCGCAAGCTGCTGGCGGCGTGAGCGGCTGACGGAGCGGGCCCGGCGCGGAGTGCGTACGGGCTCGCGCCGCGCCGGGCGAGTGTGTACGGGCCCGCGCCGCGCCGGGCGCCTACCGGTATCCCGCGCCGCGCGCGTGCGGGTATGAGGCCCCGACCGCGCCCGCTGCGACTTTCGACGGAGTGCCGATTCGGCCCCGGGGACGACGATCCCCGGGGCCGCTCGCGTGAGGCTGGAGCCATGCGAGAAATCATCGGAGTCCTCGGAATCATCGTCCTGATCCAGGGAGCCCTGGGCGCCCTCGGCCGGATCTTCACGGACAGCACGGGCTGGGGCATCCTGCCGCACTGGTTCGATCTGCCGACGTTCGCGTACGCCGGTATGGCCGTGGCCGGCCTGGTCCTCTGCGTGTGGGGGGAGGCGGGCAAGAAGCGCAGGAAGCGGGTGGGCTCGGGCGCGTAGCCGCCCACCGCACCCGCCGCACCGGCTCACCACATCCGCCGTACAGGCCTGCCGCACCCACCGCACCCGCCCGCCCGGCGGCGTTCCGGGCGGGAAATGGCCGGAAGAGACATACGTCGAACACCGGGCGGGGACTCGTCTCCCATGACGGATTCGCTGACCTCACTCGGGCTGCCGGACCGTGTCCGGGCCTGTCTGTTCGACCTCGACGGTGTCCTGACCAAGACGGCCGTGGTGCACACGGCCGCCTGGAAGGAGACCTTCGACGACTTCCTGCGCCACCGGGACGGCCCCGGGTTCACCCCTTTCGACCCGGTCGCCGATTACGACGAGTACGTGGACGGCCGCCCGCGCGCCGACGGCGTCCGCATCTTTCTCGCCTCCCGCGGCATCGAACTGCCGGAGGGCGGCCCCGACGACCCGCCCGACCGCGAGACCGTGCACGGGCTGGGCAACCGCAAGAACGACCTGCTGCTGAAGAAGCTCCGCGAGCAGGGCGCCGAGGCGTACGAAGGCTCCCGCCGCTATGTGCGGGCCGTCCGTGAGCAGGGCCTGGCCACCGCCGTCGTCTCCTCCAGCGCCAACTGCCGCGAGGTGCTGGCGTCCGTGGACATGGAGCACCTCTTCGACGTACGGATCGACGGGAACGTGGCCGCCGAGCGGAAACTGCCGGGCAAACCGCACCCCGACACCTTCCTGGAGGCCGCCAGGGAACTGGGCGTGTCCGCCGCGCAGGCGGTCGTCTACGAGGACGCCCTCGCCGGGATGGACGCCGGACGGGCCGGCCACTTCGGGTACGTCGTCGGCGTCGACCGGGTCGGCCAGGCCGACGCGCTGCGGCGGCACGGCGCCGACATCGTCGTCAAGGACCTCGCCGAGCTGCTGAAGGAGGACGGCCAGGCATGATCACCCACTCCTCGTACGCCTGCGACCCCTGGCTGCTGCGCGAGACCGACCTCAACCTGGACGTCCTGCCGCAGAGCGAGTCGGTGTTCGCGCTGTCCAACGGGCACATCGGCTGGCGCGGCAACCTGGACGAGGGCGAGCCGCACGGCCTGCCCGGCACCTACCTCAACGGCGTCCACGAGCTGCGCCCGCTGCCGTACGCCGAGGCCGGGTACGGCTATCCCGAGTCGGGGCAGACCGTCATCAACGTCACCAACGGCAAGCTGATCCGGCTGCTGGTCAACGACGAACCGTTCGACCTGCGCTACGGGCGGCTGCGCTCCCACGAACGCGTACTGGACCTGCGCGCCGGGGTGCTGCGCCGTACCTGCGAATGGACCTCGCCGGCCGGCTGCACCGTGCGGGTGACCTCCACCCGCCTGGTCTCCTTCACGCAGCGGGCCGTCGCCGCCGTCGCCTACGAGGTCGAGCCCCTGGACTCCGAAGTGCGGGTCGTGGTGCAGTCCGAACTCGTCACCAACGAGCAGCTGCCCGAGTCCGGCGGCGACCCGCGCGTCTCCTCGGCGCTGCACAACCCGCTGGAGCCCGAGGAGCACTTCGCCTCCGGCCCGCGCCTGCGGCTGATCCACCGCACCCGTCGCAGCGGACAGCGGGTGGCCGCCGCCGCCGACCACGTCGTCGACGGCCCGGAGGACCACACCGGCACCGACAGCGAGAGCGGCGACGACGTCGCCCGCTTCACCGTCACCTCGCTGCTGAAGCAGGGCCAGCGGCTGCGCCTGGAGAAGACGGTGGCGTACGGCTGGTCCGGCGCCCGTTCGCTGCCCGCCGTACGCGACCAGGTGGACGCGGCGCTCGCCGGGGCCCGCAGCATCGGCTGGCAGGGCCTGGCCGACCAGCAGCGCGCCTACCTGGACGACTTCTGGGACCGCGCGGACGTCGAGGTCGACGGGGACGCGGAGATCCAGCAGGCCGTCCGCTTCGCCCTCTTCCACGTCCTCCAAGCGGGTGCGCGGGCCGAGCAGCGCGCCATCCCCGCCAAGGGGCTGACCGGTTCCGGATACGACGGTCACACGTTCTGGGACAGTGAGACGTTCGTGCTGCCCATGCTCACGTACACCTCGCCCGGCGCCGTCGCCGAAGCGCTGCGCTGGCGGCAGAACACGTTGGGCGCCGCCTGCGAGCGGGCCGCCCAACTCGGGCTGCGGGGCGCGACGTTCCCCTGGCGCACCATCGAGGGTTCGGAGTGCTCGGCGTACTGGCCGGCCGGTACCGCCGCCTTCCACGTCAACGCCGACATCGCCGACGCGGTCGTCCGTTACGTGTGCGCCACCGGCGACGAGGAGTTCGAGCGCGAGACGGCCGTACCGATCCTGGTGGAGACCGCCCGGCTGTGGCACTCGCTGGGCCACCACGACCACCACGGCACGTTCCACATCGACGGCGTCACCGGCCCCGACGAGTACAGCGCCGTCGCGGACGACAACGTCTACACCAACCTCATGGCCCAGGCGAACCTGCGCGCCGCCGCCGACGTGGCCGAACGCCACCCGCGCGAGGCCCGGGCGCTCGGCGTCGACGACGAGGAGAGCGCGGCCTGGCGGGACGCCGCGGAGGCGGTGGCCGTCCCGTACAACTCCAACCTGCGGGTGCACGAGCAGTCGGCGGGCTTCACCACCCACCAGACCTGGGACTTCGCCGCCACGCGCACCGACCAGTACCCGCTGATGCTGCACTTCCCGTACTTCGACCTGTACCGCAAGCAGGTCATCAAGCAGGCCGACCTGGTCCTCGCCCTGTACAAGCGCGGCGACTGCTTCGACGACGAGCACAAGGCGCGCAACTTCGCGTACTACGAGCCGTTGACCGTACGCGACTCCTCCCTGTCCGCCTGCGTCCAGGCCGTCGTGGCCGCCGAGGTCGGCCATCTGCGGCTGGCGTACGACTACTTGGGCGAAGCAGCCCTGATGGACCTCCAGGACCTGGAGAACAACACCCGCGACGGCCTGCACACCGCCTCGCTCGCCGGCACCTGGATCGCCCTCGTCGCCGGCTTCGGCGGCATGCGCCACACCAGCCAGGACGGCCTGACCTTCGCCCCCCGCCTCCCCGAGAAGCTCAGCCGCCTGGCGTTCTCGGTCCAGGTCCTGGGCCGGCGGCTGCGCGTCGAGATCACCGCCAACTCGGTGACGTACAGCATGGTCGAGGGCGCGCCCCTCGAAATACAGCATTACGGCGAACCCCTCACCGTCTCCGACAAGGCCCCCCAGGAACGCGAGATCCCCGAACTGGCGGCACGCCCGGAGCCGACCCAGCCGCCGGGGCGGCGGCCGCTGCGGAGGCACTGAGGGCGGGGTACGGGGATGGGGACCACTACGGGATGTGCTCGGCGGTCTCCATCTCCTCCCGCAGCCGCTGCCGGAACTCCCGCACGAACGCCCGCAGATAGCTCTCGGAGAGCGGACCGCCCTCGCGGCCGGTGACACCGTACGCGTCCAGCAGGAAGCGGCCGAACTGCCGGGAGTCGGGGAAGTGGTCCTTCTCGGCGACGTACGTACGGAAGGCTTCGTAGTACGCCTCGTCCCGGGGGATGTCGTCGGGGAGGCCGGCGGGAGCGGGCGGGGGCGTCGGTTCGGGATCCGGGGCCGGCAGGGGAGCGGGGCTCGGCTCGGTGGCCCGTGGCTCCGGGATGGGCAGCGGCCCGGTCGCACCGCCGAGGGGCCGGGAGCGTCCGGGGGCCACGGGGACCGTCAACCGGGCTTCATGGGCCGGGTGTTCGGTGGCCGCTTCGTCGGGACTGGTCGTCGCTTCGTCGGGCCTGGCCGTCACTTCGTGCGGTTCGGGCTCGGGTTCGGGTTCGGGCTGGGGCGCCGGAGTCGGCGGACGGTCGAGTACGGGCGGCTCCGGGGCGACCTGAGGCGCCGGATCGGACACTGCGGCCGGGGCGGCTGGAGACTCCGCCGATGCCGCCGATGCCGCTGATGCCGCCGATGCCACCGGCTCCGCCGGTGCCGTCGCGGAATCCGTGGTCACGGCCGCGGCGGTCTGGATCCCCGCCGCCGCCAGCCCCGCGGCCTCCGTCTCCGCCAGCGGCACCCCGTACCGCGCCAGCCGCAGCGGCATCAGCGCCTCGACCGGTGCCCGCCGCCGCCAGGCCCGCCCGTACCGGGCCCGCAGCCGCGTCCGGTAGACCAGCCGGTCCCGCTCCAGCTCGATCACCTCGTCGTACGACCGGAGCTCCCACAGCTTCATCCGGCGCCAGAGCCGGAACGTGGACGGGAACGCCAGCAGCCAGCGGGCCAGGCGGACGCCCTCCATGTGTTTGTCGGCGGTGAGGTCGGCGATCCGGCCGACGGCGTGCCGGGCGGCCTCGACGGCGACCACGAACAGGACCGGGATCACCGCGTGCATCCCGACGCCGAGCGGGTCCGGCCAGGCCGCCGCGCCGTTGAAGGCGATGGTGGCGGCGGTGAGCAGCCAGGCGGTCTGGCGCAGCAGCGGGAACGGGATGCGGGTCCAGGTCAGCAGGAGGTCCAGGGCGAGCAGGACCACGATCCCGGCGTCGATGCCGATGGGGAAGACGGCGGAGAACGCGCCGAAGCCCTTGCGTTCGGCGAGGTCGCGGACGGCCGTGTAGGAGCCGGCGAAGCCGATCGCCGCGATCAGGGCGGCGCCGGCGACGACCACGCCGATCAGGATGCGGTGGCTGCGGCTCAAGCGCGTCGCGTGTGTCGTCGCGGGCACCCGCGATCCCTCCCCGGCTTCGGCTGACTGTGGCGGCTCAGCCTGGCACACCCGTCGGGCCGGGGCCGGGGAGGGCCCGTACAGCTGCCGACCGGCGCTACTGGTTGGCCTTGCCGACCGCGGCGACGGCTTCCTTGGCGGCGGTCTCGGCGGCCTTGAGGAGGTCGCTCGGGTCGGGGGCGTCGGCGCCGGCCATGCCCGCGCCGTTGTAGTTGACGGTGACCACGACGTTGGCGGTGCGGGCGACCACCGTCTGGTTCTTGAAGTCGGAGCCGTCCTTCTTCAGGTCGTACGTGATCCAGGAGGACTCGTCGCCGTTGCCGTCGACCGCGCCGGTCTTGGTGTTCTTGGCGTCCTGGGTGGCCTTGGCCGTGTCGATCTGCTTCTTGTAGAAGTCGGTGGCGCGCTTCTCGCCGGTGCCGAGCGTCGGGTCGGAGTCGTAGCGCTGGAGGCCGACGTCCAGCCAGCGGTACTGGGTGCCGTCCACGCCCTGGGCGTCGGAGCTGGTCCAGGAGCAGAAGCCGCGGGTCATGGCGTCGGAGGACTTGCCCTGCTCGCCGGCCTCGTTCTTGGTCTTGGGCACCAGCTTCTTGATGGTGTCCTTGGTCACGGCCTGGCAGGGGTTGGGCAGCTTCTTCAGCTTGGCGGGCGTGACGCTGGGGGAGGAGCTGCCGCTCTTGCTGGGGGAGGCGGACTTCGACGCGCCGCCCGAGTCCTTCTTGCCGGAGTCGTCGTCGGAGGAGCAGCCGGCGACGAGCATCACCGGTACGGCTGCGCAGGCGAGGAGGCTGGCGAGTCGCTTGGCTGAACGGTGCATGGTTCCTTCGCTGTTCGTCGTCGTTCGGCGCGTCGCACTGGACGCCGTCGGGTGCCGCGTACGGCCGCTGTCGCGGTGCGCGCGCGGTACGTCCTTCGGAGCGCGCGGCGACGCTGCCGCGCGCGGGGCTCGGGGGCACACGGTACGCGGCGGAGGGCGGCCGGCGGGCGATTCGTGACGTTACTCGCCGGACAAAGCGGACTATTCGTTGAAGTGGTCGGCCAGCTCCTGGGCCAGCGCCTGCGCCTTGTCCTGGAGGTCCTTGCTGTCCGGCAGCGCCGTCTTGTCGGTCGACCACTGGTCGTAGGCGAGGGTCACGATGACGTTCGAGGAGCGGAAGACGATGGTGACGTCGCGGTGCACGCCGCTGTCCGCGGTGATCAGCTTGTCGTTGAGGAACGCGGCGTCGCCGAGCCCGTCCAGGACGCGCGGGGCGAGGGCGGAGCCGGGCGCGTCGCTCGCGCCCTTGCCGGTCGGGGCGGTCGAGGGGGCGGACGGCGAGGACGGTGTGGTGGGGACGGGGGACGCCTTGCCGCCGGCGGTGACCTTGCCGGCTTCCTGGTCCCCGCTGCCCTTGTCCCCCTTGTCCCCCTTGTCGTCCGCGTTGCCTTCGGCGCCCTTGTCGCCCTTGTCGCCCTCCTCGCCCTTGCCGTCCTTGTCGGCGGAGGGGGTGGGGCTGGAGGGTGAGGCGCTTGTGCCGGACGGCAGGTCGGCCGCCAGCTCCTTCTTCGCGTAGACGGTCTGCGCCTTGTCGTCGTCGCTGACCGCGGGGTCGTAGGAGACGACCCGCTCGAAGTCCAGGGTGAGGTGGCGGATGCCGTCGGACGCCTCACGCTTCCAGCGGCAGCCGACCCGGCGGTCCGTGTCGTACGTGATGTCGGCCGTGCCCGCGTAGATCTTGTCGGCGTCCTGCGGGCTCTCCGTGCCGCCGGGCGGCAGCAGCTTGCGCAGGGTGCCCTTGGAGGGCAGGCGGCAGGGCTCGGGGAGCGTCTTGTACTTGCCGGGCTCGGCGGACTGCACCGTGGCGGCCGTGTCGCCGCTCTTGGTGTCGGCGGAGCCGCCGCCGGTGCCGGTGCCACCGGTACAGGCGGTGAGCGTGGCGGCCAGCGCCGCCGCGGTCGCCAGCGCGGCACCCGGTACGAACGACCTTCGCTGCACCGTACCCGGCTCCTTCCGTAGGAAATCTGGTTGCCGCGGCCTGACGGCGGATGGACACAATGTCTACCGCACGTTCTGCCGCATACGCCGGTTCCCTGTCCTTGATCAGGCTTCTTGTCCGGCTTTTGCTATTTGATACTTATCGGGGGATTGGGGAAGTCATGTCGTACACCGAGGTGCCCGGAGCGAAGGTTCCGATCCGGATGTGGGCGGACCCGTCCACGGTCGAGGGCCAGGCCATGCAGCAGCTGCGCAACGTGGCCACCCTGCCATGGATCAAGGGCTTGGCCGTGATGCCGGACGTGCATTACGGCAAGGGTGCGACGGTCGGATCGGTGATCGCCATGCACGGCGCGGTCTGCCCGGCGGCCGTCGGTGTCGACATCGGCTGCGGCATGAGCGCCGTGCAGACCTCGCTCACCGCCGACGACCTCCCCGGCGACCTCTCCCGGCTCCGCTCCAAGATCGAGGAGGCCATCCCGGTCGGCCGGGCCATGCACGACGAGCCGGTGCACCCCGGCCGGCTGCACGGCCTGGCGACCAGCGGCTGGGACGACTTCTGGAGCCGCTTCGGCGGGGTCGCGGAAGCGGTCAGGTTCCGCGAGGAGCGCGCCGTCAAGCAGATGGGCTCGCTCGGCGGCGGCAACCACTTCATCGAGTTCTGCCTCGACGAGTCCGGCTCGGTGTGGCTGATGCTGCATTCCGGCTCCCGCAACATCGGCAAGGAACTGGCTGATTTCCACATCGGCCAGGCCCAGAAGCTGCCGCACAACCAGGGCCTGGTCGACCGCGACCTCGCCGTCTTCATCGCGGACACCCCGCAGATGGCGGCCTACCGCAACGACCTCTTCTGGGCGCAGGAGTACGCCAAGTACAACCGCGCGATCATGATGGCCCTCTTCCAGGACGTGGTCCGCAAGGAGTTCAAGAAGGCCAAGCCGACGTTCGAGCCGGTGATCTCCTGCCACCACAACTATGTGGCGGAGGAGCGGTACGACGGCATGGATCTGCTCGTGACGCGGAAGGGTGCGATCCGGGCCGGGAGCGGCGATTACGGGATCATTCCCGGTTCGATGGGCACCGGTTCGTACATCGTCAAGGGGCTGGGGAACCCGGCGTCCTTCAATTCCGCCTCGCACGGCGCGGGCCGGAAGATGAGCCGCAACGCCGCGAAGAAGCGGTTCTCGACGCGGGACCTGGAGGAGCAGACGCGGGGTGTGGAGTGCCGCAAGGACTCCGGCGTCGTGGACGAGATCCCGGGCGCGTACAAGCCGATCGAGAAGGTCATCGACCAGCAGCGTGACCTGGTGGAGGTCGTGGCCAAGCTCAAGCAGGTGGTGTGCGTGAAGGGCTGAGGCGGGTGTGCGGGCCCTGGCCTTCCGGGGCCGGGGCCCGCTTTCACCGCTGTCGGTCTCTCACAGGGAGATCAGTGCCCGTACGGGCATGCCGGTGTCCGCCAGGGGGCGGACGGCCAGACGCAGCAGGGTCAGGGCGTTGTCGTCGCCGGCGGTGCGGTTGGTGCTCAGCGCGCCGCAGGCCAGGCACTGGTGGACCAGCAGCCACTCGCCGTCCTGCCGGGTGGTCAGGCACAGGGCGCGCATCCGGCCGCCGCAGGCCGCGGCCCGGTCGCCCGGGATCCTGCGGTCCACGTGGCGGCTGGCCAGGCACTGCGGGCAGTGGTTGCGGTGGGCGGTGCCCGGTGCGGTCAGCGGGACCTCCAGGCGGCACTCGACGCAGCGGAAGGTGTCTCCGGAGGCGCCGCCCGGCCCGTGGAGGACGTCCTTGGGGCGCTGGGCGCGGCGCTGCGGGCGGGGGGTACGGCGTCGTGGCACGGTCGCGTCTCCCTCGCTCACAGGTCGCCGAAGGCTTCGAGCGGGAACGGCGGATGAGCCAGTGGCCGGACCGCCATCCGCATCAGGATGAGCTGGTTGTCGTCCGGGGAGACCGGGTTGGACGTCAGCTCGTCGCAGCGGGTGCAGCGGTGGATGACCATCCAGTCGTCGGTGCGCAGCACCGCGATCGCGATGGGCGACATTCGGGAGCCGCAACTGGACGGGCCGCCCTCGACCGCGTCCCGTACGTGCCGTGAGTGCAGGCAACTGGGGCAGTGGTTGCGGCGGTTGCCGTCCGGGGCGAGGGTGGTGACGGTCAGCCCGCACCGGACGCAGGTGAAGGTGTCGGTGCGCGGGAGCGGGTTCGGGCGGTGTGGGTTCTTGGGGCTGTTGGACAGCACTCGGGGTCTCCTTGCCGGAAAACATGGGTCATGGCAGCGGGAGCGGGCCGAGCGGCCTCGGTCGTACGGGCAGTGGCGGCACCGCGCGCAGGCGGGTGCGGCCGGGCCGGTGCGGCGGACGGCGGCCGTCAGACGGTGAAGGTCAGCGGCGGGGTTCGTCCGCGCGGTGGTGAGGCGCGCTCAGCGCCGGCCGGGGCATAGACACTGCTTTCCAGGGCGAGGCCCGAAAGATGGGGACACGTGCGAGGTCGGGCACGTGCGACGGCGCGCGGATGCGCCGACCCTGGAGACGGTACGGGCGGGGGCCGCCGCGGCGCCAGCGGTTTTTCCGGTGGCGCCGCGGGGCGGCCTTCGCGTACCCGGTGTGTGCTTCAGGAAGCGCGGTGCACCTTGGTGTTGGAGGCCTGGGCGCGCGGGCGGACCACGAGGAGGTCGATGTTGACGTGGGCGGGGCGGGTGACGGCCCAGCCGATGGTGTCGGCGACGTCGTCGGCGGTCAGCGGCTCGGCCACGCCTTCGTAGACCTTGGCGGCCTTGGCGGTGTCGCCGCGGAAGCGGGTGGTGGCGAACTCGTCGGTCCGGACCATGCCGGGGGCGATCTCCAGGACGCGGACGGGCTCGCCGCACAGCTCCAGGCGGAGGGTTTCGGCGATGACGTGCGCGCCGTGCTTGGCGGCGACGTAGCCACCGCCGCCCTCGTACGTGCCGTGGCCCGCGGTCGAGGACACGACCACGACGGTGCCGTCCCCGGAGGCGGTCAGGGCGGGCAGCAGGGCCTGGGTGACGTTGAGCACGCCGAGGACGTTGACCTCGTACATCGTGCGCCAGTCGGCCGGGTCGCCGGTGGCGACGGGGTCGGCGCCCAGGGCCCCGCCGGCGTTGTTGACCAGCACGTCCACCGAGTCGTGGCGCTCCTGGAGCTGGGCGGCGAAGGCGTCCACCGCGGTGCGGTCGGTGACGTCGAGCTGGTACGCCTCGACGTCCGGCAGCTCGGCGGCCAGTGCCTCGATGCGGTCCTTGCGGCGGGCGGCGAGGACGACGCGGTAGCCCTCGGCGGCCAGCCGGCGGGCGGTCGCGGCGCCGATGCCGCTGCTGGCTCCGGTGACGACGGCGGTACGGGTACGGGCGGCGGGCGCATCGGGTACGGCGGTCATACGGCGGCTCCTCGGGCGCTGCGGGCGGGGTCGTGGTGCCTACGCAGGATATGCGCGGGTCAGCGGCCGTCGGGCGGTAAATGATCAACGGCCCCTGGGGGCATACATGATCACTGCCAGGCCGGCCAGGCAGACGAGCGCGCCGGCCACGTCCCAGCGGTCCGGGCGGTAGCCGTCCGCGACCATGCCCCAGGCCAGTGAGCCGGCGACGAAGACACCGCCGTACGCGGCGAGGACGCGGCCGAAGTCGGCGTCCGGCTGGAGCGTGGCGACGAAGCCGTAGGCGCCCAGGGCGAGCACGCCCGCGCCGATCCAGAGCCAGCCGCGGTGTTCGCGTACGCCCTGCCAGACGAGCCAGGCGCCGCCGATCTCGAAGAGGGCGGCGAGGAGGAAGAGGGCGAGGGAGCGGGCGATGAGCATGGGGGCAGGGTAGGCAGGGGCGGGCGGAAGGGGGTGGAGCGGGCCGTCGGGGCCGGTGGGGGCATTTCGGGTGCGGTTCGGCGGTGGCCGGGCGGGTGGTGTGCGGGGCCGTTGTCAGTGGCGTGTGAGAGCTTCGAGACATGCTCATCGAACGTGCGTACGTGGATCTCTCCGAGGAAGCGTGGGCGGAGAGCGAAGAGAGCTGGCCCTGGACGGTCCCGTGCGTGCGGCGGTTGGCTGCGGACGGGCTGAAATTCCGCGCGCCGGTCACCTTTCTCGTGGGGGAGAACGGCTCTGGCAAGTCGACGCTCGCCGAGGCCCTGGCGGAGGGCTTCGGGCTCGACTCGTACGGCGGCTCGGCCGGGTACAAGTACGCCAGTTCGCGCGCGCCGTCGGTGCTGGGCAGCGCCATCCGCTTCGACCCGACGACGGCGGGCCGCCGGATGGTGCGCGGGCCGCGTACCCGCCGGCGCGGCTTCTTCCTGCGCGCCGAGACCGCGTGGGACGCGCTCGGCCGTACGCGGCTGTCGGGTGCGCCGGAGGAGATGAGCCACGGCGAGGGGTTCCTGATGGCGTTCCGGGAGAAGTTCCGGCAGCCGGGGCTGTACGTGCTGGACGAGCCCGAGGCCGCGCTGTCGTTCTCCTCCTGCCTGGAACTGCTCGCGGTGCTCGACGAGTTGGGCCGCAGTGGCGCCCAGGTCGTCTGTGCCACGCACTCTCCGCTGCTCACGGCCCTGCCCGGCGCGGAGATAGTCGAGGTCGGTGAGCACGGCATGCGCTCGGTGGAGTGGGACGAGCTGGCCCTCGTCGACCACTGGCGGCGCTATCTCACCGACCCGCGGGCGTATCTGCGGCACATCATCGGAGGAGGCTGAACCCGAGCCGGGGAGAGGTGGAGGGTCGGGGAGCACGGTCCGGCCGCGTTGTCCGGAAGCGGGGGTTGACGGGGACGGGGAAGGCGCCGGCGGCCGCCGCTGCGTGAACGGCGAACCACTGGCCAAAAACCGTACGGGGCGTCACATCCGCTGGCCGGGCCCCTTGTCAGGCGGCAGGGGCGTGCCTAGATTCCCCTCTTACCGGGGGGTACGACGCTGATCGGTGGATGGCGGGCGGAGCGGTGAAACGTGCCATTCCGCTGACCGGCGGACAACTGGTGACCACCTCGAATGCCCTGCGGCGTATCCGGGCGCGCCGACACGCCCGGCCCGCCCCGCGTCTTCGGGGACCGGCCTCACCTTCCATCGCGTACGACCGCACGGACTTCGGTGGCAGGCGGCGGGAACCGGGCAGCTGCGGGATCCGGTCCGGCCGCCGGGCCCGGCGAGCGTCCGTCCGCCCGGCCCGGGGACGGCCGGGCGTACCGGGCGGCGCGGACCCGTCCCCCGTTCATGGCCGGGGGACGGGTCCGCGCGGGCCGCACCGGGTGCGGACGGCGTGATGGTCAGGACCGGGCCGCGGTGCGGGCCGCGGCCCGGCCCGAGCCGGTCCAGCGGTCGAGTGCGGCGCGCAGGGCGCGGGCGCGTACGGCCGGGTCGGTGGCGTCGGTGGCCCAGGCGATGTAGCCGTCGGGGCGGACGAGGAGCGCGGTCCGCCGGTCACCGGCCCAGCAGGCCCGTACGAGACGGGGGCCCGCGGCAGTCCCGTCCGCCGGGAAGTCCTCGGCCCGCGGCAGCTCGCCGGCCGGTGACAGGTCCTCGTCCCGCGGTGTGACGAGGACGAAGCCGCCGCCCCGCAGCGCCTCCAGCAGCCGGGTGCCGCCTGCCAGCCGCAGGTCGGGGGCGCGCTTGCCGGTGAGCGGATGGGCGCCGCGTTCGGCCTGGTAGGCGATGCCGACCCCGCTGATGCTCGCCATCGCCCGGTCCGCCAGCGGCGGCACGGTGTTCAGCAGCTGGGCGAGCACCGCGCGCAGCGCCCGCGTCGGCGCGCTGCGTACCTGTGCCAGCCGGACGAGTGCGCCACTGCTGCGCAGCACCTTCTTGCCCACCGGGTGGCGTTCGGTGTGGTACGTGTCCAGCAGGCTGTCGGGCGCGTCGCCGCGCAGTACGGCGGTCAGCTTCCAGCTGAGGTTGGCGGCGTCCTGGAGGCCGGTGTTCATGCCCTGGCCGCCGGCCGGGGAGTGGACGTGCGCGGCGTCGCCCGCGAGGAAGGCGCGGCCGACGCGGTAGTGGGGCACCTGACGCTCGTCACTGTGGAAGCGGGAGGTCCAGCGCACCTCGCTCAGCCCGTAGTCGCTGCCGAGGGCGAGGCGCATGTACGCGCGGATCTCCTCGGTCTCGACAGGGGTGTCCTCGGAGGTCTGGCGGTGGCGGTCCCAGCCGATGACGCGGTACCAGCCGTCGCCGTAGTTGCTGATGAGCGCGAAGGAGTCGGCGGTGGCGTTGGCGATCAGGGGGACGTCGGGCCGGTCGTCGAGCCGTACGTCCGCCAGCACGATGGATCGGACCACCGCCCGGCCGGGGAAGGGCAGGCCGATGGCCTTCCGGACGGTGCTGCGCACCCCGTCCGTGCCGACGACGTAGGACGCGCGGTACGTCGCGGTGACCTCGCCCTCTTCCTGTACGTGCACCTGGACACCGTGGGCGTCCTGGTCCAGCCCGGTCACACGGGCCCCGTGGCGGAAGGTGACGCCGGCCTTCTGGGCGCGCCGCTCCAGCAGCCGCTCGACCTCGTACTGCGGGGTGACCAGCAGGAACGGGAAGCGGGAGGGCAGCCGGGACGGCTTGAGGACGGCGCCGGACAGGAGCTGGAGGCGGGGCAGCGGGTGGCCGGTCGCCACGAGTTCGTCGGCGAGGCCGCGCGCGTCGAGCTGTTCGAGGCTGCGGGCGTGCACGCCCAGGGAGCGGGTCAGGTTGCTGATGCCGGGGGCGCGGCGCTCCAGCAGTGTGACGCGGAGGCCGGCGGCGGCGAGGTCGCCGGCGAGCAGCAGGCCGGTGGGGCCGGCGCCGACCACGAGGACGTCGGCGTCCTCGCCGGCGCGCCCGCCGGGTGTGGGGTTCTGGTCGTCGGTGGTGCCGGGCTTGCGGTGCATGGCCGCCTCCAATGCCAACGTCTGTTGGTCAACGCTCGTTGGCCAACGCTTGTTGGCAACGATAGGTGTGCCGCGCTGGCCCGTCAACAGGTGTTGGCCTACAGTCGTTGGCATGGCTGACACCGCCCCCGCCCCCACCGCCCCGGACGCCGCACCGGACCGCCCCCGCCGCTCCGACGCCACCCGCGCCGCGATCCTCGACGCCGCCCGGGACCGCTTCGCCGCCGACGGCTACGAACGCGCCACCATCCGCGCCATCGCCCGGGACGCGGGCATCGACCCGTCGATGGTCATGCGCTACTACGGCAACAAGGCGGGCCTGTTCGCGGCGGCCTCCGAGATCGACCTGCGCCTGCCCGACCTGGCGTCCGTACCGCGCGAGCAGCTCGGCGCCCTGCTCGTGGAGCACTTCCTCGACCGCTGGGAGGGCGACGAGACGCTGACCGGGATGGTGCGCGTCGCCGTCACCAACGAGGCGGGCGCCGAGCGCCTGCGCGGTGTCTTCGCCGACCAGATCAGACCGGCGCTCGCGGCGGTCTGCCCGGTCCCGGAGGAGCTCTCGGCCCGCGCGGCGCTGGTCGGCTCCCAGCTGGTGGGCATGGGCATGCTGCGGTACGTCCTGCTGCTGCCGCCCGCCGTCGGGCTCAGCCGCGAGGAGATCGTGGCCTGGCTGGCACCGACGCTCCAGCACTACCTGACGGCCGAGCACCCGTAGCGGCGCCCGCCGGCCCGTCCGCCGCGCCCGGCTTCCGCGATCCGCGGACGCGGCAGCGCCGCCGTTCTACGGTGGTGGCCGTACCGCCGTACGTGCCGCCGTACCCGCTGTGGACCGGGAAGGAGACGCATGGCCCGGCAGCCGTCCGTGTCACCGTCACCCCAGGAACTCGTCGAGCTCTACGGACTGGAGCCGCTGCCCAGGGAAGGCGGCCGGTACCGCCGCACCTGGGCGGGCCCCGAACGCCCCGACGGGCGGCCGGCGGGCTCCGCGATCGTCATGCTGCTCACCTCGGAACCCGGCGATCACAGCGCGCTGCACCGCCTGCCCGGCGACGAGATCTGGCACTTCTACCTCGGCGACCCGCTCACGCTGCTCCTGCTGGAACCGTCCGGCGGCACCCGGACGGTGATCCTCGGCCCGGACGTGCTGGGCGGCCAGCACGTGCAGTTCACGGTGCCCGCCGGTACGTGGATGGGCGCCGAGGTCGCCGCCGGCGGCGCCTGGTCGCTGTTCGGCTGCACCATGGCGCCGGGCTTCACCTTCGACATGTACGAGCACGGGGACGCCGCCGAACTGGCCGCGCGCTACCCCAGGGAGGCGGCGCGGATCACCGCGCTGACCCGCCCGTGAACGCCGCGGCGGGCAGCCCGGAGCTGCCGTCCCTCGCCGGCCAGGTGGCCCTGGTGACCGGCGCGGGCGGCTGCCTCGGCACCGGCATCGCGCGGCGCTTCGCCGCGGCGGGTGCCGCGGTCGTCGCCCACTACCGTACGAACGCCGCCGCCGCCGACGCGCTCGTCGCCCGTATCGAGGAGCGGGGCGGCAGCGCGCTCGCCGTACAGGCCGACCTGTCCGCCGAGGAGGAGTGCCACCGCCTGGTGCGTACGGCGGCGGAGTGGCGCGGCCGGCTCAGCGCGCTGGTGAACAACGCGGGCGTGCAGCCCGGCCAGGGCCTGGCCGGCATGACCGTCGCCGACTGGCGCGCGGTCAACGACACCAACGTCCTGAGCACCTTCGCCTGCACCCAGGCCGCGGCCGCGGTGATGCGGGACGGCGGAGGCGGTTCGGTCACCCACATCGCGTCCGTCCAGGCGCACCAGAGCGCGGCCGGCCACGCCCACTACTGCGCGTCCAAGGCGGCCGTCGTCGCGCACGCCCGCTCGGCCGCGCTGGAGTACGGGCCCGACGGCATCCGGGTGAACACCGTCTCACCGGGCCTGGTCGACCGGGAGGGGCTGGAGGAGGCCTGGCCGGACGGCGTGTCCCGCTACCGGAGGGCCGCACCGGCCGGCCGGCTCGGCCGCCCCGAGGACATCGGCGACGCATGCGTCTTCCTCGCCTCGCCGATGGCCGCGTGGGTGACCGGGCACGACCTGGTGGTGGACGGCGGGGTGTCGGCCGGACCCACCTGGTGACCGCCCGTGCACGCCCGCCCCGGCCCGGCGGGCTACTTGCCCTTCGCGGCGCCGCCCCCGCGCTCCGCGCGGTACCGTCGGTCGTAACGGTCCTGGCGGATGCGGCGCTCCCGGTAGGCGCGGTACTCCGCGTCGTACCCCAGGTAGCCCTGGCGAAAGCGCACGGCGAGGTAGAGCAGTACGGCGGAAGCCAGCCACCACACCGGATTCGCCAGTCCGGCGATGGCCGTGAGCAGGAACGAGACGAGCAGAAGCGCGAACACTGCGCACCTCCCACAAAGTGTGCGGTGTACGGGAGCGCCCCGCTCGGAACGCTCCCTTCCTAGGCCGCGGCCCCGGCCGGCGGACCGGGCGGTTCGGCGGCCGGAGTCCCCGTCGCGGTGTCCAGGCCGGCGAAGACCGGCAGCAGCCGGTTCAGCCCACTGGCCTGCAACGCTTCCGAGACGGCGGGACTTGGCTGGACGAGTCGCAGGTCACCGCCCTGGGAGCGGGCCCGCCTGGCCGCCGCGACGAGCGGCCCGAGGGCGAGCGCGCAGCAGTCGGTGACCTCGGACAGGTCGACGATCAGCAGGCTGCCGGGAGTACGGGGCAGGCGCCGCAGGCGTTCGCGCAGCGTGGGCAGGGTCGCCAGGTCCACCCTGCCGCGCACGATCAGGACGGCGAAGTCGGTGTCCGTCACGGGGACCGACGGCGCGTCGTCCGGCACGGGGGCCGGTGCGCCGTCCCTGGCCGGACCCGGTGGGCCGGCCGGTGCGGGGCGCCGCGCCGGTGGGTGCAGGGCGTGGTGACGGGTCGGGGGCACCCGCGAGCCCACCGCGCCGGCGCGCGGGAAGTCGAGGGAGGTTCCGGGGTCTGCCATCAGCACGCGCCTCCTCCGGGCGGACGGGCTTCCGCGCTGCCGGGGACTCGGGCTGCACCGTCCAGGGTAGTGCGCCACGGGTGGCGCGAACAGCGTGCGTGACCGACCGGTCGGATAACGGGGGCGCCATGACGGCGCGTCATCCGCGCGGCGCACGCCGTACGGGTCCGCCGGCTGCCGCCCCCGGCCGCCCGTCACCCGCCGTGACGGCCCCGCCGGAGCCCACCGGAGGCGGACACGTGGGGCTGCCCCCGGAGCACGGCCGTACTAGGGGCGCACGCGCGGAACTGCCCGGCGGGCACCGTCGCACCAGGGGCGGACGTGCGGGACTACCGGGAGGTCACGGCCACACCAGGCAGTACGCCTGATGCCCCGCCTCGTGCAGCCGGTGGGAGAAGTCCTGCCACTCGTGGAGCAGCTGGTAGACCGTGAAGGCGTCGCGCGGGCCGCCGCGGTCGGGGACCGTGGACCAGATGAAGGCCGCCGCGCCCACCGATTCCTCGCCGACGCCGCGCAGCGGGTCGACGACCGTCATGGGCAGCTTGACGACCGCGTAGTCGGGATGGAGGACGACCAGTTCGAGCGGGGGGACCTTGTGCAGCGGTATGCCTTCTATACCGGTGAGGACCATCGCGGCCATCGTCTCCGGTTTGATCTTCGTGAACATGCCGCCCATGCCGAGCTCGTCGCCGCCGAGCTCCTCGGGCCGCATCGAGATCGGCACGCGCGCCGCCGTGGCACCGTTCGGCGCGCCGAAGTACTTGTACGTCACCCCCATGCGGCCGCCTCTGTTTCCCCCGCCCTTGGTCTCCTCGCGCCGGTGGCGGCCCCGCTGGTCGCGCTCAGGACCCCGGTCATCGGTGCCCTCGCCCAGTCCGCCACCGCGATGCATATCTCCACCCGACCACTCGCAGCCCCAGCCGCGCAACCCGATCATCGTCTCAGAGACCTCCCCCGTCACCGGCGCGTGAAACGCCCGGCCGCGCGCCCCCGTGCGCCTCTGAGACCATTGCTTGCGTGACTTACTCGTACGTTGTCCCAGTTTTGCAGACCCGCAGGGTCTGACACCTGGACGGGAGCGGGGGGTTTTCCGTTCCGCGCTCCGCCCGGGTGCCGCCGCCCGCCGCCGCCCCTTCCTACGTTTGTGCAGGTCAGGATCACAGTGCCTTTTCCCTATGAAGCCCCAGTTTCGCAGACGCTCTTCGACCGCGCGGCCGTTGTGACGCCGGGCGGGGTGAACTCTCCCGTGCGCGCGTTCGGCGCCGTGGGTGGTTCGCCCCGGTTCATGGTGTCCGGTACCGGTCCGTACCTCACCGATGCCGACGGACGCGAGTACGTCGACCTCGTGTGCTCGTGGGGACCGATGATCCTCGGGCACGCCCACCCCGAGGTGACCGCCGCCGTCCAGGAGGCCGTCGCCCGCGGCACCTCCTTCGGCACGCCCGGCGCCGGCGAGGTCGAGCTGGCCGAGCAGATCGTGGACCGGATCGACCCGGTCGAGCAGGTCCGGCTGGTCTCCTCCGGCACCGAGGCGACCATGTCCGCCATCCGCTTGGCCCGCGGCTTCACCGGCCGGACCAAGGTCGTGAAGTTCGCCGGCTGCTACCACGGGCACGTGGACGCGCTGCTGGCCGCGGCCGGCTCCGGCGTCGCCACCTTCGGACTGCCGGACACGCCCGGCGTCACGGGCGCCCAGGCCGGTGACACGATCGTGCTGCCGTACAACGACATCGAGGCGGTACGGGCCGCCTTCGCCGCGCACCCCGGCGAGATCGCCTGTGTGATCACCGAGGCGGCGGCCGGCAACATGGGCGTCGTCCCGCCGCTGCCCGGCTTCAACCAGGGCCTGAAGGACCTGTGCGCCGAGAACGGCGCGCTCTACATCTCCGACGAGGTCATGACCGGCTTCCGGGTCAGCCGCACCGGCTGGTACGGCATCGACGGCGTCCGGCCCGACCTGATGACCTTCGGCAAGGTCATGGGCGGCGGCTTCCCGGCCGCGGCCTTCGGTGGGCGCGCCGATGTGATGGCCCACCTCGCCCCGGCCGGCCCGGTCTACCAGGCGGGCACCCTGTCCGGTAACCCGGTCGCCACGGCCGCCGGTGTCACGCAGCTCAAGCTGCTGGACCAGGCCGCGTACGACACGGTCGACGCGGTCTCGGAGCAGGTGCGCTCGCTGGTCACCGACGCCCTGACGAAGGCGGGCGTCGCGCACCGTCTCCAGGTCGCGGGCAACATGTTCTCGTTCGCCTTCACCGACCAGGACGTGACCGACTACACCTCGGCCAAGGCGCAGGAGGCGTTCCGCTTCACCGCCTTCTTCCACTCGATGCTCTCCCAGGGCGTGTACCTGCCGCCGTCCGCGTTCGAGTCCTGGTTCGTCTCGACCGCCCACGACGAGCGGGCGGTCGAGCGGATCGCCGCCGCCCTGCCGGCGGCCGCCCGGGCCGCCGCCGAAGCGAGCGCGTGAGCGCGGCGGGCGGCGGAGCGGACCGGAAGATGGATGACATGAGCAGCGAAGACATCACCGTCGTACACCTGATGCGGCACGGTGAGGTGCACAACCCCGAGGGCGTGCTGTACGGGCGGCGGCCCGGCTACCACCTCTCCGAGCTGGGCCGCAGCATGGCCGACCGGGTCGCCGAGCACCTGGCGGGGCGGGACATCACACACGTCGTGGCGTCCCCGCTGGAGCGGGCGCAGGAGACCGCGGCGCCGGTCGCCAAGGCGCACGGCCTGGACCTGGCCACCGACGAGCGGCTGATAGAGGCGGCCAACGTCTTCGAGGGCAAGACCTTCGGGGTCGGTGACGGCGCGCTGAAGAAGCCGGGGAACTGGAAGTACCTGACCAACCCGTTCCGCCCGTCGTGGGGCGAGCCGTACCTGGAGCAGGTCGTACGGATGATGGGGGCGCTCGGCGCGGCGCGCGACGCGGCGCGCGGGCACGAGGCGGTGGCGGTCAGCCACCAGCTGCCGATCTGGATCGTGCGCAGCTTCGCCGAGCGGCGGCGGCTGTGGCACGACCCGCGCAAGCGGCAGTGCACGCTCGCCTCGCTGACCTCGTTCACCTTCCGCGGCGACAAGATCATTTCAGTGGGTTACAGCGAGCCTGCGCTCGATCTGGTGCCGGCGCACCTGCGCGCGGGCGCCAAGCCGCAGGCCGGAAAATCCAAGGCCTTCGGAGCGTGACGCCGGACCGGCTTTTCGCGTCTTGTGGTGCGAGGGACGCGAGAGGCCGGTGTGACGTGAGGTCATCTAAAAGTAAAATAAGAGATTTGCGCCAATAGCCCGGAACCTCCGTGTTCGACAAAGCCTCTTACTCGATGTCCGTTTATACGGATATTGA
This sequence comes from Streptomyces sp. NPDC052496, assembly GCF_040679095.1. Taxonomy (NCBI): domain Bacteria; kingdom Bacillati; phylum Actinomycetota; class Actinomycetes; order Kitasatosporales; family Streptomycetaceae; genus Streptomyces; species Streptomyces sp. NPDC052496. The sequence goes on from NZ_JBFAUH010000008.1 coordinate 55,280, forward strand.
GTGTGACGAGTACGGATGGGGACGACGGTATGCGCGCGATCAGTCGGCGGAACGTACTGGGCCTGGGAGTGGGTGCGGCCGCGGCGCTCGGCGTCGCGGGCTGCTCCACCGGCTCCGGCTCCGAGTCCGGCCAGGACAAGAACGCGGTGCAGGCCAAGGCCAAGCCGATCGGCGACGGCTCGACGGCCGACGCGGGTCCGCAGCCCCACCAGCCGGAGAAGCCGCGCAAGCTGGAGCCCGGCGAGACCCCGCCGCAGTTCGTGATCTTCTCGTGGGACGGCGCGGGCGAGGTCGGCAACGGCCTCTTCCCGCGCTTCCGCAAGCTGGCCAAGGACCACAACGCGGCCATGACCTTCTTCCTCTCCGGCCTCTACTGCCTCCCGGAGTCCAAGAAGCACCTCTACCGCCCGCCGAACAACAAGGTCGGCGCCTCCGACATCGGCTACCTCTCCGACGAGCACATCAAGGCGACCCTGAAGAACGTGCGGGAGGCGTGGCTGGAGGGCCACGAGATCGGCACCCACTTCAACGGGCACTTCTGCGGCGAGGCCCGTACCTCGGTCAAGCACTGGACCCCCGCGCAGTGGCAGTCCGAGATCGACCAGGCCAAGGACTTCGTCAAGAAGTGGCGTACCAACACCGGCTTCACCGATCTTGAGCCGCTGCCCTTCGACTACGAGAAGGAACTGATCGGCGGCCGTACGCCGTGCCTGCTCGGCCAGGACAACCTGCTGCCCACCGCCAAGAAGCTGGGCTGGCGCTACGACGCCAGCTCGCCGGGCGGCCTGCAGATGTGGCCCAAGAAGAAGCTGGGCATCTGGGACTTCCCGCTCCAGCAGATACCTTTCCCCGGCCACCGATTCGAGGTCCTCTCCATGGACTACAACATCCTCGCGAACCAGTCGAAGAACTCCACCAAGGGCCCGCCCGCGAACTACCCGGGCTGGCGCAGGGAGGCCGCCGGCGCGTACATCAAGGGCTTCGAGCGGGCCTACGAGACCAACCGCGCCCCGCTGTTCGTCGGCAACCACTTCGAGCAGTGGAACGGCGGCATCTACATGGACGCCGTCGAGGAAGCGCTCAAGCACATCGCCGACGAGAAGCGCAAGGACGTGCGCCTGGTCTCGTTCCGGCAGTTCACCGACTGGCTCGACGCGCAGGACCCGAAGGTCGTGGCCAAGCTCCAGGGCCTGCGGGTCGGACAGAAGCCGACGGGCGGCTGGAAGACGTTCCTCTCCGGCGCCTGAGCCGCCGGAGCACGGGCCCGGGCCGCGCGCCCGGGCCCGTGCCGGTTCCGCCCGCAGGGCGCCTGACGTGCTCCGACGCGACCGGCCCGGCGTCGGCGAGGGGGGTGCGGAAGATCCGTGACCGCCCCATGCGAAACTTTTCACATGAGTGCCTGCCGCGTCCCCCGACGACTCGCCAGTCATCGCCGCACCGCGCTGTTCGCCGCGGGAGCCGCGCTCGCCGCGCTGACGCTGAGCGCCTGCGGCGAGGGCACCTCCGGCGGTTCCGAACAGACCAAGTTCGTCGAGGGCAAGGACGGCGTCGAGCGGGTCGCGAAGGCGGAACGCAAGCCCGTCCCCGACATCTCCGGCGAAACCACCCAGAGTCAGAAACTGGACATCGCGGACTACAAGGGCAAGGTCGTCGTCCTCAACGTCTGGGGATCGTGGTGCGCCCCCTGCATCGCCGAGGCCCCCAACTTCGCCAAGGTCGCCAACGAGACCAAGGCCAAGGGCGTCCAGTTCGTCGGCATCAACACCCGCGACTCGCAGAAGTCCCAGGCGGTCAGCTTCGAGGAACAGCACAAGGTGCCGTACCCGAGCCTGTTCGACCCCACCGGCAAGCTGATGCTGCGCTTCCCCAAGGGCAGCCTCAACCCGCAGGCCATCCCCTCCACCATCGCCGTGGACCGCGAGGGGAAGATCGCCGCGCGGTCCATCGGCCCGCTCAGCGAGGACGAGCTGCGCAAGATGCTCCAGCCGCTGATCGACGAGAAGTGATCACGTGATCACCCTCGCCGCCACCGGCCCCGCCGCCACCATCACCTCGGGCGCGCTGCTGCTCGCCGTGCCCGTCGCCCTCCTCGGCGGCCTGGTCTCCTTCTTCTCGCCCTGCGTACTGCCGCTGGTACCCGGCTACATGTCCTACGTCACCGGCGTGACCGGCACGGACCTCGCCGACGCCAAGCGCGGCCGGATGCTCGCCGGCGCCTCCCTCTTCGTCCTCGGCTTCACCGCCGTCTTCGTCTCCGGCGGCGCGCTCTTCGGCTACTTCGGCACGGTGCTCCAGAACTACCAGGACCTGCTCAACAAGGTCCTCGGCGTCCTGATGATCCTGCTCGGCCTGGCCTTCGCCGGCGTCCTGAAGAACTTCGGCCAGCGCGAGCTGCGCTTCCACAAGAAGCCCGCCATGGGCCTGGCCGGCGCGCCGGTGATCGGCGTGCTCTTCGGTGTCGGCTGGACGCCGTGCCTGGGCCCCACCCTCACCGCGGTCAGCTCGCTCGCCATCAACCAGGCCAGTGCCGGCCGCGGCGCCCTGCTGACGGTGGCCTACTGTCTGGGACTGGGCCTGCCCTTCATCGCCGTCGCACTGGCCTTCCGCAAGGTGCTCGGCGCCTTCGGCTGGGTCAAGCGCCACTACGTATGGGTGATGCGGCTCGGCGGCGGCATGATGGTCGTGCTCGGCGTCCTGCTCCTCACCGGCGCGTGGGCCGACCTGCTGTCCGCCATGCAGAGCTGGTCCAAAAGCTTCACCCCAGGGATCTGATCGATGACCACCAAGAACGACGCCGCCCGCGACGCCGACGACGCCGATGTCGGTGCCGCCGGCTCGCAGCTGTCCACCGCGCCCGAGGAGGAGGCCTCCGAAGGGGTCTCCCTGCCGTCCCTCGGGCCGATCGGGTGGGCCCGGTGGTTCTGGCGGCAGCTGACCTCCATGCGGGTCGCGCTGATCCTGCTGTTCCTGCTCTCGCTCGGCGCCATCCCCGGCTCCCTGGTCCCGCAGACCAGCATCGACCCCACCAAGGTCGAGCAGTTCCGCGCCGACCACACGACGCTGGCGCCCCTCTACGACAAGCTGGGCCTCTTCCACGTCTACAGCTCGGTGTGGTTCTCCGCGATCTACCTGCTGCTGTTCATCTCGCTGATCGGCTGCATCGTGCCGCGTACGTGGCAGTTCGTCGGCCAGCTGCGCAGCCGCCCCCCGGGCGCGCCGCGCCGGCTGACCCGGCTGCCCGCGTACACGACGTGGCGTACGGACCGGGCGCCCGACGAGGTGCTCGGCGCCGCCCAGCGCATGCTGAAGAAGCGCCGCTTCCGCGCGCACACGGTCGGTGACGCGGTCGCCGCCGAGAAGGGCTTCCTGCGCGAGGTCGGCAACCTGGTCTTCCACGTCTCCCTGATCGTGATCCTGGTGGCGGTCGCCGTCGGCAGCCTGTGGAAGTCCGAGGGCGGCAAGCTCGTCGTCGAGGGCGACGGCTTCGCCAACAGCCTCACCCAGTACGACAACTTCAAGTCCGGTGCCTTCTACGACACCGACGACCTGGAACCGTTCGGCTTCTCGCTCAAGAGCTTCGACGCGTCCTACGAGCGCACCGGCCCCCAGAAGGGCACCCCGCGCGAGTTCCGCGCCAACATCTCGTACTTCCAGGGCGCGGACGGCCAGGAGCACCAGGGCAAGATCGAGGTCAACCACCCGCTGGAGATCGCCGACTCCAAGGTCTTCCTGCTCTCGCACGGGTACGCGCCGGTCGTCGAGGTCACCGACGGCCGCGGCAAGCAGGTCTACAGCGGCGCGGTGCCGTTCCTGCCGCAGGACATGCAGAACTACACCTCCACCGGTGTGGTCAAGGTGCCCAACGCGCGCACCGCCGACGGCAAGCGCAACCAGCTCGGCTTCTCGGGCTTCTTCGTGCCGACGTACGGCGGCAAGGGCTCGGGCTCGATGTTCTCCACCTTCCCCGCGCTGGACAACCCGCGGCTGACGCTCACCGCGTACCACGGTGACCTCGGCGTGGACTCCGGGCTGCCGCAGAGCGTGTACCAGCTGGAGAAGAAGAACCTCAAGCAGTACCAGCAGGACGGCCGCGCCGTCGCCCAGATGATGCAGCCCGGCGAGACGATGAAGCTGCCCGGCGGCGACGGCAGCATCAAGTTCGTCGGCGTCAAGCAGTGGGCCACCTTCCAGGTCTCCCACCAGCCCGGCAACGGCCTCGCCCTGATCGGCGCGGTCGCCGTGCTGCTGGGCCTGGCCGGCTCGCTGTTCATCCAGCGCCGCCGGGTGTGGGTACGGGCCGTCCGCGGCGCCGACGGGGTGACCGTCGTCGAGCTGGCGGGCCTGGGCCGCAGCGAATCCGCCCGCCTGCCGGAGGAACTGGCGGACCTCGCGGAGGCCCTCGGCCCGGACGCGCCGCCGGCCGCCGAGCCGCCCCCCACCCCCACCGAGCCCGAGAACGCGGCGAAGCCCTCCGACTCCGCCGATCCTGCTGATCCCTCCGAAGGAGCGCGCGCGTGAACCTCGCTGCCGCAGCCACCAACGAGAACCTGGCCAGTATCAGCAACGTGCTGATCTACTCGGCCATGGCCGTGTACACCCTCGCCTTCCTCGCGCACCTCGCCGAGTGGGCCTTCGGCAGCCGCAGCAAGGTCGGCCGTACGGCCGCGGCCCTGACCGCCACGGTGCCCGCCCCCGCCACGGCGGCGGCCCGGTCGGAGCAGGGCGGCGGCACCGCCGTGCTGGAGCGCCCCAAGGTCGTCACCCGCGCCACCAACGGCAGCCGGGACGTCCCGGACGGCCCGGGCGCCGCGGGCGGCACCGAGAAGGGCGACCTGTACGGCCGGATCGCCATCTCGCTGACCACCCTCGCGTTCCTGATCCACTTCGGCGGCGTCCTGACCCGCGGCCTGTCCGTGCAGCGTGCCCCCTGGGGCAACATGTACGAGTTCTCCACGACCTTCGGCATGGTCGCGGTGGCCGCCTACCTCGTCCTGCTCGCCCTGAAGAAGAACGTCCGCTGGATCGGCCTGCTGCTGACCGCCACCGTCCTGCTGGACCTGGGCGTCGCCGTCACCTGGCTCTACACCGACAGCTCCCAGCTGGTCCCGGCCCTGCACTCGTACTGGCTGTGGATCCACGTCAGCTGCGCGATCATCTCCGGCGCCTTCCTCTACCTCGGCGCCGTCTCCACGCTGCTCTACCTCTTCCGCGACCGCTACGAGAGCAAGCTGGCCGACCCGTCCGGCAAGCAGCCCGGCGCCTTCGCCACCTCCGTCATGGAGCGGCTGCCCGCCGCGGCCAGCCTGGACAAGTTCTCCTACCGGGTGAACGCCTCGATCTTCCCGCTGTGGACCTTCACGATCATCGCGGGCGCCGTCTGGGCCGGCGAGGCCTGGGGCCGCTACTGGGGCTGGGACTCCAAGGAGATCTGGTCCTTCGTCACCTGGGTCGCCTACGCCGCCTACCTGCACGCCCGCGCCACCGCGGGCTGGAAGGGCCGCAAGGCCGCCTACCTGGGCCTCTTCGCCTTCCTGACGTACATCTTCAATTACTACGTCGTGAACTACTTCTTCTCGGGCCTGCACTCCTACTCGGGCGTCTGACCCGGTCGGAGCAGTACGCCCCTGCGAGAACCGGTGCCGTACGCGACGGTGGCCTCATGGATCGCCTCGAGAGCCCCGTCCCGTACGGCACCGCCGTCTCCGCCGACGACACCCACACCCTCCGCTACGTGCTGAGCCTTCCCCAGGCCGTGGAGGACGTCTGGAACGCGGTGGCCACCCAGGAGGGCCTGCCCGGCTGGCTCGCGGCCGCCGACCCGTTCGTACGGCGCGAGGGCGGCGCGATCACCCTGCGCTGGCAGAACACCGACGAGCACGGCACCGCGACGGTGGCCCCCGGCCAGGTCACCGGCTGGGGCCCGACCCGGCTGGCCGAGTACACCGTCGCCGTGCACGGCCGGATCCGCTTCGAACTCCAGCCGGCCGCCGGACCCGGCGCCTCCGGCACCCGCCTGCGCTTCACCAACGAGATCAACGGCTCGCCCTCCTGCCGCCTGGACTGCCTGGCCGGCTGGCACCACCACTTCGAATTCCTCCTCGACGCCCTGGCCGGCCGCCGCAAGGACTGGTCCGCCTGGAACCTGGACCGGTGGCGGGAACTGCGCGCGGACTACGCGAGGGCGGGGGTCTCCGCGGGCGCCGGGTAGGGGCGCTCTTCGGGGAGCAGGGCGGCCGCGGCCGCCGTGTCGCCCTGGCGTACGAGGTGGTGGATCTCGTGGGCGAGCGGGGTCACGTCGCGGATGGCGAGCGTCCACTCGTCGGCGTAGCGGCGCGACGCCTCACCGGCCAGGCCGAGCTGGAGCGAGCGGTACGGCAGCGGCGACAGGCGCAGGTCGCGCTCGGGATCCCACTGGATGCGGGCGGGGCAGGCGCGCAGCTGCCGCTTCCAGGCGTCCCGGTCGGGGTGGACGGCGGGGTCGTAGTGCGACAGGCAGGCGTTGCGCAGCGCCCAGTCGAAGCCCGCGCGGTCGATCTCGACGGCGAGGACGCGCTCCTGGCCGGGCTTGGTGGCCCAGCCGCAGCGGTACATCATCCACAGGAACGACGGCTTGATCCACGTCATCCGGTCCCGCTTCCAGGCGGGCGGGAAGCGGCCGTCGCGGGCGGCGGGCAGGCCGAGGGACGGGCCGTACGCCTGGTAGACGGTGACGGTGGTGCCGGTGTGGGCGGCGCGGACACGGCGCGCGGGCTCGGGGGCGGGCTGGTCGGTGTCGTGGTGCATGGGGCGTCAGTCTGGGGGCCCGGTGTCCGCAGCGGCCACTGAATTTGCGGGGGCGGGGATGCCCTGCGCGTTGATGGCGTTCAACTGGCCGCGCAGGTACGTGTGGGAGTCCGCCAGCGGTCCGACGCGGGTGCCCGGGTCGCACTCGTAGAAGTAGACCAGCGACATCAGCTCTTCGGTGGGGACGTCCGGCGGGGGCGGCAGCACCCGGTGGCGGCCGGAGCGCCAGCGGCCGTCGGTCCAGTACGCCATCAGGTCGCCGATGTTGACGGTGAGGGAGCCCGGTACGTACGGGGCGTCCTGCCAGCCGGTGCCGCCGTGCGCGGGGTCGGTCCAGATCTGCAGGCCGCCCTTGCCGTACTGCCGGTCCAGGACCGTGACCGTGCCGAAGTCGGTGTGCGGGCCGATGCGGAACTGGCCGGGCAGTGCCTCGCCCACCGTCTGCGTGCCCGGATACCAGTTGATGTTGAAGCCCCAGGTGGGGTGCGAGGTGTGCCGGGTGAAGCGGTCCGGCGCGGCGCCGAGCGCGGTGGCGAGGAGTTCGAGGAGCTGGTCGGAGAGGGCGCGCATCGAGGCCAGCAGGTCCTGGACGTCGGTGCGCAGGGCGGGGACCTGGTGGGGCCAGATGTTGGGCAGGAACCACTCCGCGTCGACGGCCGGGACGCCGGTCGGCTCCTCGGAGGCGAAGGACAGCGACTCCTTCAGGTCCGGCGGGGTCGCGGTGCCTTCGGCGGCGCCGTTGGCCTCGGCGCCGGGGCCGAGCCAGCCGCGGCCGCCGACCTCGGTGGCGTACGCCTGCTTCGCCGCGGCGGGCAGCGCGAAGAACGTACGGGCGGTGGCGCGGACGCGGTCGCGCAGCTCCTGGCCGATGCCGTGGCCGGTGACGAGGAGGAAGCCGGCGGCGCGCAGTCCGGCGTCGACGGCCTCGGTGATGCTCCGGCGGGTGGCCGCGTCGCCGTCCCGCCAGCGGGCGAGGTCGACGGTGGGGACAGCAAAGGCGGGAGATACGGGAGAGGCGGGAGACGCGGGCGGGGTGGGGTCGGGGCCCGGGGGCTCACTCATGGCCGATGTCCTCGTTCCACAACGCGGGCCGGGCCGCGATGAACTCGCGCAGCAGCGTCCTGCATTCCGTGTCGTCCAGCAGCACGATCCGAATGCCGCTCTGTGCCAGCCAGTGGTGCCCGCCGTGGAAGGTGCGCGCCTCGCCGATCAGGACGTGCGAGATGCCGAACTGGCGGATCAGGCCGCAGCAGAACCAGCACGGGGCGAGGGTGGTGACCATCGTCGTGCCGCGGTAGTCGCGGCGGCGGCCCGCGGCGCGGAAGGCGGTGGTCTCCGCGTGCGCGGACGGGTCGCCGTCCTGGACGCGCCGGTTGCGGCCGCGTCCGAGGACGGTGCCGTCGGCGTCGTACAGCGCGGCGCCGATGGGGATGCCGCCCTCCGCCAGTCCGGCCCGTGCCTCGGCGAGCGCCGTCGCCAGCATCTCCCGCTCCCGGTCCTTCACGACGGCCACTCTCCTCGCCTCGGGACGGCCGGGCAACGCGTGGGACGTGATCAGGCCGGTGTGTCCGGAGCGCGGGGGAGCGCCGACCGGCGGGCGTCAGCCCTTCGGCGGCGGGTTGTTCCCCTCGCCGTCCGCCGAACCGTTTTCCTTGCGCCGCAGCTCTTCCTCGCGGCGCCGCAGGTCGGCTTCCCAGTCCTTCAGGCGCGCCTCGTCCTTGCCGCTCTCCGCCTGCTGCGTCTCGTCCTTGCGGCCCTCGTTCTTGCGGCCTTCGTCCTTGAGCGAGCGCAGGAAGTCGGGGTTGTCGTCCGGCGCCACCCACTTCTGGGCCGGGCCGCGCGCGCCGCGGGGCCACGGCGCGCCGCCGCCGGCGTGCTCGCGGCGGGGACGGCCGGCGACCAGCCAGGCGACCGGTCCGATCAGCACCTCGCCGAACAGCAGGATGATGAAGACCCAGGCGATCTTCGGCAGGCCGCGTACCTGGTTCTCCGGCGTGTTCAGGCAGTCGATGAACGCGTAGATCCACAGCGCCAGGATCAGAAGGAACGGCAGATACCTGAGCATTGCGGAAGCAGCCCCCCTGAGCTGACGGGCGGGCCTCGGCGGGGCCCGGTGACCCGTCCAGGGTAGTGCGTACCGGATACTGGACCGCATGGCTTATGACGACCTTCGCTCGTTCCTGCGCGCGCTCGACCGGGAGGGCGACCTCAAGCGGATCAAGGCCGAGGTCGACCCGCACCTGGAAGTCGGCGAGATCGTGGACCGGGTGCAGAAGTCCGGCGGGCCCGCGCTGCTCTTCGAGAACGTCAAGGGCTCGTCGATGCCGCTGGCGATGAACGTCTACGGCACCGACCGCCGGCTGCTCAAGGCGCTCGGCCTGTCGTCGTACGACGACATCAGCGACAAGATCGGCGGGCTGCTCAAGCCCGAGCTGCCGCAGGGCTTCGTCGGCGTGCGGGAGGCGTTCGGCAAGCTCGCGAACATGACGCACGTACCGCCGAAGAAGGTCAAGGGCGACGCCGCCCCGGTCCAGGAAGTCGTGCTGCACGGCGACGACGTCGACCTGGACCGGCTGCCCGCGCTGTTCACCTGGCCGCAGGACGGCGGGTCGTTCTTCAACCTGGGCCTGACCCACACCAAGGACCCGGAGTCCGGCGTACGCAACCTGGGTCTCTACCGCCTCCAGCGCCACGACAAGCGCACCATCGGCATGCACTGGCAGATCCACAAGGACAGCCGCAACCACTACCAGGTGGCCGCCAAGCGCGGCGAGAAGCTGCCGGTCGCCATCGCCTTCGGCTGCCCGCCGGCCGTGACGTACGCCTCCACCGCGCCGCTGCCCGGCGACATCGACGAGTACCTGTTCGCCGGGTTCGTCCAGGGCAAGCGGATCGAGATGGTGGACTGCAAGACCGTCCCGCTCCAGGTCCCGGCCAACGCCGAGGTCGTCCTGGAGGGCTGGCTGGAGCCGGGCGAGATGCTGCCGGAAGGCCCCTTCGGCGACCACACCGGCTTCTACACGCCGCAGGAGCCGTTCCCCGCGCTGACCATCGACTGCGTCACGATGCGCAAGCGGCCGCTGCTCCAGTCGATCGTCGTCGGCCGGCCGCCGACGGAGGACGGGCCGCTGGGCCGGGCAACGGAACGGTTCTTCCTGCCGCTGCTGAAGATCATCGTGCCGGACATCGTGGACTACCACCTGCCCGAGTCGGGCGGCTTCCACAACTGCGCGATCGTCTCGATCGACAAGAAGTACCCCAAGCACGCCCAGAAGGTCATGCACGCCATCTGGGGCGCGCACATGATGTCGCTGACCAAGCTGATCATCGTGGTCGACGCCGACTGCGACGTGCACAACCTGCACGAGGTGTCCTGGCGGGCCCTCGGCAACACGGACTACGCGCGGGACCTGACCGTCGTCGAGGGGCCGGTCGACCACCTCGACCACGCCTCGTACCAGCAGTTCTGGGGCGGCAAGGCGGGCATCGACGCGACGCGGAAGCTGCCCGAGGAGGGGTACACGAGGGACGGCGGCTGGCCGGAGATGGTCGAGTCGGACACCGCGACGGCGGCGAAGGTCGACCGCCGCTGGAAGGAGTACGGGTTCTAGACATGAGCGCCGATTCAGCGACACCGGATCTGTTCGCCCCGGAACCCGCACCGCCCGGCAGGATCAAGGCGTTCCTGCGCCTGGTGATGATCGAGCACTCGGTCTTCGCGCTGCCCTTCGCCTACATCGCCTCGCTGACCGCGATGCACCAGGTGGACAGGACCGTCCACTGGGTCGAGCTGCTGCTGGTCACGGTCGCCATGGTGGGGCTGCGGACGTTCGCGATGGCCGCCAACCGCATCATCGACCGGGAGATCGACGCCCGTAACCCGCGCACCGCGGGCCGCGAGCTGGTCACCGGCGCGGTGTCCGTACGGTCCGCCTGGACCGGCGCGCTGATCGCCGTGGTGTTCTTTCTGGGCGCCGCGGCCCTGCTGAACCCGCTGTGCCTGATGCTGGCGCCGATCGCCGTGATCCCGATGGTGGTCTACCCGTACGGGAAGCGGTTCACGAACTTCCCGCACGCGATCCTGGGCCTCGCCCAGGCGATGGGCCCGGTCGGCGCGTGGATAGCCGTCACGGGGTCGTGGTCCTGGGACGCGGTGATCCTCGGGGTCGCCGTGGGCGTCTGGATCGGCGGCTTCGACCTGATCTTCGCCTGCCAGGACGTCCAGGCGGACCGGGCGCACGGCGTGAAGTCCGTACCGGCCCGCTTCGGCATCCCGGGGGCACTGCACGGCGCCCGCGCCTGCCACGCCGTCACCACGGCCCTGCTGGTCTGGTACGCGCTCGCCACCCACGCCGGAGTCTTCTTCTGGCTCGGCCTGGTGATCGTCATCGGCGCGTTCCTCTACGAGCACACCATCGTGCGGCCGCACGACCTCTCCCGGCTCAACCGGGCGTTCTTCCAGGTCAACGGGTTCATCGGGATAGCGCTGTTCGGCTGCGCGCTGCTCGACCTGTTCGTCCGCGGCCTGACGCTCTGAGCCTGCGGGCCTACGGGACCGGCCGGGCCCGCTCGCCGGGTGTCCGCGCGGCCGGGCGCCGCCGGAAGACGAACGCCGCGAGCACCCCGCCGGCCAGCCCGAAGAGGTGGCCCTGCCAGCTGATGCCGCTCTCGGTGGGCAGCGCGCCCCACAGGAGCGAGCCGTAGACCACGGCGACCAGCGCGCCGAGGCCGATGTCCAGCGGCTTGCGGTCGGTGAAGCCGCGTATCAGCAGGTAGCCGAAGAGGCCGAAGACGACGCCGGAGGCGCCGGCCGTGTTGCTGCCGGCGGGGGCGGTCAGCCAGACGCCCAGGCCGCTGGTCAGGGTTATCAGCAGGGCCACCCCGGCGAACCGGCGCAGGCCGCCCCGGAACGCGGCGAGGAAGCCGAGCAGCAGCAGCGGCAGCGTGTTGGCGGTCAGGTGGTCGAAGCCGAAGTGGATGAAGGCGGCGGGCAGCACGTCGGCCAGCTCGCTCAGCTCGCGCGGCCGTATGCCGAAGGTGTCCAGCGCGTTGCCGGACGCGGTGTCGGCGATCTCCAGGGCCCACAGCAGCGCGACCCAGCCCAGCATCAGCGCGGCGGCGGGCTTCGCGCGCTCCAGTGCTCGCGTCATCATCTGCGGCCCCTCCCCTTCCCCGTTCACTGGAACAAACGGCCGTGCGGGGTCCGATGGTTCCGCCGGATAGGCTCGAACCGTGGAACCGCAGGACAACAACCCCAGTCAGCCCGGTGTCACAAGGCCCGGCGGGCGCTCCGCCCGGCCGGCCGCCGGGTCAGCCGACGTGCCCCGCCGCCCTTGGGTGGTGGGTGTCTCCGGCGCGTCCGGCACTCCGTACGCGGCGTCGGCGGTACGCGGCCTGCTCGCGGCCGGCGAGGCGGTGGACCTGATCGTCAGCCGGGCCTCGCGGCTGACGCTGCTGGACGAGACGGGTATCTCCTTCCGGGACGCGCACTGGCGCGCGGACCTGCGGGAGTGGCTGGCGCGCGGCGCGGACGGCAAGCCGGGCACGTTCGGCATCACGGAAGCGGACCTGGACCTGGTGCGGTACTGGCCGGCCGGTGATCTCGCCGCGGGGCCGTCGTCGGGTTCATACCCCGTCAAGGGGATGCTGATCGTCCCGGCGAGCACGGCGTGTGTGGCCGGGGTGGCGCTGGGGCTGTCGAAGGACCTGCTCCAGCGGGTGGCGAGCGTGACGCTCAAGGAGCGCAGGAAGCTGGTGGTCGCGGTGCGGGAGACCCCGCTGAACGGGCAGACCCTCAGGCATCTGGTGACGCTGGACGAGGCGGGCGCGGTCGTGCTGCCCGCCTCTCCGGCGTTCTATGCGGGAGCGACGCACATCCAGGATCTGGTGGACTTCGTCGCGGGCCGGGTGCTGGACGCGGCGGGTGTGCCGCACCGGCTCTACCGGCGGTGGGCCGGGGAGCTCGGGTCGGGCTCCAAGGAGGAGAACTAGCGCTTCTTGGAGCCGTTACGGCCGAAGCGGCGCTTGCCCTCGGCGGCGGTGGCGGGACGGTGAGCACGAGAACGATTGGCCAGGTCCTGCAGCTCGCGCATGCGGGCGTAGGCCATCTCGATCGAGTACACGGTGACTTCTCCTGTGAAAGATCGTCTTTGATCAACTGAGATTGACGGTTTACAGGGTCGCAGCCCCTGTATGCCTTAGATTCTACATGGAAAAGCCGGGATTGCAGAGCGAATGGAAGGTCAGGGGCGTATGGATGCCGTAGATAGGCAGCTCATCCAGGCACTGCGGGAGAACGGCAGGGCCTCGTACGCGGAGCTGGGCCGGCTCGTGGGCCTGTCCGGCCCCAGCGTCACCGACCGGATCAACCGCCTGGAGGCGGCCGGCGTGATCACCGGTTACCGCGCCACCGTCGACGCGGCCTCCCTGGGCCTGGGCGTCACCGCCCTGGTCGGCATCTCCCTGTCGGACGCCGCCGACCACGAGGACGTGGCCATGCGGCTGCGCGACCTCGCGGAGATCGAGGACGCCTGGTTCATCGCCGGCGACGACTCGTACATGCTCAAGGTCCGGGTCAGCGACGTGGACGGCCTGGAGCGCACCATCCGCCGGCTCTCCGGCACCAAGGGCGTCTCCCGTACGCGCACCACCATCGTGCTCTCCACCAAGTGGGAGAACCGCGTCGGCGAGCTGCCCGAGGACGCGTAAGAACCCCGGCCCCGGGCCGGTACGGCGGGCTCCCGGCCGTACCGGCACCGGGGCCCGGCGGGGGCCCCGGCCGGGCCGGAAAACGGGGGAGTACGCTCGGTGAAGCCCGATTTTGGCAGAGATATGGGAGGCGGCCGGATGACTGCATCCATGGATGTGGGTCTCAAGCGCGAGCTGGAGGACAAGGTCCGGTCCGGGGAGCGGCTGACCCGTGAGGACGGCATCGCCCTCTACGCGTGCGACGACCTGGCGTGGCTGGGCGGCCTCGCCCACGAGGTGCGCACGCGCAAGAACGGTGACGTGGTGCACTTCAACGTCAACCGCCACCTCAACATGACCAACGTGTGCACCGCCTCGTGCGCGTACTGCTCCTTCCAGCGCAAGCCCGGCGAGAAGGACGCGTACACGATGCGCATCGAGGAGGCCGTCCGCCTCGCCAAGGCGATGGAGAACGAGAACCTCACCGAGCTGCACATCGTCAACGGCCTGCACCCGACCCTGCCGTGGCGCTACTACCCGCGCTCGCTCAGCGCCCTCAAGGAGGCGCTGCCCGACACGGTCTCCCTGAAGGCGTTCACCGCCACCGAGATCCACCACTTCGAGAAGATCTCCGGGCTGCCCGCCTCCGAGATCCTCGACGAGCTGATCGACGCCGGCCTGGAGTCGCTGACCGGCGGCGGCGCCGAGATCTTCGACTGGGAGGTGCGCCAGCACATCGTCGACCACGACACCCACTGGGAGGACTGGTCGCGCATCCACCGCCTGGCGCACGAGAAGGGCCTCAAGACGCCCGCCACGATGCTGTACGGGCACATCGAGGAGCCCCGGCACCGCGTCGACCACGTGCTGCGCCTGCGCGAGCTGCAGGACGAGACGGGCGGCTTCCAGGTCTTCATCCCGCTGCGCTACCAGCACGACTTCGTGGACATGAAGGACGGCAAGGTCCGCAACAAGCTCCAGGCGCGCACCACGATGGCGACCGGCGCCGAGGCACTGAAGACCTTCGCCGTCTCCCGGCTGCTGTTCGACAACATCCCGCACGTGAAGGTCTTCTGGGTCATGCACGGCGTGCAGACCGCGCAGCTCGCGCTGCAGCACGGCGCCGACGACATGGACGGCTCGGTCGTCGAGTACAAGATCACGCACGACGCGGACAATTACGGCACGCCGAACAAGCTCACCCGCGACGACCTGCTGGAACTGATCCGCGACGCGGGCTTCCGGCCGGTCGAGCGCAACACCCGCTACGAGATCATCCGGGAGTACCCGGGCCCGGACGCGGAGCGCCGCGAGGCCCCGCAGCCGATGCGGGTGTGACGTCCGGGACAGGCGGTACGGCGGCGACGGGTTCGACGCGAGGTGATTAGGGTCCGCACCATGGATCTGCGCTTCGACCTGGACCCCGCCGTCACGCCCGCACTGACCGACGGCATCCGGACGCTGTGGGCCGAGGTGTCCAACGCGGGCGGGGCCGTCGGCTTCGTCCCGCCGGTCACCGCCGAGGACGTGCGCCCCGACCTGCTCGCCCACCTGGTGGCGATGTCGGAGGGGCGCGCCCGGCTGATCGCGGGCCGCGACGAGCGGGACGGCCGGGTGCTCGCCACCGCGTTCCTCCACCTCAACCAGCACCGCCTGATGAAGCACTGGCTGTGGGCCTACACCGTGATGGTGCACCCCGCCCTCCAGGGGCAGGGCGCGGGCCGCGCCCTGATGGCCGCCGTCGACGAGGCGGCCCGCGCGACCGACGGCATCCAGGGCATCCGGCTCACCTGCCGCGGCGGCATCGGCGTCGAGCGGTTCTACGCCTCCTGCGGTTACAAGGAGGTCGGCCGGGTGCCGTCGGCGATCAAGCTGGCCGACGACGATTACCGGGACGACATCACGATGTGGCGCGAGCTGGCGTGAGCCCGGGCGGACCCGGGCGAGCCCGGGGGTGTCCCGCTTCCCCGGCAGGGGTCCGAAAAGATCACGAATCGGGCTGTGCTTGACTGGACGCAGACCCTTTCGGTTGTCGTAGTGAAGAAGGTCCGCCCGTGAGTAGCCAGAAGTTCGCCACGCTCCGCTACACCGCCCTGCGTCTGGGGATCTTCGTCGCCTGCTTCGCGCTGGTCTGGGTGCTGGCGTACTTCCACGTCATCCCGCTCGGCGTGGGCAGCTCCAACGCCGTATGGCTGCTGCTGCTCGCGATCGTGATCTCCGCGCCGCTGAGCTTCGTCCTGCTGCGCAGGCAGCGGGACGCGATGTCCGAGCAGATCGTGGCCAAGGTGGACCGGCAGAAGGCCCGCATCGCGGCCAACGCCCGCCAGGAGGACGGCCTCCTGTAGTCCGGGGACACCGCGCCGGCGCTGTGACGCGCCTTACAGCCGACGGATGCCCCGCCGTGGAGAAAACCCCTCCACGGCGGGGCATCACGCGTTTCACACGGCACTCCGGGCGCATCCCGTCCCCCCGACCCAAAGAAAGTCTTTGGGTTCCCCAAAGTTCAAGTGTTAACGTGTTCGACATGAAGACAGCAGCAGCGCACCACCCCACCACGGGCGTCCCGCTCGTGGCGCGCCTGCACGTCGATCTCTGCCGCTGTATGTCCGCGGCCTGTTGCCGCCGCTGACCCCTTCACCGCAGCGGCCGGAGATCCCGTACGGATCGATACGGACCTCCTGTCCCCTGGCGCTGTCCGCCGTTTCCTCACCTTTCGACGCCTGTCTGTCCCCGGAGTGTGTCCGTTGTCCACCACGTCTTCCGAGACCGAGCGGTCGCCCGAGACCGCCAGAACCTCCCGCCGCATACCCAAGGTCCCCTTCTGGGCCCAGATCCTGCTCGGCCTCGTCCTCGGTGTGCTGCTCGGCTGGATCGCCAAGAGCGGCGACATCTCCTGGCTGAAGACCACCCTCGACACCATCGGCAGCCTCTTCGTCCAGCTGCTCAAGCTGGCCGTGGCGCCGCTGGTCTTCTTCGCCATCCTGGTCTCGATCACCAACCTGCGGCAGGTCAACAACGCCGCCCGGCTGGCCACCCGAACCCTGCTGTGGTTCATGGTCACCTCGCTGATCGCGGTCGCCATCGGCATGGCGATCGGCCTGGTCAGCGACCCCGGCGCGGGCACCGGCCTGACCCCCAAGGACGGCAAGCTCCCGCAGCACGCCGGCTCCTGGATCGACTTCCTGACCGGCATCGTCCCCAAGGACGTCATCACGCCGTTCACCGAGCTGAAGGTCATGCAGATCGTCTTCCTGGCGACGGTGGCCGGCATCGCGGCCCTGAAGCTGGGCGACCGTGCCGAGCCGGTGCTGCGCCTGAGCCGTTCCGCGCTGGAGCTGCTCCAGAAGGCCCTGTGGTGGGTCATCCGCCTCGCCCCGATCGGCTCGCTCGGCCTGATCGGTTACGCCATCGCGGACTACGGCTGGGACCTGATCAGCAAGTACGCGACCTTCACCGTCGACATCTACGTCGGCTGCGCGATCGTCCTCTTCGGCGTCTACCCGCTGCTGCTCTCGGTCTTCGCCAAGGTCAACCCGCTGCAGTTCTTCAAGGGCGCCTGGCCCGCCATCCAGCTGGCGTTCGTCTCCCGCTCCTCGGTCGGCACCATGCCGCTGACCCAGAAGGTCACCGAGCGCCTGGGCGTCCCGAAGGAGTACGCGTCCTTCGCGGTGCCCTTCGGTTCCACGACCAAGATGGACGGCTGCGCCTCGATCTACCCGGCCCTCGCCGCCATCTTCATCGCCCAGATCTTCGACGTCGACCTGGGCATCGGCGACTACGTGCTGATCGCCTTCGTCTCGGTCATCGGCTCCGCCGCCACCGCCGGCCTGACGGGCTCCACCGTCATGCTCACCCTCACCCTGTCCACCCTGGGCCTCCCCCTGGAGGGCGTCGGCCTGCTCATGGCCATCGACCCGATCCTGGACATGATGAGGACGGCTACGAATGTGGCCGGGCAGGTCGCCGTGCCGATCCTGGTCTCGGCCAAGGAGAAGATCCTGGACCGCGGCGCGTACGCCCGGGCCGCCGGCGTGGAGCTGGAGGACGGCGCGGTCGGCGACGCCGAGCCGGCCGGGCAGAAGGTGTCGGTACCGGCACCGGCCGGCGTCTAGGAGCGGCTTCCGCCGCGTGGCCGCGGTGATCTGAACGCCGGACGGGCTGGGGACCGCCCCCAGCCCGTCCGGCGTTTCGCGTGCGTTCGGGCCGGTCCGGCTCCGTACGCAGCTCCTCTGCCCCTCAGCCCACCGCCTTCGTATGCGCCAGGATCGCCTCCGCCAGTGGTCCTTGGACCTCCGGGGGCAGGGCGTGGCCCATGCCGGGGATTTCTGCCAGGTGGGCGTTCTGGATCACTTGGGCCAGGTGGTGGGGGTGCGGTGGTGGGAAGACGGGTTCGGCGGGGGCGTTGATGATGAGGGTGGGGATCTGGTTGGCGGCCAGGGCTTCGGTGCGGAGCATGCCGGAGTGGTCGGCGCGCGCGGGGGCGGTGGAGACGTCGTAGCGGCCGGTGTGTTCGATGATCCGGCGTTCCAGGGCGCGGTAGTGGCCGGCGTCGAAGGGGAGCTGTCCGCCGCTGAGGACGCGCCAGTGTTCCACGCGCCGGTCGAGTTCGGCTTCCAGGCCGTGGTCCTCGACGGGGCGGGCCCACATCTCCAGTACCTCGGGTGCGATGCCGGGCAGTTCGGAGACGGGGACGCGGGTGCCGTCGGGGCGGGTGTAGGGGGCGGTGCTCAGCGCGGAGGTGCCCATCAGGGTGGCGCTCAGTACCCGGCCGGGGTGGTCGGCGAGGACGATTTGCGTCAGCATCCCGCCGAGTGACAGCCCCACCAGGTGCGCCCGCTCGACGCCGAGGCCGTCCAGGACGCGGACGATGTCCTGCGCCAGGTCCGTGATGCGGTACGGCTGTTCGTCGAAGGACCAGGTGGAGCGGCCCGTGTCGCGGTGGTCGTAACGGATGACCCGGTGGTGGACGGCGAGCGCGTCCACGAACGGCTCGGGCCAGCCCAGTCCGGAGGCCTGGGCACCCATGACGAGCAGCAGTGGGGGCGCGTCGGCCGGGCCGCGCTGCTCGGTCCACAGGCGCACGCCAGGGGCCGCTTCGATGAATTGCTGGTGCGCCTGGGGCATGGGGCGTTCCTCTCGGACGGCAATGACGAGACGAGGCGTATCGTCTCGTGAGCGGAGCGATCGCGTCAAGGGGCGTGGGGACAAGGCGGGAAAACGTAAACTTACTTGGCGGTAAAGGGGCGGGACGGAAGGGCAATTGGCGTGGGAACTGTGAAGAGCAAGCGAATGCCGCGGGCTGTACGGGAGCAGCAGATGCTCGACGCGGCCGTGCTGACCTTCGCGCGGCGTGGCTACCGGGCGGCCTCGATGGATGAGATCGCCGAGGTGGCGGGGGTGTCGAAGCCGCTGGTCTATCTGTACCTGAACTCCAAGGAGGAGCTGTTCAGTGCGGTGATCCGGCGGGAGTCGGCGGCGCTGGCGGCGGCCGTACGGGCCGCGGTGGAGCCGGACGCGCCCGCCGACCGGCAGCTGTGGAGCGGGCTCAAGGGATTCTTCGCGCACACGGCCGAACACCCGGACGGCTGGGCGGTGCTGCACCAGCAGGCGCGTACCCAGGGGGAGCCGTTCGCGGTCGAGGTCGCCGCGATGCGGGCGGAGATCGTCGAGTTCGTCACGGCGATGATCGGCGCGGCCGCCCAGGAGGCGGGCTGCGACCCGGAGCCGGCCGCGCGCGAAGTGTCCGGTCTGGCCCACGCCCTGGTGGGCGCCGCCGAATCGCTGGCCGACTGGGCCAACGGGCGCGGCAGCGAGGCGGCGCCGGGGGAGCGCCCGTCGGCCAAGGACACCGCGGCGACGCTGATGAACTTCGCCTGGGCGGGTCTGGGCCGGCTCATGGCCGGAGAGCGGTGGTCGCCGGGCGGGTGAGCACGGTCCTCCGGACCCGGCCCGCGAGCGTCATACGTCCGTGGACACCCGTCCCTCCAGGTGGAGGCGGGGACGGTCTTCAGGGCCGCCGCGCAGGTGGAACGTGCCGCCGGTGCGCGTGGTCTCGTAGGCGTACGTGACGGTGGCGGGCAGCAGCACCGGCGCGTGGAACTCCGCCGAGATGCGCAGCGTCGCCGTGCCCGGCAGCACCGCCTCGGCGGCGCAGCGCGCGAAGGTCCACATGCCGTGCGCGATGGCGCGCGGGAAGCCGAGCGGGCGGGCCGTGAGGGCGTGCAGGTGGATCGGGTTGTAGTCGCCGGAGACGGCGGCGTGGCGGCGCCCGAGGTCGGCGGGCAGGCGCCAGCGGGCGCGTACGGGGAGTTCGCGGGCGGCGGGAGAGGGTGGTGCGGGGCGCCGCCCCTCCTCGTCGTCCGCCGTCCGGTGCCGTGCCAGGTACGTGCTCCGGTCGTGCCACACCAGTGCGCCCGCGCGCCGCGCCTCGGTGGTCATCACGACCTCGGTGCCACGCCGGTGCGGCCGCAACGTCCCCGCGTACACCGTCAGTTCGAGCGTGTCGGTCGGGTGCAGCGGCGCGTACTGGGTGATCTCGATGCCGGTGTGCACCAGGCCGAGCATCGGCAGCGGGAAGTCCCGTGCGCTCATCAGCCGTGCGGCCAGCGGGAATCCGAGGATGTGCGGGTAGGTGACGGGCAGCGGTTCGGTGGCGTCGTACCCGCAGACCCGGGCGTACGTGGCGGCCCGGCCGAGCCCGATCCGTACGGCGGGCAGGACGAGGCGGGTGCGTGGCAGCGCGGCGTCCGGGCGCGGGTGCTTGCCGAAGCCGGTCAGCAGGCCTTTGGCCAGTACGGGCATCAGCCGTGGCGCGCGGGACAGGCCGGTGGTCGCGCCGCCCGGCGCGTCGGCCGCCATCAGGCGCCCGGCCGGTGCGGGGCGGGCAGCGGGCGGCCCGGACGAGGGGTGCGAGGGGCGCGGAGGGGGCCGGGGGCCGAATCGGCGGGAGGAAGACGGTGTTCGGGCATTGGCCAACTCCTGGTCCTCGCGTAAATTAACTCCGAAGTAAGGTTACTGTCGGGTCAGGTGTTGGTCGAGAGTGCGTGCCTGCGGGCCGCGCGCTGTCCACGGCCGCCGAACGGGCCTGCTCCTCCCGCCCGTCGGTCCTCGTCGGCCACCGCGCGAAACGCCCTGCGCCCACCGTGAGACGAGGAGCCGCTCGTGTCCAGTCAGCAACGGCAAGGCGGGCCGCCGGCGCCCGCGCTGGTGGAACCCCGCACGCTGGTACGGGACGGGGTCGTCCGCGAGGCGTCCGTACCGCCGCTGGTGGCGCCGGTGCGGACCGGTTCACTGGGAGACATCCCCTTCGACAACGCCGCGCAAGCGCCCGCCGAGGTGGTGCTGGCGCGCAAGAAGGCGGGGCGGGAGGCCGGGGGCGCGTGGCGGGACGTGAGCGCCGCCGAGTTCGCCGCCGAGGTGCTCGCCGTGGCCAAGGGGCTGATCGCGCACGGGCTGCGGGCGGGCGACCGGCTGGCCATCATGGCCCGTACGACGTACGAGTGGACGCTGGTCGACTTCGCCGCGTGGGCGGCGGGGCTGGTCACCGTACCCGTCTATCCGACCTCCTCGGCCCACCAGGCGCACTGGATCCTGCGGGACTCGGGGGCCGCGGCCTGTGTCGTGGAGGGCGTCGAGGAGGCGCGGCTGGTCAGCGGCGTACGGTCCGGGCTGCCCGAGTTGCGCCACCTGTGGCAGCTGGACACCGGCGCCGTACCGCAGATCGTGGCGGCCGGGCGGCCGGTGCCGGACGCGCTGGTCACCGAGCGGCGCGCGGCCACCGGTCCCGCCGACATCGCCACCCTCGTCTACACCTCCGGTACCACCGGCCGCCCCAAGGGCTGCATGCTGACCCACGGCAACTTCTTCGCCGAGGTGGACAACGCGATCGAGCTGCTGCACCCGGTCTTCCGGTCGGTCAGCAGCGAGCCCGCCTCGACGCTGCTCTTCCTGCCCCTGTCGCACGTCTTCGGCCGGATGGTCGCGGTCGGCTGTCTGCGCGCCCGGGTACGGCTCGGCCACGCGCCCAGCATCCGTACCGAGGACCTGCTCGCCGACCTGGCCGCCTTCCGGCCGACGTTCCTGCTCGCGATCCCCTACGTCCTGGAGAAGGTCTACAACACCGGCCGCGCCACGGCCGAGAAGCTGGGCCGCGCCGCCTCCTTCGACCGCGCCGCCGCGATCGCGCGGCGCTACGGGGAGGCCGTCGAGGCCCAGGAACACGGCACGGGCAGCGGCCCCGGCGTGGCGCTGAAGGCGGCCCGGCGGATGTACGACCCGCTGGTCTACCGCCGGATCCGCGCCGCGCTCGGCGGCAAGGTCCGCTACGTGATCTGCGGCGGCTCCCCGCTCGGCCGCCGGCTCGCGGCCTTCTACGCCGGCGCGGGCATCGAGATCTTCGAGGGGTACGGGCTCACCGAGACCACCGCGGCGGCCACCCTCACCCCGCCGCTCAAGCCCCGCATCGGCACGGTCGGCCGGCCGCTGCCCGGAACCGCCGTACGGATAGCGGAGGACGGGGAGGTGCTGCTGCGCGGCGGGCAGGTCTTCAGCGGGTACTGGGACGCCGAGCGCCGCGGGGCGCGGCCGGCCGCGGGCGTGGACGAGGCCGGGACGGTGGTGGGGGCGGAGGGGTACGGGCCGGGGCGCGGGGACGAGGCCGGGAACGGCGGCTGGCTGGCGACCGGGGACATCGGCGCCCTGGACGCGGACGGCTATCTGACCATCACCGGCCGCAAGAAGGAGCTGATCGTCACCTCCAACGGCAAGAACGTCGCCCCGGCGCCGCTGGAGGACCGGCTGCGGGCGCACCCGCTCGTCGGCCAGTGCATGGTCGTCGGTGACGACCGCCCGTACGTCGCCGCGCTGGTCACGCTGGAGCCGGAGGGGCTGGCGCACTGGCGGCAGATGCGCAGGAAGCAGCAGGTGCCGATGGCGGAACTGGTGCGTGACGAGGCGCTGCTGGCCGACATCCGGAGCGCGGTGGACGACGCCAACCAGCTGGTCTCACGGGCCGAATCGATACGCCGGTTCACCGTGCTGCCGGTCGACTTCACGGAGCAGGCCGGGCACCTCACCCCGTCGCTGAAGCTGCGGCGGGCCGCCATCGCGCGCGACTTCGACGCGGAGATCAAGGAGTTGTACGGGGGCGGGCCCGCGTCCTGATGCTCCGTTAACTGACCTCCGGGTAACCTCGTGGGTGCCCGGCACGGCAGACCGGAACCCCGTGTCACCTCTGTGGGGGAAGTGGCACGGGGTTCCTCGTGGTGCGGCCGGTCTGCGGGGACGGCCGTACGGTCAGCCGCAGTTGCCGTGCGCCGGTTTCCCGGCGAAGCGTCCCGCCAGCCAGTCGGCGGCCGGTACGGCGCCCGCGATCGCGCCCACGACGTGTTCACCCAGCGGAATCGCGGCCCACCGCACGTCGGCGCCCTTGGCGCACCAGTCCGCGCGCAGCTGCTTGCCGACGGCGTACGGGATCAGCTCGTCGAGCGTGCCGTGGTAGAGGAAGACCGGCGCGTCCGGCCTGCGCGTACCGAGGTCCGACTCGCGCAGCCGCTGCTGCCAGTCCGCCTCGTACAGCGGGTTCCGGACCGTGACGTCGGAGATCTTCTTGAAGGCACCGGCGATGGCGTCGATCGCCACGCAGTTCTTCCTCATGAAGTCGACGTAGTGCCGGCCCTTGGCATTGAGGTACTTGGCCAGGTCCAGTTCGGGGAAGGCGGCGTCCTGGCCGACGGCCGCCATCAGGATCAGGCCGGCGCCGACATTGCCGTTGTTGAAGTCGGCGACCTTGAGCAGGTCCGCCGGGACGCCGCCGGTCGCGGTGCCCTTGACCTTCAGTTCGGGCGCGTACGTACCGTGCAGCTCGGCCGCCCAGGCGGACGCCTGGCCGCCCTGCGAATAGCCCATGATCCCGACGGGGGAGTCCTCGGTGACGCCCGCCGCGACGGCGCCGGGCAGCCGCTGGGCGGCGCGGGCCGCGTCCAGGACGGCCTGCCCCTCGGCGCGGCCGACGGTGTAGGTGTGGTCGCCGGGCGTGCCCAGGCCCTCGTAATCGGTCACGGCGACCGCCCAGCCGCGGGCCGTGAGCTGCTGGATCAGGTTGGCCTCGGCGGTGGTGCCCTTGGGGAAGCCGGCCGAGGGCGCGCAGGTGTCGGCGAGGCCGACCGTACCGACGGCGTACGTGACCAGCGGGCGCGGCCCGGTGCGGCCGTCGTCCGGGACGATGACGGTGCCGGAGACGACGTTCGGGGCGCCCTTGGCGGTGGTCGAGCGGTACTCCAGGTGCCAGGCGCGGGTGCGGGTCGGCTGGCCGGGCAGCGGGTGGAAGGACGTGGGGGTGGCCTTGACGATGTCGCCGGGGCGTGCGCTGTCCGCAGCGGCGGAGGACGAGCTGAATGACGATACGGACGAGGCGTACGGGTCTGACGGGACGGGCGGTGCTGAGCGCGCGGTGGCCGTGGCGTTCGTGAGGCCGAGCGAGAGGGCGAGTGCCGTGGCGGCGGTGAGGGCGGTGGTACGCAGCGCACGGGTGGCCCGGGGTTGCACCATGCGGCTCTCCCAACGGTCCGGAGACGGGTCAGTTGGGGTGACCGTAGTGACTCCCGGGTAAGTACGGCGCTGACCGGGACGCTCAGCTTTGCTGACCCGGCCGAGCGCCCGCCGGCACCCCCGGCGGCGGGTGCAGCCGGTACGCGCCCGGCGTGGTCCCCGTCCACCTCCGGAACGCCCGGTGGAAGGCGGTGTCCTCGGAGAAGCCGAGCCGCGCCGCCAGCTCGGCGATCGGCTCCCGGCCCGCGGTCAGTGAGCTGATCGCCGCGTCCCGGCGTACCGCGTCCTTCAGGCGCTGGTACGAGGTCCCCTCCTCGTGGAGCCGGCGGCGCAGCGTCGCCGGGCTCACCGCGAGCCGCGCGGCGACCTCGGCCGCTTCCGGCAGACGGGCCGGGCCCGAGGCGCGCAGGGCGAGAGCGAGGGTGCGCCGTACCCGTTCGGTGACGGTCGTGCCGTACTCCCGGCGGCTGAGCAGGTCGGCGGGCGCCCGCCGCAGCAACGCCGTCAGCGCCGCCTCGTCCCGGACGACCGGCGCCGCCAGCCAGCGGGCGTCGAAGACCGCGGTGGTGCGCGGTGCCCCGAAGCGCACCGGGCAGCCGAAGAGCAGCGCGTACTCATGGGCGTGCGCGGGGGCGGGGTGGGTGAAGCAGGCGTGCCGCAGGGGGATGTGGCGGCCGATGAGCCAGCTGGAGAGCCGGTGCCAGATGATCAGCACGGACTCGGCGAGGAAGGTGCCTTCGGGGTACGGGCGCAGGTCGGTACGGACCATGAATTCGGCGGCGGCGGTGCCCGCGACGGAACCTGCCGCGCTCTCCACGGCGACCGCCATCTCCGGCCCGCCGGGAAAGAGCCCGTAGAACCGTACGGCCCGCTCCAGCGCCGTACCGAGGTCAGGGCAGCTCACGCAGGCGAGACCCATCATCGCGAAGGTGCCCCGGCGGCTGGGCAGCGGCCCGAGCCCCAGGAACTCGTCGCCCGTCGCCCGCTGCACCTCCTTGACCAGCCGGGCGAACCGGTCCGCGCCGATCCGCGCCCGCTCGTCCCCGAGCAGCGACGGGGCGATCCGCGCCGCCTGCAGCAACGGCACGATGTCCATGCCCGCCCGCCGCACACCACTGAGCACGGCCCGCACATGGTGCGCCGCGATGGTCGGCCCGGTCATGACCCTTCACGGTAGCCTCGGGCGGCGCGGAGGTCAGGGGGGCTGCACGGCCGTACTCGGCGTACAGGGCAGGAGGGCGCCGCACGGCCGTACTCGGCGCAAAACCGGCGGCGGGTGAAGGGATTGGCGAAGGGGACGGGGGAAATGGGCAGGAGCCCCGTCCCCTTCCCCGAAAGGAAGGAGCGGGGCTCCTTGGGTACTGCTAAGTCGACCGCGATCGGTCGGACCGGGCAACTCAGACCGGCGTGACGTTCTCC
This sequence comes from Streptomyces sp. NPDC052496, assembly GCF_040679095.1. Classification (NCBI taxonomy): domain Bacteria; kingdom Bacillati; phylum Actinomycetota; class Actinomycetes; order Kitasatosporales; family Streptomycetaceae; genus Streptomyces; species Streptomyces sp. NPDC052496. The sequence goes on from NZ_JBFAUH010000008.1 coordinate 80,717, forward strand.
GCCTGCGGACCCTTCGGGCCCTGCGTGACGTCGAAGTTCACCTGCTGGTTCTCTTCCAGGGAACGGAAGCCAGTGGCGTTGATCGCAGAGTAGTGGACGAAGACATCCGGGCCGCCGCCGTCCTGGGCGATGAAGCCGAAGCCCTTTTCAGCGTTGAACCACTTCACGGTTCCGGTAGCCATAAGCCCTCCTTGGGCCAAAGGGTTGCCCTGCTCCAGAACCTGCGAGAAGTCTGAAAACTACAAAAGCCTGCGGCGTCACATGCTCCGCAGGCTCTGTACTGCAAGGGAAACCAAACTGCAACTTGCGCTGAGCGTAGCACGGGGCGCTTGTGAGGCGGAAGAGCCAAAGATCACGTTTAGCCGTGCGGTGTGGCGGCCACAGGAGCCCCCGCCGCGCCGTCCGGTACGGACCGGGTCTAGCCTCCGCATGTGGACAATTCAACCGTTGGAGACGCATCCGCAGGAGCCGCAGCCGACCACCGTCGCAGCCGGCCGCGGGTGGGCCACATCCAGTTCCTGAACTGCATGCCCTTGTACTGGGGCCTCGCCCGGACGGGCACGCTGCTCGACCTGGAGCTCACGAAGGACACCCCGGAAAAGCTCAGCGAACAGCTGGTGCGCGGCGATCTCGACATCGCGCCGGTCACCCTCGTGGAGTTCCTGCGGGCCGCCGACGACCTGGTCGCCTTCCCCGACCTGGCGGTCGGCTGCGACGGCCCGGTCATGTCGTGCGTGATCGTGTCGCAGAAGCCCCTGGAGGAGCTGGACGGGGCCCGGGTCGCGCTCGGCTCGACCTCCCGTACGTCCGTACGGCTGGCCCAGCTGCTGCTGGCCGAGAAGATCGGCGTCAGCCCTGACTACTACACCTGCCCGCCCGACCTCGGCGTGATGATGCAGGAGGCGGAGGCCGCCGTGCTGATCGGGGACGCGGCGCTGCGCGCGAACCTGCACGACGCGCCGCGGCTCGGCCTCCAGGTGCACGACCTGGGGGAGATGTGGAAGGAGTGGACGGGGCTGCCGTTCGTCTTCGCCGTCTGGGCGACGCGGCGGGACTACCTGGAGCGCGAGCCCGTCGTCGTGCGCAAGGTGCACGAGGCGTTCCTGGCCTCCCGCGACCTGTCGCTGGAGGAGGTCGGCAAGGTGGCCGAGCAGGCCGCGCGCTGGGAGTCCTTCGACGAGAAGGTGCTGGAGCGCTACTTCACGACACTCGACTTCCGTTTCGGCCCGGACCAGCTGCGCGGTGTGACGGAATTCGCCCGCCGGACCGGGGAATCGACCGGCTATCCGGCGGATGTGCGGGTGGATCTCCTGCAGAACCCGCGGGGTTAGTTCCGGCCCCGTGGTGCGGTCCCGGTTCCGGCGGCGAATTCCGCGCGTACGGAAGGTGTGCGCGAGCTGTACGGGAGCCGTGCGAAAAGCAGGCGAGATACGTGCATGAGACATATATGGCGCCTGCGGGAAGTGTGCGAGAGGTGTGCGAAAAGCACACGAAAGGCACGGTTGGCGCGTACGGAGATACGGAAGTCGTACGGGGGGCGTACGGAAGCCGTAAGGAATCCGTAGGGAAGCCGGACAGGAGCCGAACGGGAGTCGGACGGAAGTCCCCGGCATGGCGCCGGGGTCACCGGAAGTCGCCGGGGCCGCCGGAAGTCGCCGGGAAAAGCAAGGAAGGCGTACGGAATGCCCGGTCGGCCGGGCGGGCGGTGGGTCAGGGTGCGGGCGTCGGGCCCGGCATCACCTTGCTGATCCACTCCATCGATCCGTCATTCATGCCGCGGACGTACCCCCTGGCGTTGTGTCCGCCGTCCTGGATCACTTGAAGGCGGGTCTTGACCGGTCCCTTGCCGTATTTCTTCATGAACGACTCCAGCTTGGCCCGGCCACCCTCCTTGGTGCCGAGTTGGAAGGCGATGTGCACGTCCGGGGCCCCGGGCCGGGCGATCAGCTTCTTGGCCAGCTGCTCCGGGTCGTTGGCGCGCTGCTCCTTCTCGTGGCCGCGCCACAGCGGCGAGTCCGGACGGAGGTCCGGGCCGCTGGCGATCACGGCCTTGAACCGGTCGGGGTGCTGGAGCACCTGCTTGAGGCCCACGAAGGCGCCCGAGGAGGAGCCCATGAAGGCCCAGCCGTCCCGTGAGGCGAAGGTGCGGAAGTTGGCCTTGACCAGGTCGGGGACGTCGTCGGACATCCAGGTGCCCATCTTCGGCTGCCCCGGGATGTCGCTGCCGTCGTAGTAGTTCTTGTCGTCCGCGTTCAGGACCGGCATGACGACGATGAACGGCTTGCTCTTGCCCGACTTCGACCACTCGCTGATGCTGCTCTGCAGCTTCAGGTCGGTTCCCATCCAGTAATTGACCGGGTAGCCGGGGCCGCCGGGCAGCGCGATGAGGACCGGGAAGGCGCTCTTGGCGTACTTCTCCTCGTAGTACTCCTTGGGGGCCCACACCCAGACCTTGCCCGTGAAACCGGACTTCTTGCCGTGCAGCGTGGTCACGCCGATCTTGGTGCCGTCGTCGAGCGTGTTCGCCGTCCGGAACTCGGCCTGCGGGCCGGTGGGCATCCGCACCCGGGGGTCGGAAGCCCCGTCCGGGCCGGCGGAACCGCCCGGGCCGCCGTCCGGCCGGGGCCGGTCGAAGGACATCGGATCGCCGTTGTCGGAGAAGACGTCGAAGGCGTTCAGTACGGGCACGGCGGCCAGGCCGAGCACGGCGACGGCCGCGCCGAGCAGCCAGAGCCGCTTGCGCCTGCCCGCACGGCGGCGCGGGGAGCGGTGCACGCGGGCGGGGCCGTAGGCGGGGCCGTGCGGGGGCTGCTCGCCGGAAGGATGCTGCACGGAGGACTCCGGGTGGTGCGCTGCCCCGCAGGACAAGTCGGACGGTTGCTGGCGTTCCATCTCTTTGATGGCGAAAGCTGCTGTACGGGTTCACCGGACCGGGCATGACCTGGGTCATAGGCTGGGGCGTGATCCGGGCCGGCAGGGGGAGGCGAAGCCATGGAGCCGCTGGGGGCGGACGATCCACGCGTCATCGGCACGTACCGGCTGCTGGGCCGGCTCGGCGCGGGCGGCATGGGCCGCGTCTACCTCGGACGCAGCGCCGGCGGCCGTACCGTCGCGGTGAAGTCCGTCCACGCGCAGTTCGCCGCCGACGACCAGTTCCGGGCCCGCTTCCGGCGCGAGGTGGAGTCCGCGCGCCGGGTCGGCGGCGCCTGGACCGCGCCCGTCCTGGACGCCGACCCCGACGCCCCCGTCCCCTGGGTGGCGACCGGTTACGTGGCCGGTCCCTCGCTCACCCGCGCGGTCGAGGACTTCGGCCCGCTGGACGGCACCACCGTACGGGCGCTGGGTGCCGGCCTCGCCCGGGCGCTGGCCGCCGTGCACACCCACGGCCTGGTCCACCGCGACGTCAAACCGTCCAACGTCCTGCTCACCCTCGACGGCCCGCTGCTGATCGACTTCGGCATCGCCCGCGCCACGGACGGCAGCGCCGCGCTGACCGCCACCGGCGTCTCCGTCGGCTCGCCCGGCTACATGGCGCCCGAGCAGATCCTCGGCCAGGAGGTCACCGGCGCCTCCGACGTCTTCTCGCTCGGCGCGGTACTGGCGTACGCGGCCACCGGCGCCGGGCCGTTCAGCGGGGACAGCTCGGCGGCCCTCCTCTACAAGGTCGTCCACGGCGAACCGGAACTCGGCACGGCCCTCACGGACGGCCTGCGCGAGATCACGGCGGCCTGCCTGGCGAAGCGGCCGGAGGACCGGCCCACGCCGGAGGAGATCGTGCGGCGGCTGGGCGGCCCGGCGGCGGGGGACGGCGCGCCGGGCGGCTCAGCGGGGACGGACGGCGGCCCGTCGCGCGCCGGGTGGCTGCCGGCGCCGCTGGTCGAGAGCGTCAGCAGGCAGGCGGTGGAACTGCTGAACCTGGACGCGCGGGCGGCGGAGGGCGCGCAGGGCTCCGGGGCGGCCGGCGCTGTCCCGTACGGGAAGCCCGGCACTCCCGCGCACGGCGCACCCTCCGGCCTCGTCCCCTTCGACGTCCCGGCAGCCGCTCCGGCGGACGCCCCGTCCGGCCCGGGCACCGCGGCCCCGTCCGGCCCCGGCACCGCGGCCCCGGTCGCCTCCGGGCAGCACCCCACCTGCATCCCGCCCCGGCCCACCCCCCGACCCGACATCGCCCCTCCTTCCTGGCCCACCGCCGGCGCCGTCCCCACACAGCCGCCGAACCCGCCGGAAACGCCCGCCCCGCCCAGAGAACGCCGCCTCACCGTCAAAGGTGCCTTCGGTGGCGGTACCACCGGCCGACGCCGGATGAGCTGCACGCTCGTCCTGTCCGTGGCCGGTGCGCTGGCCGTCGCGACGACCGCCACGTTCGTCTTCCACCTGCTGCCCGGGCGGGACGGTGACACCGGCAAGGACGCCGCGGCGAAGCCGCCCGGCAGCGGACAGTCCCCGCCGCCCGGGGACGGCCGCCCCGCGAAGCCGGCCGTCCCGAAGCCGTTTCTCGGCACCTGGACCGGCACGGTCATCACCCGCCACGACATCCCCAACGGCACCATCACCAGCACCATCACTTCCGGCACCAAGGGCGACTACGTGGTCCACACCTCGTACGACTTCCTGATCGCCCGGTGCGCGGCCAAGGCGAAGCTGGTGTCCGCCACCGCCACCACGCTGACCCTCCGGGAGCGCACGGACGGCAAGCCGGGCCCCGGCTGTACGGGCGCCGAGGCGACCGTCACGTACACGCTCGGCAAGGACGGCACGCTCGCCTTCGCCTCCGACGACCAGGCAGGCGGCCGGCCCCGCGCGGCGATGCGCAAGACCGGCGGCTGACGCCCGCGCCGCCCGCCGCCGGGGTTGTCGTACCGCTGGCGTACGCTGGTTCGGTCGTTATGCCCGCCTGCGAAGGGACGCCCGGTGACCGAGAACGCCGACCTCCAGTCCGTACTCGACCGTGCCGCGGCAGGCGGGCGGATCACGCCCGAGGAAGCGCTCGACCTGTACCGTTCCGCGCCGCTGCACGCGCTGGGCGCCGCGGCCGACGCGGTGCGCCGCCGCCGCTACGCCGGTACGGAGCACATCGCGACGTACATCATCGAGCGCAACATCAACTACACCAACGTGTGCGTGACGGCCTGCAAGTTCTGCGCGTTCTACGCGGCGCCCAAGGACACCGCCAAGGGCTGGACCCGCGACCTCGACGACATCCTGCGCCGCTGCGCGGAGACCGTCGAGCTGGGCGGCACCCAGATCATGTTCCAGGGCGGCCACCACCCGGACTACGGCGTCGAGTACTACGAAGAGCACTTCTCCGCGATCAAGAAGGCGTTCCCGCAGCTGGTCATCCACTCCCTCGGCGCCTCCGAGGTCGAGCACATGGCCCGGATCTCCAAGACCACCGTCGAGGACGCCATCCGCCGGATCCACGCCGCGGGCCTGGACTCCTTCGCGGGCGCCGGCGCCGAGCTGCTGCCGGAGCGCCCGCGCAAGGCCATCGCGCCGCTGAAGGAGTCCGGCGAGCGCTGGCTGGAGATCATGGAGACGGCGCACCAGCTGGGCGTCGAGTCCACCTCCACGATGCTCATGGGTACGGGCGAGACCAACGCCGAGCGCATCGAGCACCTGCGCATGATCCGCGACGTGCAGGACCGTACGGGCGGCTTCCGCGCCTTCATCCCGTACACCTACCAGCCCGAGAACAACCACCTCAAGGGCCGCACCCAGGCGACGATCTTCGAGTACCTGCGGATGATCGCCATCGCCCGGATCTTCCTCGACAACGTCGCCCACATCCAGGGCTCCTGGCTGACCACCGGCAAGGAGATCGGCCAGCTGTCGCTGCACTACGGCGCGGACGACCTCGGCTCGATCATGCTGGAGGAGAACGTGGTCTCCTCCGCCGGTGCCAAGCACCGCTCGAACCGCCAGGAGATCATCGACCTGATCCGCAAGGCGGGCCGCGTCCCGGCGCAGCGCGCGACCACGTACGAGCACCTGGTCGTGCACGACGACCCGGCCAACGACCCGGCCGACGAGCGCGTGGCCTCGCACATCTCCTCGACGGCCATCGAGGGCGGCACGGCGCACCCCGAGCTGAAGCTCGTCGACGCCAACTGAGCCCCGGCCGAGACTCCCCGGTGAGCCCCGCGTGCTGACGATCCACCGCGTGCACGGTGTCCGCCGCGCCCCCGACGGCGCCGCGGATCCCGGGCACGCGGTCGTCGTCTCCGGCGACCGCATCGAGGCCATCGGCCCGTACGAGGAGCTGTACGAGCGGTACGGCGAACGCGCCCGCGTACGCGACTGGAACGGCGTCTTGACCCCGGGACGCCACGAATCCGGCGGCGCCGCGCTGCTCGAATCCGCCTATCACCCCGACCCGCGCGAGGCCGACGACCTGGGCACCGCCCCGCTCACCGGCGACACCCTCACCGCCCTCGGCATGACCGACACCCGCTGGGGCGCGAGCGCCCGCCGGGGCGTGCAGCGGCTCCTGGCCACCGGCACGACATCGATCGCGGGCCCCTTCACCCGTCCCGCCGTCCGCACCGCGGTCGCCCGCTCCGGCCTGCGCGACCACCCCGGCCCGCGGCCCCTCGTCCCCGGCGCCCCGGCCGATTTCGCGGTCTTCGCGGAGGACGGCCGCTGCCTGGTCACGGTGCTGGGCGGGCGGCTGGTGTACCGGGGGCGCTGAGCGTCAACCCCGTCAACGTCAAGAAGCCCGTCCATTACTTCGAGTGACGGTACTGTCGTATTCAGAACCGTGATCCGCACTCGCGTGCACACTCGCGTCCATGGGAGCAGTGATGAGCACTGACCGGCGGCTGGAGAAGGCGACTCCGGAGACCTGGATGAACCCGCCCGGGGGGCGGTGGGCATACGACCAGGTGAAGCATCTGGAGCTCCCCTTCGACTGGGAACTCGTGGACGGAGTGATCGTGGTTCGGGGGATGGCCAATTGGTGGCACGACGAAGTCCGGGACGAGCTGCGAGACTGCTTCAAATCGGCCGTGCCCGACCCGGACCACGGGGTCAACGTCGAGCGCTGCGTCATGCTGGACGACTTCATCGTGACCAAGCCTGATGTCGTGATCTACGACAGGCGTGGCCTCGACCTCTTCACCATGGACTGCACACCGGCCGCCAACGTGAGACTCGCGGTGGAAGTGGTGTCGCCCGGCTCGGCGGTCGACGACCGGGTTCGCAAGCCGGCGCTCTACGCAGCGGCGGGAGTGCCGTACTTCTGGCGCGTGGAGCGGGGTGCCGACAATTGCCCCGAGGTGCACGAGTACTGGCTGCACTCCGGCACGGGCGACTACGTGTCGGCCCCCGAGCACCCTTGCCACAAGGGAAAGCTGGAGACCGATCGCCCCTTCCCGATCGGCATCGACCTGATGAGTGTCGTCGGCTTCTGACCCCGTCAGAATCCCGTGAAGGCGCCCGCGTCCTGCGTCAGGACCCCGTCAATGCAACCGGAACTCCCACTTCCACCCGGCAGGATCTTTTCCGCGGGGACGGCCCATTCGGTCGCTCACGATGCCATGCACACGACACAGCACCGCTGGACCGCCCGGATGTTCTGAGGGGGGCATCGGGCCGTCCCCGTCCAAAGCCTTCCGGAGCCGTAGGGAACAATGGCCGGGTGACCCGAGCCTCTCTGGACAAGCAGCCGCAGGACGTCGCCGCGATGTTCGACGACGTGGCGGCGCGCTACGACCTCACCAACGACGTGCTCTCCCTCGGGCAGGCGCGACTGTGGCGCAAGGAGGTGGAGCGGGCCGTCGCCGCGCGCCCCGCCGAGCGCGTGCTCGACCTCGCCGCCGGTACGGGCACCTCCTCGCTGCCCTTCACCCGCACCGGCGCGTACGTCGTCCCGTGCGACTTCTCCGTCGGCATGCTGGGCGAGGGCAAGAAGCGCCGCCCTTGGATGCCGTTCGTGGCCGGCGACGGGATGCAACTGCCCTTCGCGGACGGCGTGTTCGACGCCGTCACCATCTCCTTCGGGCTGCGCAACGTGCAGGACACGGACGCCGCCCTGCGCGAGCTGTACCGGGTCACCAAGCCCGGCGGCCGGGTCGTCATCTGCGAGTTCAGCGAGCCGACGTGGGCCCCGTTCCGTACGGTCTACACCGAGTACCTGATGCGGGCGCTGCCGCCCGTCGCCCGCGCGGTGAGCAGCAACCCGGACGCGTACGTGTACCTCGCCGAGTCCATCCGCTCCTGGCCCAACCAGCCGGCGCTGGCGGCGCGCCTCCAGCAGGCCGGCTGGTCGCGGGTGGCCTGGCGCAACCTGACGGGCGGCATCGTCGCCCTGCACCGGGGGACGAAGCCGGGGGCATGACGGGCGCGTGACAGGCGCGGGGGCCGCCCGATTCCATGGCCCCCGCCGGCAGCACCGACTCACAGCTCCAGCCGGAAGCAGTACCCCTCCCGCCCGGACACCGGCGTACGGAACGTCTCCGCATGCCGCATCCCGAGCCGCCGCGTCACCGCGACGGACCGCTCGTTCCCGGCCGCCACCATCGCGACGACGCTCCGTACCCCCGCCGCCCGTACGGCTTCCAGCGCGGCGCGGGCCGCCCGGGTCGCGTACCCCCGGCCCCAGTACGCCCGCCCCAGCCGCCAGCCGATCTCGATCTCGCCGACCGGCCCCCAGTCGTGCGGCCAGGGCTGCGCGCCCGTGAGGCCCAGGACGGCGCCGGCCGCCGGTCCTTCCGTGGCGACCATCGAGTACAGGCAGAATCCGTGCTCGGCGTGGTGCCTGCGCTGCCTTGCGGTCAGCTCCTGGTAGACGGAGAGTTCGGCCGTGGCACCGCCGTGGAACTCCATCACCTCGGGATGGTCGAACACCTGGTGCCAGTGCCACGCGTCCTCCTCGGTCGGCACCCGCAGCGTGAATCCCGTTCCGGACGGTGTCCGTGGTGCTTGCAGTGGCTCGTGCATCAACCGACCAACCCTTCAGATTCCGATCATCCGCGCCCCCATAGACTGACGGGGCCCAGTGCCGGTCGGCACCCAGATATCGACTTCCGGGAGATCCCGCCGTGACCGAGTCCGCGACTGAGTCCGTGAGCGAGTCCGTGACCACCCCCCGCTCCGAGTACACCGCGGACGTCATCGTCGTCGGGGCCGGTCCCGCCGGCTCGGCGACCGCGTACCACCTCGCCAAGTCCGGCCTGGACGTCCTCCTCCTGGAGAAGACCGCCTTCCCGCGCGAGAAGGTCTGCGGCGACGGCCTGACGCCGCGCGCCACCAAGCAGCTGATCTCCATGGGGATCGACATCTCCGAAGAGGCGGGCTGGCTGCGCAACAAGGGCCTGCGCATCATCGGCGGCGGCACCCGCCTCCAGCTCGACTGGCCGGAGCTGGCCTCGTTCCCGGACTACGGCCTGGTCCGCAAGCGCGACGACTTCGACGAGCAGCTCGCGCGCCAGGCGCAGAAGGCCGGCGCGCGCCTGTACGAGCGCTGCAACGTCGGCGCGCCGGTCATCAACGACCTGACCGGCCGCATCGAGGGCGTCGAGGCCAAGCTGGGCGAGGAGAAGACGCCGGTCACCTTCCACGCCCCGCTCGTCGTCGCCGCGGACGGCAACTCCACCCGCCTCTCGCTGGCGATGGGCCTGCACCGCCGCGAGGACCGCCCGATGGGCGTCGCGGTCCGTACGTACTTCACCTCGCCCCGCCACGACGACGATTACCTCGAATCCTGGCTGGAGCTGTGGGACCGCCGCGGCGCGGAGGACCGCCTGCTGCCCGGCTACGGCTGGATCTTCGGCATGGGCGACGGCACGAGCAACGTCGGTCTCGGCGTCCTGAACACGTCCTCCTCCTTCAAGGAGCTGGACTGGCGCGAGATCCTCAAGGCCTGGTGCGCCTCCATGCCCGCCGACTGGGGCTACACGCCGGAGAACATGACCGGCCCGATCCGCGGTGCCGCCCTCCCCATGGCCTTCAACCGCCAGCCGCACTACACCAAGGGCCTGCTGCTCGTCGGTGACGCGGGCGGCCTGGTCAACCCGTTCAACGGCGAGGGCATCGCGTACGCCATGGAGTCCGGCTCCATCGCCGCGGAGGTCATCGTCCAGGCGCACGCCCGTTCCACGTACGCCCAGCGCGAGCTGGCCCTCCAGCGCTACCCGAAGATCCTCAAGGACACCTACGGCGGTTACTACTCCCTGGGCCGCGCCTTCGTGAAGCTCATCGGCAACCCGAAGGTCATGAAGATCGCCACCCAGCGCGGCCTCACCCACCCGATGCTCATGCGCTTCACCCTCAAGATGCTCGCCAACCTCACCGACCCCACGGGCGGCGACGCGATGGACCGCATCATCAACGGGCTGAGCAAGGTGGCCCCGAAGGCGTAGCGCGGGCCCGTCGTGGGGCGGCAGCGTATGGCCGCCCCCCGGAGGTGCATGCTGCCGGGCTGCCTCGCTGCATCGAACGATGTAGTCGCTTCTCGTCGTCGCGGACGAAGAACCGGGATCTTCCTGCCCTGACCATAGGTGGGAAAGCGAGCACCGGGGGAGGGAGGCGGCGTGGCGGAGACAGTGGGGACTGCGCCGGGGACGGCGGGAACGGCCGGCGGGGCCGGTGTGCCGGAGGCGCCGGGGGGCAGTGGCGCGGATGGTGTGGTGGGGGTGGGGCCGGCCGGGCGGTTGGCGTTGTTGGATGTGCTGCGCGGGGTGGCGATCCTGGGGACGCTGATGACCAACGTCTGGATCTTCGCGGCGCCGGGCGCGGAGTGGGGCGTGGTCAGCGGGAACCTCACCGCCGCGTCGTTCGGTGCCTCGTGGGCCGGGGCCGTGGAAGGAGCCTTCCGGTTCGTCGCGGACGGCAAGTTCCTGTCGATGCTGACGATTCTGTTCGGCGTCGGACTCGCCATCCAGTTCCAGTCCGCCGCCAAGCGCGGCCGCACGTGGCCCGGCCGCTACAAGTGGCGGGCCCTGTTCCTCTTCGCCGAGGGAACGGTGCATTTCGTCCTCGTCTTCGCGTGGGACGTGCTGATGGGGTACGCGGTCGTCGCCCTCCTGGTGGCCTGGCAGCTGACGCGTACCGCGCGCACGCGGCGGGTGCTGATGTGGGTGGCGGGCGGGGTGCACCTGGTGCTGTTGGGGCTGCTGACGGTTGCCGCTGCGGCCGGGAGCGCCGGGGGCGGGGGCGGGGCGGGCTCCGGGGGTGCCGGCGCGCGGGTCGTCGCGTTGTACGCGGAGGGGAGTTACGCGGAGCAGATCGCTTTCCGTCTGCAGAACGCGATCGCGCTGCGCCTGGAACCCGTCATCTCCTTTGCACTGCTCGTCTTTCTCTTTCATCTCGGCGTACGGCTGTACCGGGCGGGCGCCTTCCGCCCGGACGCGGACGGGCGGCGCATCCGGCGCCGGATGTGCGGCTGGGGCCTGGGTGTCGGCGTCCCGCTCAACGTCGCCGCGGTGGCGGCCGGGGCGGACTGGGCCCTGGTGGCCCGGTACGGGGCCGCACCCGTCGTCGCCGTCGGCTACCTGGGCCTCGTCGGCCTGATCGTCGACCGTGTGCGCAGGCCGGGCCCGCTGACCGCCGGGCTCACCGCGATCGGCCGCACGGCCCTGTCCTGCTACGTCCTCCAGAACGCGCTGTGCGTGCTGGCCTGTTACGGCATCGGCCTGGGCCTGGCCGCGCGGTGGGCGGACGCGGGGCCGTGGTGGGTGATCGGCCTGTGGGCGACGGTGTGCCTGGTGCTGTTCACCGGGGCGCGGCTGTGGCTGCGGCGCTTCTCGTACGGGCCGCTGGAGTCCGTCCAGAAGCGGCTGCTCCGGTCCTGAGGCGGACGGGTGCCTGGAGGTTGCGCAGTGCGGCCGGCCGGGGCGCCGCCGCCGTCCACGTCTCGGCCGTACGGCAGCGGGGGCAGCGGACCAGGGACGTGGACGAGGCCGGCCGGTCTTGGGAGGAGGCGGGTGGATCCGCGAAGGGGAGGCCGCAGAACTGGCAGTCCCGCGTCATGGCGCCCGCGGGCGCGCGCACCGGCTGTTCGGCGGGCCGGACGGGAAGGGGCGGCGGCAGCCACTCGGTCAGGCGGTGCTCCAGGAGCGCGGCCGGGCGGAAGATGGCGCCGGCGGGAAGGGCCGAGGTGAGCGTACGGACGACGTGTGCCGGGGGGACGCCACGGTCCAGCCAGGCCGAGACGGCCGGGGCCAGGCGGAGCACATCGCGTACGGAGAGCGTCAGCCGCGCGTCGACGAGCCGCAGGCCGGAGAGGAGGTCGGTGACCGGGGTGGGGGTGAAGGTGGGAGGTGCCGCCGGGGCTTTGGGGGCTTTGGGGCCCTTGGTGGTTTTGGGCGGCTTGGGGGCCGCGGGTGCCTTGGGGGCTTCGGGTGCGGTCTGTGGGGGCTCGGGGGTGTCCACAGGCTGTGGGCGGGGCGCGGGGGCGGGCGCGGCCGGCGGCTCCGGGGGGAGCGGCGGTGCCGGTACGGGAGTCGATTCCGGTACCGGTACGGGCGTCGCATCCAGCACCGGTACGGGCGTGGCCACCGGCATCGGTACGGGCACGGGCGCCGCCACCGGCACCCGTACGGGCGCCGCTTTCCGTACGGCCGTCGCCGCCGGCACGGACGGGAGCAGCCGGTCGTCCGGGTGCTCGTAGAACGTGGTCACCGTGATGATGCGCTGGCCCTCGATGCGCACCTTCTCCCGGACCAGGTAGCCCGCCGCCTCCAGCTCCCGGAGAGCGCGCGCGATCATGTACTCGCTCTCCTTGAAGATCTCGGCGAGCTTCCGGGCGCTGACGGAGGCGCCGTCGGGCATGGCCTGGATGCGTACGGCGTAGCCGCAGGCGGAGGAGGAGATCTGCGTGTTCAGAGGGAGATGCGTGCCGACGGTCAGGTACTCGATGTCGTAGTGGTGCCGGACGTGGAACACCCCGGAGGGCGGACGTGTCGGAACGGCAGCGGTGGGGCAGAGGCGCGCGTTAGACTCGGGTCGAGTCATGGGGAAGGTCCTGCTTCCTCTTGATGAGGTCATGAGGAAGGGGCTTCTTCCTCTGACAGGCCCTCGGCAATGGGATTGCACTCCCGCCGGGGGCCGTTTTTTTGGACTGTGGCGCGAACGTACAGCCTCTCGGCCCCCGCAAGCGAGCCCGTCACCTGATCAGGTGACAAACCGAAAATGGGGGCAGGGGGGAAGGTTGGTCAGTTCTCCCCCCCCGGTTCTTAAATAAAGGCACGGGGCGCACCGCGTCGCGGCTCACCGGGTCGTGGAAATCCGCGACCCGGTGACCAGCAGGGGCTTCGGGCGTTATGTGGAGCGGCGGCGCGGGCCGTTGAGGAGCTGGGATCCCGCGGGGCAGGGAACCGTGGCGTAGATCCTGTTCATCTGACCCTGGAGCTGCGCCCGGCGCTGGGAGGTCGCCCGGGGGCTGTGGGCCTCCTCGTACAGGGCCCGGCTCTTCCGCTGCGCGGCCCGGCTCTTCGGGGTGTGGAACTGGAGCTCGTACGGATGACCGGAATTGTTCGCCCGCCAGGCGGTGTTGATGCCTTTGTAACCGCGCGGGCGGGCCCAGGTGTTGGACCAGCGGAGATTGTCGTTCTTCCAGACTTCCAGCAGTTTGGTGGTGTCCTTGACGCCCTTGACGTAGGACTTGTCCGGCCACTGGAGGATGTAGCGGACGGAGTCGTTGATCCTGCCCAGGGCCTCGTCCGCGGTCATGGTGGGATTGCCCTGCATGGTGCGGGCCACCGCGCGCTTGACCGAATCCGGCGACCTCAGACGGTTGTCGAAACCGACCATGGTGGCGTTGGTCCTGCGCGCGATGCTGCGGACCTGGGGGCTGATGGTGCGTTCGGCTTTTTTGGCGCGGGCGAGAAAGACATTGACCTTGCGCAGGTCGGCGGCGTCGATGTAGAGCCCTTCCCAGCTCCAGCCGTGGTCCTTCTTCAGCTGCTTCTTCTGGGCCGGGGGCTTCTTGGCGGGCGGCCGCTTGGCGGGCGGGCGCTTGGCCGGGGGCCGCTTCGCCGCCGGGGGCCGCTGTGCCGAAGGGTCCTGGGCCGACGGCTTCTTGGCAGAAGGCTTTTTCGTGCTGGGCTTCTTCGTGCTGGGCTTCTTCGCGGCCTGCTTCTTGGGCGCGGTCTGGCACGGGGGACAGCCCGGCGGCCTCTTGGTGGTCTGCTTGCGCGCGGCCTGCTTCTTGGGGCGCGGCTTCTTCGCGGCTTGCTTCTTCGCCGCCTGCTTCTCGGCGGCCTGCTTCCTCGCGGCTTCCCGCTCGGCGGCTTGTTTCCGGGCAGCCTCCCGTTCGGCGGCCTGTTTCCTGGCGGCCTCCCGCTCGGCCGCCTGCTTCTTCGCTGCCTGCTTCTTCGCGGCCTGCTTCTTGGCAGCTTGCTTTTTTGCCGCCTGCTTCTTGGCGGCCTGCTTCTTCGCCGCCTGCTTGTCGGCGGACGGTGCGGGACAGGTAGGGGCGGGCTTCTGCTGCGGTTCGGCCGGCGGGCAGGCAGGCTCGGTGGCATGGACCGGGCCCAGGCTGAGAGTGGAGGCAAGTGCGGTCGCCGTCACCGTCCAGGCGACAGCCCTAAAGATATGGGCACGGTGGATTTTCATATAAGTAAGTGCTTCCTCTCGTCAGCCGCCGTCCGGTGCCGGAGAAATGAGGATGCGGGCATTGCGGGGCGGAAGGGATGAGTACGGCGAGAGGTACAACTGGGACAGAGTCGTTACGGTAGTTGTGCCGAACGGGCGTCTCTTCATCGAATGGACGACGGCCGCTTATCCGATGATGGGGCGCCATATCAGGAATTACCCGAGATGCGCCGGAACTTTGCGCGCGCAACGCACGAGGGCCGCCGTTCCCGAGCGGTGGGAACGGCGGCCCTCGGCCGTGCGTGGGGGGGCGACCTACAGGACGCGGACCGCGCCGGTCGGCTGGCTGTAGCTCAGCGGCTTCTCCACGATGCCGGTGCTGGAGTTCTGGGCACCGATGAAGTTGCCGTTACCGGAGTAGACGGCGACGTGGTACGCGCTGCCCGCGCTGCCCCAGTACAGGATGTCTCCGACCTGGAGGTTGTCCAGGCCCACCTGGCGCCCGGTGGTGGACTGCGGCTGCGAGGTGCGCGGCAGGTCGATGTTGATGGTGCGGTACGCGGCCTGCACCAGGCTGGAGCAGTCGTACGCGGACGGGCCCGAGGCGCCGAGCACGTAGGACTTGCCGATCTGCGCGCGCAGGAAGCTGATCAGGGAGGCGGTGCTGCCGGTCGCGCCGGAGACGGGGGAGTCCGCGGACGCGGCGGACAGGGAGCGCAGCGAGGTGCGCTCGGAGGAGCGGGAGGCGCGCTCCTGGTCGGCCTTCTCCTTGGCCTTGCGGGCCTCTTCGGCCTTCTTCTCGGCCGCGGCCTTGCGGTCGGCCTCGTCCTTGGCCTTGGTGGCGGCCTCGGTGGCTTCGGCGGTGGCGGTGTCCTGCGCGGCCTGGCGCTCGTAGTCCAGCGCCATCTGCTGGGCGGTGTCCGCGCTCTTGGCCAGGCTGGTCGCCAGTGCCGACGTGATGGTCGGCATTTCCTGGGTCTCGGAGACGGGCTTCTCCGCGGCGCCGGCGGGCATGCTCGCGCCGGTCACCGCCAGGGTGATGATGCCACCGGTGACCCCTGCGCGCAGTGCCCGCGAGGACGCGGAACGGCGGGGCTTCCGGTGGCTGGGTATGACTGCGTTCGGGGACATGGCACCACGGCTATCAGGAGCCACAGGTTGCTGCCAACAAAGGTGGTGTGCACCACACTTGACGCGTACGCGATGAATAAAAGGGACTTTTCGCCGGACGGTGGCCGGGCGGCGGGCGGTCCGAATCTCGTGATCATGTTCTTACGCATGGCATTTACGGGCCGATGCGCGCCCGGAGGGCGCTTATCACCTACTGATCCGCCGCGCCAAGGCTTCCCGAAGGTCAAGCATTCAAGACGGCAAGCCGCGTGGGATAGGTCACTCGTGAGTGCCCGTTATGTTCCCGTGATGCCGCAGGGGTGGGTGTGCTCGTGAACGTGAGCACGTACCGGCGATCACGGGACGGTCACGACGGTCTCGGGACGGTCACGGCGATCTCGGATCGGTCACGCCGGCCGGCCGCCGACCGGCCTCCGCCAGCGGGCCGTGCGGCCCTAGCAGTTGACGGAGCGCTACGCCAATTTGCTTGCATCCCCCACCTCTTGATAGCGGCGACCCCACGCTGACCAGGGGCAACGCTGCAAAATGTCACCTCCAGTGATCATCCGCGTGCTTCCCGTACGAAGATCGACGCTCATCCGACCACATGACCGGGCGTCAGGTGGTGGAGATCACAAAGGCGTTGTCGCACCCCGTGTCGCAGATCACAGACCAGCGGGCATAAGATGCAGGCGGCTCGGGCTTGTGAACTGCCTCACATAGGCGCGATCTTCGTGGGGCCGGTACGCGGGACCGGGCGGACCGCCATCCAGTCATCGTCGACTGAAGGGAGCGAGGACGGTGAACGCTTACGCGCCCATCCTCGTACTGGGAGCCCTCGGGGCAGGCTTTGCGATCTTCTCTGTCGTGATGGCCACGCTCGTCGGACCCAAGCGCTACAACCGGGCGAAGCTAGAGGCGTACGAATGCGGAATCGAGCCCACGCCGCAGCCGGCCGGCGGCGGTCGATTTCCGATCAAGTACTACCTCACGGCGATGCTCTTCATCATTTTCGATATCGAGATCGTCTTCCTCTACCCCTGGGCCGTCACCTTCGACGCGCTCGGGCTTTTCGGGCTCGTGGAGATGCTCCTCTTCGCGCTCACCGTCTTCGTCGCCTACGCCTACGTATGGCGTCGGGGCGGCCTGGAATGGGACTAGGGGCCATCAATGGGACTTGAAGAGAAGCTGCCGAGCGGCTTTCTGCTTTCCACCGTCGAACAGGCCGCGGGCTGGGTGCGCAAGTCATCGGTCTTCCCCGCCACCTTCGGCCTCGCCTGCTGCGCCATCGAGATGATGACGACCGGCGCCGGGCGCTACGACCTCGCCCGCTTCGGCATGGAGGTCTTCCGCGGCTCACCGCGCCAGGCGGACCTGATGATCGTGGCCGGCCGGGTCAGCCAGAAGATGGCGCCCGTACTGCGGCAGGTCTACGACCAGATGCCGAACCCGAAATGGGTCATCTCGATGGGTGTCTGCGCCTCGTCGGGCGGGATGTTCAACAACTACGCGATCGTCCAGGGCGTCGACCACATCGTCCCGGTGGACATCTACCTGCCCGGCTGCCCGCCGCGCCCCGAAATGCTGATGGACGCCATCCTCAAGCTGCACCAGAAGATCCAGAGCTCCAAGCTCGGGGTCAACCAGCGGCAGGCGGCCCGCGAGGCGGAGGAAGCGGCGCTCAAGGCGCTCCCGACGATCGAGATGAAGGGGCTGCTGCGGTGAGCGACGGCACCAAGGGAACGGGCGGCACCAAGGGGCCCGGCGGCAACGGTGGCACCGACGGCACTGGCGGTGTCAACGGCGACGGCGGGACCGGGGCGGCCAAGGGGCCCGACGGGGTCAACCCCGACCAGGACCTGAACGCGCAGAACCTCCCCGGCCAGCGCGGCGACCACGGCGAGGTGATCGGCACCCGCCGCGGCATGTTCGGCGCGAGCGGCGCAGGCGACACCTCCGGGTACGGCGGGCTCGTACGGACCGTACGGATGCCGGGCGCCTCGTCCCGCCCGTACGGCGGCTGGTTCGACGAGGTCGCGGACGAGCTGGAAGGCGCGCTGGACGAGCAGGGGCTGGTCCCCGAGAACGTCATCGAGAAGACGGTCGTCGACCGCGGTGAGCTGACCTTCCACATCGAGCGGGAGTTCCTGCCGGCCGTCGCGAAGACCCTGCGCGACGACCCGGCGCTCCGCTTCGAACTGTGCACCGGCGTCAGCGGGGTGCACTTCCCCGGCGACAAGGGCCGCGAGCTGCACGCCGTCTACCACCTGCGCTCGATCACCCACAACCGGCTGATCCGCCTGGAGGTCTCCGCGCCGGACGCCGACCCGCACGTGCCGTCCCTCGTGAGCGTCTACCCGACCAACGACTGGCACGAGGGCGAGACGTACGACTTCTTCGGCCTGGTCTTCGACGGCCACCCGGCGCTCACCCGGATCATGATGCCGGACGACTGGCAGGGCTTCCCGCAGCGCAAGGACTACCCGCTCGGCGGCATCCCCGTCGAGTACAAGGGCGCCCAGATCCCGGCTCCCGACCAGCGGAGGTCGTACACCTGATGTCCACCAGCCATGCGACCCCTCGGGAGACGACCGAGGGCACCGTCTACACGGTCACCGGCGGCGACTGGGACGAGATCGCGGCCGCCGCGGCCCGCGCCGACGACGAGCGGATCGTCGTCAACATGGGCCCCCAGCACCCGTCCACGCACGGCGTGCTGCGGCTGATCCTGGAGATCGACGGGGAGACCGTCACCGAGGCCCGCTGCGGCATCGGCTACCTGCACACGGGGATCGAGAAGAACCTCGAATTCCGTACCTGGACGCAGGGCACCACCTTCGTCACCCGGATGGACTACCTGACGCCGTTCTTCAACGAGACGGCCTACTGCCTGGCCGTCGAGAAGCTGCTCGGCATCACCGACGACGTACCGGAACGGGCCTCCGTCATCCGCGTGATGCTGATGGAGCTGAACCGGCTCTCCTCCCACCTGGTGGCCATCGCCACCGGCGGCATGGAGCTGGGCGCCACCACGATCATGATCTACGGGTTCCGGGACCGCGAGCTGATCCTGGACATCTACGAGCTGATCACCGGCCTGCGGATGAACCACGCGTACATCCGGCCCGGCGGGCTCGCCCAGGACCTGCCGCCCGGCGCGGTCGACCAGGTGCGCGAGTTCGTGAAGAAGATGCGCAAGAACCTGGCCGAGTACGACAAGCTCGCCACCGGCAACCCGGTCTTCAAGGGCCGCATGCAGGACATCGGCTACCTCGACCTGGCCGGCTGCCTGGCCACCGGCGCCACCGGACCGGTGCTGCGCTCCGCCGGGCTCCCGCACGACCTGCGCAAGACCCAGCCGTACTGCGGCTACGAGCACTACGACTTCGAGGTGCCGACCGCCGACACCTGTGACTCCTACGGGCGCTTCCTGATCCGCCTGGAGGAGATGCGCCAGTCGCTGCGCATCGTCGAACAGTGCCTGGACCGGCTGGCCCCGGGCCCGGTGATGGTCGGCGACAAGAAGATCGCCTGGCCCGCCCAGCTGGCCATGGGCCCGGACGGGCTCGGCAACTCGCTCGACCACATCAAAAAAATCATGGGGACCTCGATGGAGGCCCTGATCCACCACTTCAAGCTGGTGACGGAAGGCTTCCGGGTGCCGCCCGGCCAGGCGTACGCGGCCGTGGAGTCCCCCAAGGGCGAGCTGGGCGTGCACGCCGTCAGCGACGGCGGCACCCGCCCCTACCGGGTGCACTTCCGCGACCCGTCCTTCACCAACCTCCAGGCCATGGCGGCGATGTGCGAAGGCGGCCAGGTGGCCGACGTCATCGTCGCCGTCGCGTCCATCGACCCCGTGATGGGAGGCGTCGACCGGTGACAGACGTCAGTTTGGGGATGCCGCAGCTCCCCGCCCCCGACTATCCCGCCGAGGTCAGGGCCCGGCTCGAAGCGGACGCCAAGGAGGTGATCGCCCGCTACCCGGGCGCGCGCTCCGCGCTGCTGCCGCTGCTGCACCTCGTCCAGGCGGAGGAGGGCCACGTCACCCGTACCGGCGTCCGGTTCTGCGCGGAGCTGCTGGACCTGACGACGGCGGAGGTCACGGCGGTCGCCACCTTCTACTCGATGTACCGGCGCGGGCCCGGCGGCGACTACCAGGTCGGGGTGTGCACCAACACCCTGTGCGCGGTGATGGGCGGCGACGCGATCTTCGAGACGCTCCAGCAGCACCTGGGCGTCGGCAACGGCGGGACCACCGAGGACGGCAAGGTCACGCTGGAGCACATCGAGTGCAACGCGGCCTGCGACTTCGCGCCCGTCGTGATGGTCAACTGGGAGTTCTTCGACAACCAGACGCCGGACAGCGCCAAGCAGCTCGTGGACGACCTGCGGGCAGGCCGGACCGTCGCGCCGACCCGGGGCGCGCCGCTGTGCACGTACAAGGAAACGGCCCGCATCCTCGCCGGGTTCCCCGACCAGCGGCCCGGCGCGGTCGAGGCCACCGGCGGGGCCGGGCCCGCCTCGCTGGTGGGGCTGCGGCTGGCCAAGGGCGAGGCCGTACCGGGCGCGGGCTCCGCCGACCACGTCGTACCGCAGCGGGGCGCGGGCCCCGCCGAGGGCGAGCACGCCGGGCGGGCACCGGGCGAGGCACCGGCCACCCACCCCAGCTCGCACGACGCGCCGCGCGACACCTCGGCCTCCGACCCTTCGCACCCCGCTGGACCCACCGCCGAGGAGGGGGAGTGATGACCGTGGCCGCCGAGGTCAGCAAGGCCAACCCGGAAAAGCTGCTCGCGCCCGTACTGTCCGCCTTCTGGGACCAGCCGGACTCCTGGACGCTGGAGACCTACCTGCGGCACGAGGGCTACGAGGGCATGCGCAAGGCCCTCGCGATGCCGCCGGACGACGTGATCGCGTACGTCAAGGACGCCGGGCTGCGCGGCCGCGGCGGCGCCGGTTTCCCCACCGGAATGAAGTGGCAGTTCATCCCGCAGGGTGACGGCAAGCCGCACTACCTCGTCGTCAACGCCGACGAGTCGGAGCCGGGCACCTGCAAGGACATCCCGCTGCTCTTCGCCAATCCGCACTCCCTGATCGAGGGCATCGTCATCGCGTGTCACGCGATCCGGTCGCACCACGCCTTCATCTACCTGCGCGGTGAAGTCGTGCCCGTCCTGCGGCGGTTGCACGAGGCCGTCCGGGAGGCCTACGAGGCGGGCTATCTCGGCCGCGACATCCTCGGCTCGGGCCTGGACCTGGACGTCGTCGTGCACGCGGGCGCGGGCGCGTACATCTGCGGCGAGGAGACCGCGCTGCTGGACTCCCTGGAGGGCCGTCGCGGACAGCCCCGGCTGCGTCCTCCCTTCCCGGCGGTGGCGGGCCTGTACGCCTGCCCCACTGTCGTCAACAACGTCGAGTCCATCGCCTCGGTTCCCGCCATCATGAACAAGGGCAAGGACTGGTTCAGGACGATGGGCAGCGAGAAGTCCCCGGGCTTCACGCTGTACTCGCTCAGCGGCCATGTCGCCAACCCCGGCCAGTACGAGGCCCCGCTGGGCATCACGCTGCGCCAGCTCCTCGACATGAGCGGCGGGATGCGCCCTGGCCACCGGCTGAAGTTCTGGACGCCCGGCGGCTCCTCCACGCCGATGTTCACCGACGAGCACCTCGACGTGCCGCTGGACTACGAAGGCGTCGGCGCCGCCGGCTCGATGCTCGGCACCAAGGCGCTCCAGTGCTTCGACGAGACCACCTGCGTCGTACGGGCCGTCACCCGCTGGACCGAGTTCTACGCGCACGAGTCCTGCGGCAAGTGCACGCCCTGCCGTGAGGGCACCTACTGGCTCGTCCAGCTGCTGCGCGACATCGAGGCCGGCAAGGGCCGGATGAGCGACCTCGACAAGCTCAACGACATCGCCGACAACATCAACGGCAAGTCCTTCTGCGCGCTCGGCGACGGCGCCGCCTCGCCCATCTTCTCCTCGCTGAAGTACTTCCGCGCCGAGTACGAGCAGCACATCACCGGCAAGGGCTGCCCGTTCGACCCCGCCAGGTCGACCGCCTGGGCCGACACCGACGCTCACTTGGGGGTGAACGCATGACCGTCACCAGCGACGCCCCCACCGGGGCCGGCGGGGCGGCCGTACCGCCCGAAGACCTCGTCACGCTGACGATCGACGGCATCGAGATCTCCGTCCCCAAGGGGACGCTGGTCATCCGGGCCGCCGAACTCCTCGGCATCGAGATCCCGCGCTTCTGCGACCACCCGCTGCTCGACCCCGCAGGCGCCTGCCGCCAGTGCATCGTGGAGGTGGAGGGCCAGCGCAAGCCGATGGCCTCCTGCACCATCACCTGCACCGACGGCATGGTGGTCAAGTCGCAGCTCACCTCGCCCGTCGCCGAGAAGGCGCAGCGCGGCGTGATGGAGCTGCTGCTGATCAACCACCCGCTGGACTGCCCGGTCTGCGACAAGGGCGGCGAGTGCCCGCTCCAGAACCAGGCGATGTCCGCCGGACAGGCCGACACCCGCTTCGAGGGCAGGAAGCGCACCTTCGCCAAGCCGGTGCCGATCTCGACGCAGGTGCTGCTGGACCGCGAACGGTGCGTGCTGTGCGCGCGCTGCACCCGCTTCTCCAACCAGGTGGCGGGCGACCCGATGATCGAACTGATCGAGCGGGGCGCGCTCCAGCAGGTCGGCACGGGCGAGGGCGACCCGTTCGAGTCGTACTTCTCCGGCAACACCATCCAGATCTGCCCGGTCGGCGCGCTCACCTCGGCCGCGTACCGCTTCCGGTCGCGCCCCTTCGACCTGGTGTCCTCGCCGAGCGTCTGCGAACACTGCGCGGGCGGCTGCGCGACCCGTACGGACCACCGCCGCGGCAAGGTCATGCGGCGGCTCGCGGCCGAGGACCCCGAGGTCAACGAGGAGTGGGTCTGCGACAAGGGACGCTTCGCCTTCCGGTACGCGCAGCAGCGCGACCGGCTGGAGCACCCGATGGTGCGGGACGCGGAGACCGGCGAACTGGTCACGGCGAGCTGGCCGGAGGCCCTGGAGGCGGCGGCGCGCGGGCTGGGTGCCGCCAGGGGGCGGACCGGCGTGCTGACCGGCGGCCGGCTGACCGTCGAGGACGCGTACGCCTACGCCAAGTTCGCGCGGGTCGCCCTCGACACCAACGACATCGACTTCCGGGCCCGGGCGCACAGCGCCGAGGAGGCCGACTTCCTGGCGGCGCGGGTCGCCGGGCGGGGGCGTGACCTGGACGGTGCCGGATCCGTCACGTACACCGACCTGGAGAAGGCGCCGGCCGTCCTCCTCGCCGGGATCGAGGCGGAGGAGGAGGCGCCCGGCGTCTTCCTGCGGCTGCGCAAGGCCCACCGCAAGCGCGGCCAGCGCACCTTCGGGCTCGCGCCCTACGCGACGCGCGGCCTGGTCAAGGCGGGCGGCACGCTGCTGCCCGCCGCGCCCGGCACGGAGACGGAGTGGCTGGACGCGCTGGCCGGCGGCGTCGGACTGGAAGGCGGGGGGCAGGCCGCCGCGGAAGCGCTGCGCGGCGCGGGAGCGGTGATCGTCGTCGGTGAGCGGCTGGCCGCGGTGCCGGGCGCGCTGACGGCGGCCGTACGGGCCGCCGCCGCGACCGGGGCCCGGCTGGTGTGGATTCCCCGGCGGGCCGGTGAGCGCGGTGCCGTCGAGGCGGGCGCGCTGCCCGGGCTGCTGCCGGGCGGCCGCCCGGCGACCGACCCGCGCGCCCGCGACGAGGTCGCCGCCGCCTGGGGCGTCGCCGGTCTGCCGCAGCGGCACGGCCGCGACACCGGCCAGATCGTGGCCGCCGCGGCCGCCGGGGAACTGAGCGCCCTCCTGGTGGCGGGCGTCGACCCGGCGGACCTGCCGGACCCGGCGCGGGCCCTGGAGGCACTCGACTCGGTGGGCTTCCTGGTGAGCCTGGAGCAGCGGCCCTCGGCCGTCACGGAACGCGCGGACGTCGTCCTGCCGGTCGCCGCGGTCGTCGAGAAGTCCGGGACCTTCCTCAACTGGGAGGGCCGGGCCCGGCCGTTCGAGGCCGCGCTCAAACCGGACCAGCTGACCCGGCGCCACCTGCTCCCGGACACCCGGGTGCTGCACATGCTCGCCGACGCGATGGACGTCCGCCTGGCGCTGCCCGACGTACGGGCGGTACGGCGCGAGCTGGCCGCCCTGGGGACGTGGGGCGGCACGTACGCCGCCGACCCGGTGGAGACCGGGCGCGCACTGCCCCGGCCGGAGCCCGGCGAGGCCGTGCTGGCCGGCCACCGGCTGCTGCTCGACCAGGGGCGGATGCAGGACGGCGACGAGGCGCTGGCTGGTACGCGGCACGCGGCCGTGGCCCGGATGTCGGCGGCCACCGCCGAGGAGACCGGCGTCAAGGACGGCGACCTGCTGGCGGTCACCGGGCCCGCCGGGTCCGTACGGCTGCCGCTGGCGGTCACTCCGATGCCCGACCGGGTGGTGTGGCTGCCGATGAACTCGGTGGGCGGCGGGGTCACCGCCGATACGGGCGCGCGGCCCGGGGAGTTGGTGAAGGTCGCGCCGGCGGCCGGGGCCGGTGAGCCGTCCGGTACGCCCGGTACGGCGGCCGGACCGGTCGAGGAGGTGGACGCGTGATGCAGCACCTGGCGCTGTCCGGCAGCGCGCTGGCCCAGGAAGACCTGTCGATGTTCGGGCACGACCCGTGGTGGCTGGTCGTCGTCAAGGCGGTCTTCTGCTTCGCGTTCCTGATGCTGACCGTGCTCTTCTCGATCGTCTGGGAACGCAAGGTCGTCGCGTGGATGCAGCTGCGCATCGGCCCGAACCGGCACGGCCCCTGGGGCATGCTCCAGTCCCTCGCGGACGGCATCAAGCTGATGCTCAAGGAGGACCTGGTCGTCAAGCGGGCCGACAAGGCGGTGTACGTGCTCGCGCCGGTCGTGGCGGCCGTACCGGCCTTCATGGCCGTCGCGGTGATCCCCTTCGGACCGGCCGGGAACGAGATCTCGATCTTCGGCCAGCGCACCACGATGCAGCTCACCGACCTGCCGATCGGCGTGCTGTACATCCTGGCCACGGCCTCCGTCGGCATCTACGGCATCGTGCTGGCCGGCTGGTCGTCCGGCTCGACGTACCCGCTGCTCGGCGGCCTGCGCTCGTGCGCGCAGATGGTCTCCTACGAGATCGCGATGGGCCTGTCCTTCGCGGCGGTCTTCCTCTACAGCGGGTCGATGTCGACCTCGACGATCGTGGAGGCCCAGCACGACAGGTGGTACGTGCTGCTGCTGCCGGTCTCCTTCATCATCTACATCGTCGCCATGGTGGGCGAGACCAACCGCGCGCCGTTCGACATGCCGGAGTCCGAGGGCGACCTGGTCGGCGGCTTCAACACCGAGTACTCGTCGATCAAGTTCGCGATGTTCATGCTCGCCGAGTACATCAACATGGTGACCGTCTCGGCGGTCGCGGTGACGCTCTTCCTGGGCGGCTGGCGGGCCCCGTACCCGGTCAGCACGTTCTGGGAGGGCGCCAACCACGGCTGGTGGCCGCTGCTCTGGTTCGTCATCAAGGTGCAGCTGCTGCTGTTCTTCTTCATCTGGCTGCGCGGCACGCTGCCCCGCGTGCGCTACGACCAGTTCATGAAGCTGGGGTGGAAGGTCCTCATCCCGGTCTCGATGGTCTGGCTGATGCTCGTCGCGACCGTACGGGCCCTGAAGAACGAGGGCTACGACTTCCAGCAGATCGTGCTGTACGTCGCCGGAGCGGCCGTCGCCGTGCTGCTGATCTCGCTCGTCGCGGACTTCTTCCGGCGGGGCGAGAAGGAGGAGCCGGCCGAGGAGCCGGTGTTCGACCCGATGGCGGGCGGCTTCCCCGTACCGCCACTGCCCGGACAGACCCTGCCACCCGTGCCCCGGCGACGGCCTCGCCGTGACCGGGAGCTGATTGTCAGTGGCGGGGTGGACACTGTCAGTGACCGAACCGACAAGGACGGAAAGGGGGGCGACGGTGCCTGACTTCCAGAACCCCGTGGCCGGCTTCGGCGTGACCTTCAAGGCCATGTTCAAGAAGCGGCTGACCGAGCAGTATCCGGAGGAGAAGAAACCGACGGCGCCGCGCTTCCACGGCCGCCACCAGCTCAACCGGCACCCGGACGGGCTGGAGAAGTGCGTCGGCTGCGAGCTGTGCGCCTGGGCCTGCCCGGCCGACGCGATCTACGTCGAGGGCGCCGACAACACGGACGAGGAGCGCTACAGCCCCGGCGAGCGCTACGGCCGCGTCTACCAGATCAACTACCTGCGCTGCATCCTGTGCGGCCTGTGCGTGGAGGCGTGCCCCACCCGCGCGCTGACCATGACCAACGAGTACGAACTCGCCGACCGGACCCGCGAATCGCTCATCTACACCAAGGAAGAGCTGCTCGCGGGGCTGGAGGACACGATGGTCGACTCCCCACACGCCATCTACCCCGGGATGACGGAGAAGGACTACTACCGCGGCCTGGTGACCGAGGCCGCGCCGGGCACGGTGCGGCAGGTGGCCGTGTCCAAGGGCGAGACGGCCGGGGGCGAGGGCGGCACGGACACTGCGGCGCCCCAGGAGGCCGCGTCCACCTTCGGACCCGACGAGCCCGCGGCCCGGGAGGTGACCCGGTGACGACGACCTCTCTGGCCGCCGCGGCGTCCACCGGCGAGGCGGTGCAGTTCTGGATCCTCGGTACCGTCGCGGTGCTCGGCGCGCTGTGCACGATCCTGCTCAAGCGCGCCGTGCACAGCGCCCTGTCGCTGGCCGGCACCATGATCATCCTTGCGGTGTTCTACCTCGCCAACGGCGCGTACTTCCTCGGCATCGTGCAGATCGTCGTCTACACCGGCGCGATCATGATGCTGTTCCTCTTCGTGGTCATGCTGGTCGGCGTCACGGCGGCCGACTCCCTCAAGGAGACGCTCAAGGGCCAGCGCTGGCTGGCCGCCGCCTGCGGACTCGGCTTCGGCATCCTGCTCGTCGCCGGCCTCGGCAACGCCTCGCTCCGGCACTTCAACGGGCTCGGTGAGGCCAACGCCGGGGGCAATGTGCAGGGCCTGGCGGCGCTGATCTTCACCAAGTACGTCTTCGCCTTCGAGGTCACCGGCGCGCTGCTGATCACGGCGGCGGTCGGCGCGATGGTCCTGACGCACCGGGAGCGCACGGAGCGCGCGAAGACCCAGCGCGAGCAGTCGGAGCAGCGGATCAAGGACGGCACGCACGTGGTGCCGCTCCCCGCCCCCGGCGTCTACGCCCGGCACAACGCCGTGGACGTCCCCGGCCTGCTCCCCGACGGCACCCCGTCCGAGCTGACCGTCAACGCCACGCTGCGCGAGCGCGGCCAGATCCGTGACGTCTCCGGCGAGTCGCTGGAGGAACTGAAGGCGCTGGAGCAGCGCTCCGAAGAGTGGCTGGGCCGCAGCGAGGAGGCGAAGCGATGAACCCGGTCAACTACCTCTACCTCGCCGCCCTGTTGTTCACCATCGGCGCGGCCGGGGTGCTGATCAGGCGGAACGCCATCGTGGTGTTCATGTGCATCGAGCTGATGCTCAACGCCTGCAACCTCGCCTTCGTGGTGTTCTCGCGGATGCACGGAAACCTGGACGGCCAGATCATCGCGTTCTTCACGATGGTCGTCGCCGCGGCCGAGGTCGTGGTGGGCCTGGCGATCATCGTGTCCATCTTCCGCACCCGCCACACGGCCTCGGTCGACGACGCCAGCCTGATGAAGCTGTAAGGGGTCGTAAACGTGGAGAACTTGATCGCCCTGCTCGTCGCGGCCCCCCTGGCCGGCGCGGCCCTGCTGCTGTGCGGGGGCAGGAGACTGGACCGGGCCGGGCACTGGCTCGGCACGCTGTTCGCGCTGGCGTCCTTCGCCCTGGCCGTCCCCCTGTTCACGGAGCTGCTGGGCCGCGACGCCGAGCACCGTACCCTGCACCAGCACCTGTTCAGCTGGATCCCGGTGGGCGGCTTCCAGGCGGACGTGGCCTTCCAGCTCGACCAGCTGTCCATGACGTTCGTCCTGCTGATCACCGGTGTCGGATCGCTGATCCACATCTACTCGATCGGCTACATGGAGCACGACGAGCGGCGCCGCCGTTTCTTCGGCTACCTGAATCTGTTCCTCGCGGCCATGCTGCTGCTCGTCCTCGCCGACAACTACCTGCTGCTCTACGTCGGCTGGGAGGGCGTGGGCCTGGCCTCGTACTTGCTCATCGGCTTCTGGCAGCACAAGCCCAGCGCGGCGACGGCGGCGAAGAAGGCGTTCCTGGTCAACCGCGTCGGTGACGTCGGCCTGTCCATCGCGATCATGCTGATGTTCACCACGTTCGGGACGTTCGCGTTCGGACCGGTGCTGGGCGCGGCAGGGGAGACGTCCGAGGGCAAGCTGACCGCCATCGGCGTGATGCTGCTGCTCGCCGCCTGCGGCAAGTCGGCGCAGGTCCCGCTCCAGTCCTGGCTCGGCGACGCGATGGAGGGCCCGACCCCGGTCTCGGCCCTGATCCACGCGGCGACGATGGTGACCGCCGGCGTCTACCTGATCACCCGGTCCGGGGCGATCTTCAACGACGCGCCGGCCGCGCAGACCGCCGTGGTGGTGGTCGGCGCGGTGACGCTGCTGTTCGGTGCGATCGTCGGTTGCGCGAAGGACGACATCAAGAAGGCCCTGGCGGGCTCGACGATGTCGCAGATCGGCTACATGATCCTGGCCGCGGGCCTCGGCCCGATCGGCTACGCCTTCGCGATCATGCACCTGGTCACCCACGGCTTCTTCAAGGCGGGCCTGTTCCTCGGCGCCGGTTCGGTGATGCACGGGATGAACGACGAGGTGGACATGCGCCGCTACGGCGGCCTGCGCAGGTACATGCCCGTCACCTTCATCACCTTCGGCCTGGGCTATCTGGCCATCATCGGCTTCCCCGGGCTGTCCGGCTTCTTCTCCAAGGACAAGATCATCGAGGCGGCGTTCGCCAAGGGCGGCACCGAGGGCTGGATCCTCGGCGGCGCGGCCCTGCTGGGCGCCGCGATCACCGCGTTCTACATGACGCGGGTGATGCTGATGACGTTCTTCGGCGAGGAGCGCTGGCGCAAGGCGCCGACCCCGTCGCCCGCCGAACCGTCGGTGGAGCCCGCGGCCGAAACGCGGGGCGAGTACACCCCACCGCACCCGCACGAGTCGCCCAGGTCCATGACGATCCCGATGATCCTGCTGGCCGTCGGATCGGTGTTCGCGGGCGGACTGTTCAGCATCAACGAGGCGTTCGTGACGTGGCTGGAGCCGGTCACCTCCTTCGACCACGGGCACCCGCCGCTGAGCGCCACGGCGATCACCACCGCCACGATCGTGGTGATGGTCCTCGGCGTCGCGCTGGCCTACCTCCAGTACGGCCGCAAGCCGGTGCCGGCCGTCGCCCCGCGCGGCTCGCTGCTGACCCGGGCGGCCCGCCGCGACCTGCTTCAGGACGATTTCAACCATGTCGTCCTGGTGCGCGGCGGCGGGGAGCTGACCCGAGCGCTGGTCCAGCTGGACCACTCCGTCGTGGACGGCGCGGTCAACGGCACGGCGGCGTCGATGGGCGGCCTCTCCGGCCGGCTGCGCCAGGTGCAGAACGGCTTCGCCCGCTCGTACGCGGTACAGATGTTGGGCGGTGCGGCCGTACTGATCGCCGCGACCCTGCTGATGAGGGGTGTCTGAGCCATGTCGTTTCCCCTTCTGACGGCCACCGCGGCGGTCCCGGCGATCGGCGCCATCGCCACCGCCGCGGTGCCCGCCGCCCGGCGCACCGCCGCCAAGTGGCTGGCGCTGCTCTTCTCGCTGGCCACCCTGGTGTCGGCCGCGGTGGTCGCGGTCCGCTTCGACACGGGCGCGAAGGGCCCGTTCCAGCTCACCGAGTCGCACTCCTGGATCAAGGACTTCGGGGTCCGCTACGAGCTGGGCGTGGACGGCATCGCGGTGGCGCTGATCGCGCTGACCGCGCTGCTGGTCCCGTTCGTCATCCTGGCGGGCTGGCGCGACGCCGATCCCCTGGAATCCCCGGTGCCCGACCGGCGGTGGCGGCCCACCCAGGGCTTCTTCGCGCTGATCCTCGCCGTCGAGGCGATGGTGGTCATCTCCTTCGAGGCCACCGACGTCTTCCTCTTCTACATCTTCTTCGAAGCCATGCTCATCCCGATGTACTTCCTCATCGGCGGCTTCGGGGACCGGGCCGGGGCGGGCGGCGAGGAGCGCAGTGCGACGCTGCGCTCGCAGGCCGCCGTGAAGTTCCTGCTCTACAACCTGGCCGGCGGACTGATCATGCTGGCCGCGGTGATCGGGCTGTACGCGGCCACCGCCGACCAGCTCGGCAGCGGCACGTTCTCCCTGACGGAGATCGTCCAGGCCCGCGCGGACGGCGAGCTGGCGCTGGGCACCGGCACCGAACGGCTGCTGTTCCTCGGCTTCTTCTTCGCCTTCGCGGTGAAGGCGCCGCTGTGGCCGCTGCACACCTGGCTGCCGGGCGCGATGGGCGAGTCCACGGCGCCGGTGGCCGTACTGATCACCGCGGTGGTCGACAAGGTCGGCACGTTCGCGATGCTGCGCTTCTGCCTCCAGCTCTTCCCGGAGGCCAGCAGCTGGGCGACACCGGCGATCCTGGTCCTCGCGCTGATCAGCATCCTGTACGGGGCGCTGCTCGCGGTCGGCCAGCGCGACATCAAGCGCCTGATCGCGTACGCCTCCCTCTCGCACTTCGGCTTCATCATCATGGGCATCTTCGCCATGACGAGCCAGGGCCAGGGCGGCGCGACGCTGTACATGGTCAACCACGGCATCTCGACGGCGGCGCTGATGCTGGTCGCCGGGTTCCTGATCTCGCGGCGCGGCTCGCGGCTGATCGCCGATTACGGCGGGGTGCAGAAGGTCGCGCCGGTGCTGGCCGGCACGTTCCTGGTCGGTGGTCTGGCGACGCTGTCGCTGCCGGGCCTGGCGCCGTTCGTCAGTGAATTCCTGGTGCTGGTCGGTACGTTCAGCCGGTACCCGGTCGTGGGCATCGTGGCCACCGTGGGCATCGTGCTCGCCGCGCTGTACGTCCTGGTCCTTTACCAGCGGACCATGACCGGCCCGGTCAAGGCCGAGGTGCGGGCGATGCCCGATCTCAAGGCGCGGGAGCTGGCGGTCGTCGCCCCGCTGATCGCGCTGCTGCTGTTCCTCGGTGTCTACCCCAAGCCGCTGACGGACCTCGTCAACCCGGCGGTGGACCACACCCTGTCCGTCGTCGACCAGCACGATCCCCGCCCCGACGTAGCCGTGAAGGCAGATGCGGAGGCCGCGAAGTGAGTTCCGTGGCGAGCGTCCACAGCCTGTGGACCATTGCGGCCGAGGCACCGGCCAAGATCCCGGCGCCGAAGATCGAGTATGCCCAGCTGGCCCCGGCGCTGATCGTGCTGGGGGCCGCGGTCGTCGGCATCGTCCTGGAGGCGTTCCTGCCGCGGCGCAGCCGGTACTACGCGCAGCTGCTGCTGTCCGTGCTGGCGCTGGCCGCCGGGTTCGCGGCCGTCGTGGGGCTGGCGGCGGGCGGCTTCGGCACCACCAAGGCGAAGATCGCGGCGATGGGCGCCATCGCCGTGGACGGCCCGGCGCTCTTCCTCCAGGGCACGATCCTGCTGGTGGCGCTGGTCGCCACGTTCACCTTCGCCGAGCGCCGGCTCGATCCGGCCGCGCACGGCAGGAGGGTGGACTCCTTCGCGGCGCAGGCCGCCGCGGTGCCCGGCGGCGACGCCGAACGGGCCGCGGTCAAGGCCGGGTTCACCACCACCGAGGTGTTCCCGCTCGCGCTGTTCGCGGTCGGCGGGATGCTGGTCTTCCCCGCCGCCAACGACCTGCTGACCCTCTTCGTCGCGCTGGAGGTCTTCTCCCTCCCGCTGTACATCCTGTGCGCGCTGGCCCGCCGCCAGCGGCTGCTGTCGCAGGAAGCCGCGGTGAAGTACTTCCTGCTCGGCGCGTTCTCCTCCGCGTTCCTGCTGTTCGGCATCGCCCTGCTGTACGGGTACGCGGGCACGGTCACGTACTCCGGTATCGCGCAGGTCGTCAGCGACGGCGCCAAGCAGATCACCCCGGCGCTGGCCGACACCATGGGCAACGACGCGCTGCTGCTGATCGGCGCGGCGCTGGTGCTGATGGGGCTGCTGTTCAAGGTCGGCGCGGTGCCGTTCCACATGTGGACGCCGGACGTCTACCAGGGCGCGCCGACGCCGGTGACCGGCTTCATGGCGGCGGCCACCAAGGTCGCCGCGTTCGGCGCGCTGCTGCGGCTGCTGTACGTGGTCCTGCCGGGGCTGCGCTGGGACTGGCGGCCGGTCATGTGGGGCGTCGCGATCGTCACCATGCTGGGCGGCGCGATCGTCGCGATCACCCAGACCGACATCAAGCGCCTGCTGGCGTACAGCTCCATCGCGCACGCCGGGTTCATCCTGGCCGGTGTGATCGCCGCCGACCAGGACGGCATCTCGTCCGTGCTGTTCTACCTGGCGGCGTACTCCTTCGTGACGCTCGGCGCGTTCGCGGTGGTCACGCTCGTGCGGGACGCGGGCGGCGAGGCGACGCACCTGTCGAAGTGGGCGGGGCTGGGCCGGCGCTCGCCGCTGACCGCGGCGGTCTTCGCGGTCTTCCTGCTGGCCTTCGCCGGCATCCCGCTGACCTCGGGCTTCGCCGGGAAGTTCGCGGTGTTCAAGGCGGCGGCGGAGAGCGGCGCCGGCTGGCTGGTCGTGGTCGGTGTGATCTCGTCCGCCATCGCCGCGTTCTTCTACATCCGGGTCATCGTGCTGATGTTCTTCGACGAGCCGAAGGCGGACGGTCCGACGGTGGCGGTGCCCAGCCCGCTGACCATGACGGCCATCGCGGTCGGTGTCGCGGTCACGCTGGTGCTGGGCCTGGCTCCGCAGTACTTCCTCGACCTGGCGGGTCAGGCGGGGGTGTTCGTGCGCTGAGCGGCGCCGCCGGCGTACGGCACACGCTCCACGGCCGCCGTCCGGTACCCCTTCGGGGGTGCCGGACGGCGGCCGTTGCGCCACTCGGGCGAAGGAGACCGGCGCGGCCTGGAGCAACGTGCGAGGAGGGCCGGCCGGAGTGTGAAAAGCGCAGCTCAGCGCGGGGCTGGGCCGGCTCAGCGGGAGAACAGCACCGAGCGGACCAGGACCCTCTTGGGAGCGTCCTTGCCGGGCGGGACGACGAAGAAGGTGTCGCTGCTGCAGTCGTCGTCGGCGAAGAGGGTGGCGGTGGCGTTGGTGTGGTTGCGCGCGGCGTAGGCGAAGTCGGCACCGTCCGGCAGGTCGAGGGTGACGCACTCCTTGCCCGGCGGGTTGAGCAGGGCCGCGCGCTGGTCCAGCTTGTTGCCGGTGTTGAAACCGTAGGAGAAGACGCCGACGGCGGCGTAGGCGGAGGTGGGGGTGGTCAGGGCGAGTACGGCCGCTCCGAAAGCGGCGGCGACGGAGGTGCGCAGGCGCATCTCGTGACTCCTCGTGGTTGTCGGTGACGAGCAACTACTCGGAGTGAATATTGGCTCAGCTTATGGTGTCTTTCCCGGCGCCGCCCCGGAAACACCCCTGGTGGCGTAGCGGCCCTCAGCCGTTCGCGGCGGCCCTGAGCCGTTCGCGCCGGTCAGGGCCCCGGCGTCGGCCGGGGCCTGATCGGCCGTCAGGAGTGCGGTACGCCCGCGGGCAGGCTCGGCATCCCGGGCAGCTTCAGCTTCCCCTCGGCCTTGGTGAACTCGTCGGTGGGCCCGTCCTTCCAGCGCACCTTCAGCGTCTTGCCGTCGGCACCCGGCGTGACGGTGCCCATGGTGCGGGTGGTGTGGCCGCCCATGCACTTCAGAGCGATCACCGTGGCGCCCATCGTCTCGACCTTGCCCTGGCAGGCCGTCCCGGTGTCCGCGCCGAGGCCCATCGACGCGATGCCCCGGTAGAGCACGAGGGTCAGGTGCGAGTCGCCGGTCGTGGCCGTCCAGGCACCGTCGAGGCTGCCGGCGCCGTCGGCGGGTGTGGCGTCGGCGGTCTGCGACGGGGTGGCGGCCGGGGTCTTGCCGGCCTCCGCGTCGCTCTTGCCGCCTCCGCCTCCGCCGCTGCCGCAGCCGCTGAGCAGCAGTGCGGCCACGGCGGCCGTCCCGGCGATCTGCGCTGCCTTGCGCACGTACGTCTCCTCCGTTGTGGGACAGGGAGACGAGAGGCTAGCAACGCGGGGCGCGGCCCGGCCCCGTAACGGGTGGGGCCGCCGGGATTGCGGCAGCGTCGGTACGAAGTCGGGGCACTGCCGTGACCTTCCGGCGGCCGGCGGGCCACCGCCGAGGCCGGCCACCGCTGCTCCGGGGCCCTCAGGCGCCTGCCGCGGCCTCGTCCTGGAAGACCGCCGCCGCCACCGCCCGGGCGATCCAGTTCTCCCGGACCAGCGCTTTCAGGTCACGCCGTACGGCGCGCCGGTCCCGGCCCAGCTCCAGCTTGCGGTCCAGGTGGGTGGCCGAGACGAGAGCGGCCAGCACCCGGTCGCGCGGGTCCGCGAAGCCGGTGGCCAGGGCGCCCTTGAAACGGGCGCGGGCCGGTCCGGCGAGGTCCGCCGGACCGGCCGCCAGCCGCTCGTAACGGAACACGCCCAGCGCGCGGCGGGACTCCCGGCGGATCGCGCCGCGCTGTTCCAGCCGCTGCCGGCACACCTCGTCGATGCCCCGCGCCGCGCTCCGCACCCACCGCCGGACCTTGACGTCAGCACCCGTGCCGGCGGCGGGCAGGGTGCCCAGCGCGGTGTCCAGCACCAGGTCACCGAGGGGCAGCGGGCTGCCGACGAGGATCCGGCCGCCGCGCCCCTCGGTGATCCGCCCGGTCCGCTCCAGCTCCGCGAGGGCGGCGCCGGCCAGGCCGTACCGCAGGTGGGACGCGTCGTTCAGCGGTTTGCCGCGCACCGGGTCCAGGGCGAGGAGCAGCAGTTCCTCGGGCAGCGTGGGCCCGAGGCCCGGGCCGTCCGCGCCGCCGCCGTACGGGCCGTCCGGCGCGCCGCCGCCCGCACCGCCGTGTCCGTTCCCCGCCCCGTGCCCGGTCATGACGTACGCGCGGGCCGGATACGTCCGGTGACCTCGCCCAGCCCGATCCGGGAGCCCTCCGGGCCCGGTGCCCAGGCGGTCAGCGTGACCTCGTCGCCGTCCTCCAGGAAGGGGCCCTTGCCCTGGGTCAGTTCGAGCAGGCAGCCGAGCTGGTCGGGCTCCGGCCCGGAGACCGTGCCGGAGGCGTAGAGGTCGCCGGTGCGCAGCGAGGCGCCGTTGACCGTCATGTGGGTGAGCTGCTGGGCGGCCGTCCAGTACATGGCGGAGAAGGGCGGGCGGGCGACCGTCTCGCCGTTGATGTCCACCTGGATGCGCAGGTCGATGCCGCCCGGCTCGGCGTCCGTGTCGTCCAGATAGGGGAGTACGGGCACGTCCCGGGCGGGCGGCGCCGTACGGGCGTGGTCCAGCGCGTCCAGCGGCGTGATCCACGCGGAGACGGAGGTCGCGAAGGACTTGCCGAGGAAGGGGCCGAGCGGCACGTACTCCCACGCCTGGATGTCGCGCGCCGACCAGTCGTTGACCAGGCAGACGCCGAAGACGTGGTCGCGGAAGCCGGCCAGACCGACCGGCTCGCCGAGCGCGGAGGGCGTGCCGACGACGAACCCGACCTCCGCCTCGATGTCCAGCCGCCGGGACGGCCCGAAGGTGGGCGCCGCGTCGGCCGGTGCCTTGCGCTGGCCGCTGGGCCGGACGACCGGGGTGCCGGAGACCACGACCGTGCCGGACCGGCCGTGGTAACCGATCGGCAGGTGCTTCCAGTTGGGGGTGAGCGCGTCGGCGTTCGGGCGGAAGATCCGGCCGACGTTGGTGGCGTGGTGCTCGCTGGCGTAGAAGTCGACGTAGTCCGCGACCTCGAACGGCAGGTGCAGCGTCACCGCGGTCAGCGGGGTCAGCAGCGCCGCGGTGGTGTCGCGGTGCGCGGGGTCGGTGACCGCCGCGCGCACGGCCTCGCGTACCGCCTGCCAGGTCTCACGGCCCGCGGCGAGCAGCGGGTTCAGCGTGGGCGCGGTGAGCAGGGCGGCGTGCGGCGACCCGGAGGTGGTGGCGAGCGCGTTCAGGTCCAGTACGTGGTCGCCGTAGCGCACGCCGATGCGGTGCCGGTCCGGCTCCGCCGCCGTACTGAAGACGCCGTAGGGGAGGGTGTGCGGCCCGAAGGGGTGGTCCTCGGGCAGGTCGAGCGGGTGGTGCTCGGGCATGTACGGCTCCTCGCGTGGTCTCTCGCGTGCGTCACCTGTGGCCGCGGACCCGGCCGGCGGGCCGGTGGGCCCGTCGATCAGATTACGGCCCAACGGGCCCTGTGGGGATGGCCGGCCGGAGAGTGCTGCCGCTGCCGGGGCCATGGGGCGGGGGTGGCGTGAAGCGGCGCGGTGACAGAAGAGAAACGGAACCGAGCGGAATGTGTTGGCAAAGCACCCTAAAAGAGTTCGCAATGTCCTGAAAGGCGGTGCCGGAGCGCTCAGTTCGGCTCTACCTTCCTTGCGGGGCGTGGCCGGGGCGGGACGCGCGCCGTTGGGGGGTCAGGTGGCTCGGAGCAGCACGGCATGCGCGGTGGACCGGACCGTTCCGGCGCTCATCGTGAAGATCGGGGACTATCCGCTGCACCACGGCGGGGTGGGCGCGATCCGCAGTCTCGGACGCCTCGGCGTCCCCATGTACGCGATCACCGAAGACCGGTTCACACCTGCCGCCACCTCGCGCTATCTGCACGGCCGCTGTGTCTGGCCGACCACCGGGCGGGAGGACCCGCAGCAGCTCGCCGAGGTGCTGGTGCGCATCGGCAAGCGCATCGGCCGGCCGGCGGTGCTGATACCGACCGACGAAGAGGCCGCCGTCCTGATCAGTGAATACGCCGATCTCCTGCGCGGCCATTTCCTGTTCCCGCGTACCGAAGCGGGTTTACCGCGCCGCCTGGCCAGCAAAAAGGGGCTGTACGAACTCTGCGTCGAGCACGGCGTACCGACCCCGGCAGCCGTCTTTCCGGAGTCGCTCGCCGACATCGAGCACTTCGCCGCGCAGGCGCGTTTCCCGATCGTGGCCAAGAACCGGGAGGCGTTCCAGCGGCGGCGGCACCCCACGGTCGCCGGCACCACCCGGATCACCGGCCCCGACCAGCTGACCGGCCTGGCCCGGGACTGGGGGCCGCGGCCGGACGTGATCCTCCAGGAGTACCTGCCGCGGGAGGAGGCCGAGGACTGGATCGTGCACGCGTACTTCGACGCGGACAGCGCCGCACTGAGCCTGTTCACCGGCGTCAAGGTGCGTTCCTGGCCGCCGCACGCGGGCATGACGGCCTGCGCTTACGTCGTGGACAACCCCGAACTGGCCGAGCTGACCGCCCAGTTCGTCAAGCGCATCGGCTTCAGCGGCATCGTGGACCTGGACTGGCGCTACGACCGGCGGGACGGTGACTACAAGCTGCTGGACTTCAACCCGCGGATGGGCGCCCAGTTCCGGCTGTTCGAGAACGAGGCGGGCGTCGATGTCGTACGGGCCCAGCACCTGGACCTGACCGGACGCGCGGTCCCGGAGGCGGAGCAGCGCGCCGGGCAGCGGTTCGTCGTGGAGAACATCGACCTGCCGGCCCTGGTCGCGTACCGGCGCAGCGGCTACACGACGCCGCACGCGCCGCGCCGCGCCACCGGCACCGAACTCGCGTGGCTGGCCACCGACGACCTCAAGCCGTTCTTCACGATGCTGGCCCGGTTCGTCGGGCCGGGGGCCCGGCACCTGGTCGAGCTGCGGCGCGCGAGCAGGCGCGCGCGGACGGCGGCGGTCGGCGGGGCGCTCGGAAAGGCCCGGCCGTAGCGGCGTGCGGCGCTGAGCAGCGGCGCAGCGGTCAGGGGAGCAGCGGGGGAGGAGCGGGGAGCACGGGGGAGCCGTGGGGTGCCGTGGGGCAGCCGTGCGGCAGTTCCCCGCCAGGGCAGTGGAAAGCACTGCCGGACAGCAACACCCTGGGGAGGGGAACGCACGTGAACACTCCGGTAGCGGTCATCGGAGCCGGTCCGTACGGCCTGTCGACGGCGGCACACCTGCGGGCGCGGGGCGTGCCCGTACGCGTCTTCGGCCGGCCGATGGTGAGCTGGCGCGAGCACATGCCCGCCGGAATGCTGCTCAAGTCGACACCGGCGGCGTCCAGCATCGACGCCCCGCAGCCCGGGCACACACTTCAGGACTTCTGCGGCGTGACCGGCGGGCGGCGCTACGAGTCCGACTGGGACATCATCCCCGTCGAGACCTTCGTGCGGTACGGCGAGTGGTTCCAGGAACGGCTGGTTCCCGACCTGGAGCAGGTACGGGTCGTCTCGGTCGACCGGCGGTCGGGCGGAACCGGGCGGAGTTCCGGCCACTTCGAGCTGAAACTGGACAGCGGCGAACAGTTCCGGGCGCGGGCCGTCGTCGTGGCCACCGGGCTGACCGGCTTCGCCCGGCTGCCGCGTGAACTGGCCGCTGCCGTGCCGGACGGGCCGTCCCCCACCGGGCCCGTCTCGCACAGCTGCCAGCACCGCGACCTGTCGGGCTTCGCGGGCCGCGACGTGGTGGTGGTCGGCGCCGGCCAGTCGGCGCTGGAGAGCGCGGTACTGCTCGCCGAGTCCGGCGCCCGGTCCGTGCGGGTCGTGGCCCGCGGTCGTACGGCGGTGGGCTTCGGCGCGCCACCGGACCAGCAGCCCCGGCTGCGCCCGGAGTCACCGTTCGGCAACGCGTGGTCGCTGTACGCGTTCACGTACTACGCGGGCGGTTTCCGCCACCTGCCCGCACCGGCCCGGCGCTACCTGGTGCGCCGGGTGCTGGGGCCGCTGGGCGCCTGGTGGCTGCGGGACCGCTTCGTGGGGCGCGTCCAGGTCACGGCCGGGCAGCGGATCGTACGGGCGCGGGTCGAGGACGGCCGCCCGGTCCTGACGCTGCGCGGACCCGACGGCCGGACCGGCGAACTCGCCGCCGACCACGTCCTGGCCGCCACCGGGTACCGGGTCGACCTGGCCGCGATGGACTTCCTCGGCCAGGGCCTGCGCACCGGCATCACGGTGAGCGGGGGCGGCCCCCGGCTGGACGCGGGCTTCGGCTCCTCGGTCCCCGGACTGCACTTCACGGGCCTGCCGGCGGCGGCGTCCTTCGGGCCCGTCATGCGCTTCGTCTGCGGTACGGAGTTCGCGTCCCGGCGGGTGGCGGGGGCGGTGGCCGGATCTCGCTGATCCGCGTGCCCTGGCCGGTGGCCGGAACGCACTGACATCGGATGCCCTGGCCGGGACGGCCGGGAGGAGCACCCTGCCGTCAACGGCGGGGTGCTCGCGCGCTCTTTCCGCTCTCATTCTGCTGCGACAAAACCGCATTATTGGTGGATCACGGGCATACCGGGCGGCCGGCTGCCGC
This sequence comes from Streptomyces sp. NPDC052496, assembly GCF_040679095.1. Classification (NCBI taxonomy): domain Bacteria; kingdom Bacillati; phylum Actinomycetota; class Actinomycetes; order Kitasatosporales; family Streptomycetaceae; genus Streptomyces; species Streptomyces sp. NPDC052496. Next base: position 119,813 of record NZ_JBFAUH010000008.1, read on the forward strand.
GCTCGCGCGGGACACGGACGGCCCGCACACCGTTGAGTGCCCCGGAGGGGGCGGGCGCTCACGGTGATCCAACAGCGACCGGATACGCTGGCCAATGGTGGAGACAGCGACAGATCGACAATCCGTTTGATCGTCAGCAGACAGGAGTACCCCTCGTGACCGTCGTCGGGCCCTTCGGGCTGAGCGTGCGGGACCAGGCTCTTGAGGCCGATGTCCAGGCCGGGTTGGCGGCTGTCGAGGAAGGCCTGCTGGAGGCCACCAAAAGCGACGTGCCGTTCATCACCGAGGCCGCGCAGCACCTCGTCCGCGCAGGTGGCAAGCGGTTCCGGCCGCTGCTGGTGATGCTCGCCGCGCAGTTCGGCGACCCGCACACGCCGGGCGTCGTCCCCTCGGCCGTCGTCGTGGAGCTGACGCACCTGGCGACGCTGTACCACGACGACGTCATGGACGAGGCGGACGTACGCCGCGGCGTGGCCAGCGCCAACGCCCGCTGGGGCAACTCCGTGGCCGTACTGACCGGCGACTTCCTCTTCGCGCGTGCCTCGCACATACTGGCCGACCTCGGCCCGGAGGCCGTCCGCATCCAGGCCGAGGCGTTCGAGCGCCTGGTGACCGGCCAGATCCTGGAGACCGCGGGACCGCGGGACGGCCGCGACCCGATCGAGCACTACCTGGACGTCATCGCGGGCAAGACCGGCTCGCTGATCGCGGTCGCGGGCCGCTTCGGCGCGATGATGTCCGGCGCCGACGAGACCACCGTCAACATCCTGACCCAGTACGGCGAACGCCTCGGCACCGCCTTCCAGCTCGCCGACGACGTCCTGGACATCGCCAGCGACTCCCACGAGTCCGGCAAGACGCCCGGCACCGACCTGCGCGAGGGCATCCCGACCCTGCCGGTCCTGCACCTGCGCGCCCTGGCCGACGGCGAGCACGGCACCGACAAGGACCGTGAGCTGCGCGACCTGCTGGCCGGTGACCTGACCGACGACGCCCGGCACGCCGAGGCGCTGGCCGGCCTGCGCGCCCACCCGGCACTGGAGCAGGCCCGCCGCGACACGGTGCGCTACGCGGAGGAGGCACGGGCCACGCTGGCGCCGCTGCCGCAGTGCATGGCGAAGGCCGCCCTGGAGGGGCTGTGCGACTCGGTGGTGCACCGGGCAGGGTGACGGGCCGCACGCCGCGGGGCACCCCGGACAGGGTGACCTCCGGTAACCCTCAGGGCCCCGTCTGCCTTTGGTCATACTGGTTCCACCCCGCGGCCGTGCGAGGTCATCCCACCGGAGTACGAGGAGTTGACCCCCGGGGCTGACGCGCAGGGCTGGCCGGTTTGGTGGGATGGGGAGCACCACGCCACGGCGGAACGGGTCACAATGAGCCCGGGAGTGGGACGAGTGCGTCGCGTAGCAGGCCGCCGCTTACGACGGAGGTAAGGCACATGCCACGGAACCGACCGACACAGGTCACCGACGAATGGGACGGGGACGGGGGGCGCTCCGCGAAGCGCCGCAGGACGATGCGGTACGCGATCCCGGCCGCCGTCGTGGGCGTCACGGCGGCCTCGATCGGGCTGGTCCCGGCGTTCGCCGGCTCCGGCTCCCCCGACCTGCCGAAGATCTCCGCCCAGGACCTGATAGCCAAGGTCGCCGCCTCGGACGTGCAGCAGCTGTCCGGCACCGTCCGCACGAGCACCGACCTGGGGCTGCCGGCCCTGTCGGGCGCCTCCGCCGGTACCTTCGGCGGTGGCTCCTCGGGCCAGAGCGGCAAGGGCACGGGGGACAAGGACGGCGGCGCGAGCTCCTCCGCGAGCCCGCAGAACCAGCTGAAGGACCTGGCGTCCGGGTCGCACACGCTGCGCGTCGCCGCCGACGGGCCGGACAAGCAGCGGGTCTCGGTCGTCGGCAAGGCCGCCGAGTACAACCTGGTGCACAACGGCCGGGACATCTGGGGCTACGACAGCAAGAGCAACACCGCGTACCACAGCACGGTCCCGGCCGAGGCGGGCAAGGACCGGAAACACGGTACGGACGGCTCCGGCACCTCCGGTGACCTGAAGAACGCCACCCCGCAGGAGCTGGCCAAGAAGGCGCTCGACGCGGTCGGCGACAGCACCTCGGTGACCGTCGACGGCACCGCCAAGGTGGCCGGCCGGGACGCGTACCAGCTCTCGGTCAAGCCCAAGCAGGCCGGCTCCACGGTCGACTCGATCCGCATCTCGGTGGACGCCGAGACCGGCGTGCCGCTGAAGTTCACGCTCACGCCCAAGGGCGGCGGCGCCGCCGCGGTCGACGTGGGCTTCACCTCCGTCGACTTCGCCAAGCCCGCAGCCGGCACCTTCGACTTCAAGCCGCCGAAGGGCGCCAAGGTCGTGGACGGCGACAAGGCCCGCGCGCAGCAGCGTGCCGAGGGACGGCGGACGGCCGAGGACCTGAAGGGCATCCTGGGGCAGTACGGCCTGGACGGCAAGAACGCCGGCAAGGGCAAGGGCGTCGACGTCATCGGCTCCGGCTGGACCTCGATCGCCCACCTCAAGGGCGCCGGTTCCGGCATCTCCGCGGCCACCGGCAAGGGCGCGACCGGAGAGGCGGCCAAGCTGCTGGACAGCCTGGGCGAGCGGGTGAACGGGAAGTTCGGCTCCGGCCGCCTGTTCAGCACCCGCCTGGTCAACGCCCTGGTGACGGACGACGGCTCGGTCTTCGCCGGGGCCGTGGACAAGGAGTCCCTGATCAAGGCGGCCGAGTCCGCGCAGTGACGCCGAACGGCGCGGGGCGGGCCCACCGGCCGCCCCGCGCCTCCTGACCGCCGGCGCGTGCGGCCGCGGTCACAGGCGCGACCACATGGGGGAGCCGATGACGCAGCCGCCCGCCGGGGACCTGGTGATCGAGACCCGGGGCCTGACCAAGACCTACCGCGGCGGACAACTCGCCGTCGACCGTCTCGACCTCGCCGTACCGCGCGGCAGCGTCTTCGGCTTCCTCGGACCCAACGGTTCGGGCAAGACCACCACCATCCGGATGCTGCTCGGCCTGATCGAGCCGTCCGCCGGCGGGGCCCGGCTGCTCGGCGAGCCGATGCCGCGGGCGGCCCGCAGGGTGCTGCCCAGGGTCGGTGCCCTCATCGAGGGACCGGCCCTGTACGGCTTCCTCAGCGGGCGCGACAACCTCGTCCGGTACGACGCGGCCGACCCGGGCACCGATCCGCGTACGCGGGCGCGACGGGTGGACGGGGCGCTGGACCGGGTCGGTCTGGCCGCCGCCGCCCGCAAGAAGGCCCGCGCCTACTCGCTGGGCATGAAGCAGCGGCTGGGGCTGGCCGCGGCCCTGCTCCACCCCCGTGAGCTGCTGGTACTGGACGAGCCGACCAACGGCCTGGACCCGCAGGGGATGCGGGAGATCCGTACGCTCGTCCGGGAGCTGGCGGGCGACGGCACCACCGTCTTCCTCTCCTCGCACCTCCTCGACGAGATCGAGCAGGTCTGCACGCACGCCGCCGTGATGACCCGCGGCCGGCTCGTCACCCAGGGCACCGTCGCCGCGCTGGCCGCGGGCACCCGTGGGCGGCTGGTGGTCGGCACGCCCGACACCGCGGACGCCGTACGGGTGCTCAAGGAGCACGGGGTGACCGACCTGGTGGTGACGGAGGAGCGGGTGAGCGGGGACGTACCGGCGCCGGCCGGCGGGCCGCCCGACCTGGCGGAGCTGAACGCCGCGCTCGTAGGGGCCGGGGTACGCGTACGGGCCTTCGGCGCGGAACGGGCTTCCCTGGAGGACGTCTTCGTGCAGCTGACCGGGGAGGGCTTCGATGTCGCGGGGTGAGATGGCCGGGGGCACGGGCGTGGATCTCGCGGGGGACGGGGGTGCGGCCGTACGCCGTGCGCCGCGGCCGCTGTGGTCGCTCGGCCTGCTGCGGAACGAGATCGGTACCACCTTCCGGCGCTGGCGCACCCTCGCGCTGCTCGCCGTGCTCGCCGCCGTACCCGTCCTGATCGGTGTCGCCATCAAGATCGAGACCGGTGGTGACGGCGGCGGACGGGAGGCCTCCGGTGGCGCGGCGTTCGTCTCCCAGATCACCAACAACGGCCTCTTCCTGGTCTTCACCGCGCTGGCCGTCACCCTGCCGGTCTTCCTGCCGCTGGCGGTCGGCGTGGTCGCGGGGGACGCGATCGCCGGGGAGGCGCACGCCGGGACGCTGCGCTATCTGCTCGTCGCGCCCGCCGGGCGGACCCGGCTGCTGCTGGTCAAGTACGCGACGACGCTGACGTTCTGCCTGGTGGCCACGCTGGTCGTGGCGGTGTCGGCGCTGGTGACCGGCGCGCTGCTGTTCCCGGTCGGCGAGGTGACGCTGCTGTCCGGGACGACCGTGCCGTTCGGCGAGGGGCTGCTGCGGGCGCTGGCCGTCGCGTGCGTCGTGGCCCTGTCCCTGGTCGGGGTCGCGGCCATCGGCCTGTTCGTCTCGACGCTCACCAACAGCGGCATCGCGGCGATGGCCACCACCGTCGGCCTGCTGATCGTGGTGCAGATCCTGGACACCATCCCGCAGCTGCACGCGATCCAGCCGTACCTCTTCTCGCACCACTGGCTGTCCTTCGCCGACGTGCTGCGCGACCCGGTCTACTGGGACCAGCTCCAGAAGAACTTCGGTCTCCAGGCGCTGTACGCGGCGGTCTTCGGCTCGGCCGCCTGGGCGCGCTTCACGGCGCGGGACGTCACGGCGTGATGCCGCGACGCCCCGCGCCGGCCGCCCGGAGGCCGCGCGGCTGATCCATCAGCTGATGGATCAACCGATGGATCAGCCGGTTGATCAGCTGGGTGATCGCCAGTGGATCAGAAGGTGAGCTTCCAGCTGTCGATGTAGCCGGTGTCCTGCGGACCGAGGTCCTGCACCCGCAGCTGCCAGGTGCCGTCGGCCGTCTCGGCGGACGCGTCGACCGTGTACGTGGTGATCACGTTCGGCGCCGAGTCCGAGCCGCTGGAGTTCTTCAGCCGGTACGTCCGGCCGCTCGGCCCCACCAGGTCGATGACCAGGTCACCGCGGTAACTGTGCTTGATGTCCACCCCGACCGCCAGGGCGGCCGGCGCGTTGCCCGTACGGCCGGAGACCGTCACCGACGAGGTGACCGCGGCCCCCGCGTCCGGGATCCGGACGTCGTCGGTGTTCTCGAAGACGGTGCCGCCCGGCGGGGTGGTCGTGCCGACCCCCAGGGTCCACACCGCGTGCGCGACGGCGTCGCTGTTGCGGTCCAGGGCGGTGTCGTCGATGTTCGCCGACGTGTCGCAGGAGCGGTGGTAGCAGCGGTCGAAGGGCTGGCCGGCCGTACCGCCCCACTTCTGCGCCTGGGCGGCCGTCTTGGTGTAATCGGCGCCCGAGAACAGGCCGCCCACGCGGATGCCGACGTTCTTGAACGGCGCGTGGTCGCTGCGGCCGTCGCCCTCGGTCTCGATCTCCGTGGGGACGTTCAGCGAGGCGAAGTAGTCCTTGAAGACGCTCTCGATGGCACGGTCGTCGTCGTAGACGAAGTAGCCGGGGTTGGGCGAGCCGACCATGTCGAAGTTCAGGTACCCGCTGAACTTCGACCGTTCCGTCGCGGCCAGCCGGCTCACGTAATACTGCGAGCCGCGCATCCCCAGCTCCTCGGCGCCCCACCAGCCGAACCGCAGGTGCTTGGCGGGCTTGGCGCCCGAACGGGCGACGGCCAGCGCGGTCTCCAGGACGGCGGCCGAGCCGGAGCCGTTGTCGTTGATGCCGGGGCCCGCGCCGACGGAGTCCAGGTGCGCGCCGGCCATCAGGATCTGGTTCGGGTCGCCGCCGGGCCAGTCGGCGATCAGGTTGTAGCCGGTGGCGCCGCTCGCGCTGAACTGCTGCACGGTGGTCGTGAAGCCCGCGGCGTCCAGCTTGCTTTTGATGTAGTCCAGCGAGGCCCGGTAGCCGGGCCGGCCGTGGGCCCGGTTGCCGCCGTTGGCGGTGGCGATCGACTGGAGCTGGCTCAGGTGCGCTTTGACGTCGGCCACCGGTATGTCGGGGGCGGCGACGGTGCCGGTGGGGGCGGCGACGGGGGCGGTGGAGCGGGCGGCGGCGGGCGCGGCGGTGGCCGCACCGGCCGCCCCGGGTATCGCAACGATCAGGCCGAGTACGGCACCGGCGGCGGTGAGCCCGAGGCGGCCGGGACCGCTGCCGCCGCTCCGGTCAGATCTTCGAAAACGCCTGGTCGTGCCGGGTCTTGGGGCATTCCATGACATGAGGGGTCTCCGGATTCCGAACGATGAGTGAACGGACCGTGCATGGCGCGAAGCTGATGGTGGGCGCGTCATGGCCCGCTGACAAGGCGGAATCCGGACACCCCGACCCGCATATCGCTCGCGCGGCGGGCCGGAGCCTGGCGGTGCTCGTCAGGGGGCGGACTTCTGGGGCGCCTGGGGCTCCTGGCGTGCCGAGGCGGAGGCGGTAGCGGTGGCGGGTCGTGGCGTGGCTGAGGCGGGCCGCGTGGCGGGGGCGGCTTCCGGGGCGGCCTGGGGCACGGCCGCGGCCGTCTCCCCGACCGCCTTGCGGGCCGCCCTGCGGGCCGTGGCCAGCGCCGCGCGCCCGTTCCGGGCGGTGCGGATCGCGTCGTACGTCAGCACCGCCAGCGCCAGCCAGACGAGGCCGAAGCCCGCCCAGCGCTCCACCGGCATCTCCTCGTGGAAGACCAGCAGGCCCAGCGCGAACTGGAAGGTGGGCGCCAGGTACTGGAGCATGCCGAGCACGGTCAGCGGCAGCCGTACCGCCGACGCCCCGAAGGCGATCAGCGGCAGCGCGGTGGCCACGCCGCAGCCCATGAGCAGCAGCATCTGTCCCACCCCGCCGGACACGAAGCCCACCTCGCCGCGCGCGCCGAGGAGGACCAGGATGCCCAGCGCGGGCAGGAACTGCATCGCCGTCTCGGCGCTGAAGCCCTCGATGCCGTCCAGCTTCACGCCCTTCTTGACCAGTCCGTACGTGGCGAACGTGAACGCCAGCGTGAGGGAGATCCAGGGCACCTTGCCGTACGCCACGGCCATCACGGCCACGGCCGCCGTACCGACACCCACGGCCGTCCACTGCAACGGCCGCAGCCGCTCGCGCAGCACCAGGACGCCGAAGGCGATGCTGACCAGCGGGTTGATGAAGTAGCCCAGGCTCGCTTCGAGCACGTGCCCGGCGTTGACGGCCCAGATGTACAGGAACCAGTTGACGGAGATGACCGCGGCGCAGACCAGGATCAGGCCGAGCCGCCCGGGCTGCCGCAGTAGCTGCCCCACCCAGGACCAGCGGCGCATCGCCACCAGGATGACGAGGGCGACCGGCAGCGACCACGCCATCCGGTGGGCCAGGATCTCGGCGGGGGCCAGGTCGCCCAGCAGATGCCAGTACAGCGGGAGCAGGCCCCACACCACGTATGCGGCCGTGCCGTAGACGAGTCCAGTGCGCTGGTCGGACTGGGGTGGCAAGGGGACCTCCGGAAAAACGCTGCTCCATCTGCGCCGGCGGTGGTGCGGGTCGCGCTCCGAAGGTAACGCCGGACGGCCCAGCTGTCATGCCCGTACCGGGATACGGTCATGACAGGCGCGTCCGTAAATGAACGGTGCCCGTACGGCGCGTCCGAAGACGCTCCGTACGGGCACCGGAAGGCCCGCGGCCGGCTGCTAGCCGACCACCGTCCAGGTGTCGTTGCCGGCGAGCAGGGAGGCCAGGTCGCCCTTGCCCTTCTGCTCGATGGCGGTGTCCAGCTGGTCGCCCATGAGCGTGTCGTAGACCGGGCGGTCCACGTTGCGCAGCACACCGATGGGGGTGTGGTGCAGCGTGTCCGGGTCGGCCAGGCGGGACAGGGCGAAGGCGGTGGTGGGCGAGGAGGCGTGCGCGTCGTGGACGAGCACCGCGTCCGCGCCCTCGGCCGTCACGTCGATGACCTTGAGGTCGCCGGTGGCCGGATCCCGTACCACGCCCTTGGAGCCGAGGCCGTCCTCGGCGGGTGCGCCGAAGCGGATCGGCTGGCCGTGCTCCAGGCGGATGACGGCTTCCTCGGCCTGCTGCTTGTCCTTGAGGACCTCGAAGGCGCCGTCGTTGAAGATGTTGCAGTTCTGGTAGATCTCCACCAGCGCGGTGCCCGGGTGGGCGGCGGCCGCGCGCAGCACGCTGGTCAGGTGCTTGCGGTCGGAGTCGACGGTGCGGGCGACGAAGGACGCCTCGGCGCCGATGGCCAGCGAGACCGGGTTGAAGGGCGCGTCCAGGGAGCCCATCGGCGTCGACTTCGTGATCTTGCCGACCTCGGAGGTGGGGCTGTACTGGCCCTTGGTCAGGCCGTAGATCCGGTTGTTGAACAGCAGGATCTTGAGGTTGACGTTGCGGCGCAGCGCGTGGATGAGGTGATTGCCGCCGATGGACAGCGCGTCGCCGTCACCGGTGACCACCCATACCGACAGGTCACGGCGCGAGGAGGCCAGGCCGGAGGCGATGGCCGGGGCGCGGCCGTGGATGGAGTGCATCCCGTAGGTGTTCATGTAGTACGGGAAGCGGGACGAGCAGCCGATGCCCGAGACGAAGACGATGTTCTCCTTGGCCAGGCCGAGCTCGGGCATGAAGCCCTGCACGGCGGCGAGAACCGCGTAATCCCCGCAGCCGGGGCACCAGCGCACTTCCTGATCGGACTTGAAGTCCTTCATGGACTGCTTGGCCTCGGCCTTGGGCACCAGGGAAAGCGCCTCGATCGTCGAGGTCCCCTCCGCGATCGTCTCAGTCATTGATGGCCTCCTTAAAGACCTCCGCAAGCTGCTCGGCCTTGAACGGCATCCCGCTGACCTGGGTGTAGGAGCGGGCGTCGACGAGGTACTTCGCCCGCAGCAGGGTGGCGAGCTGGCCGAGGTTCATCTCCGGTACGACCACCTTGTCGTAACGCGCCAGCACCGCGCCGAGATTCCGCGGGAAGGGGTTGAGATGGCGCAGATGGGCCTGCGCGACACGCCCGCCCTCACGCCGGACCCGGCGGACGGCGGCGGTGATCGGCCCGTACGTCGAGCCCCAGCCCAGCACCAGGGTGTCGGCGCCCTGCGCGGCGGCCGCGCCCTGGCCGTCGCGGACGGCGGCGTCCACCGTCGGGTCGTCGACCTCCAGGTCCGGCACCTCGATGCCGTCGACCTTCGCCTGGCGGGTGCGGACCATGAAGTCGTGGTTGGCCGGGTCGTAGGAGATGTTGCCCGTGCCGTCCTGCTTCTCGATACCGCCGATGCGGTGCTCCAGGCCCGGCGTGCCGGGCACCGCCCACGGGCGGGCCAGGGTCTGCTCGTCGCGCTTGTAGGGCCAGAACACCTCGGTGCCGTCGGCCAGCGTGTGGTTGGGGCCGGAGGCGAACTGCACCCGCAGATCGGGCAGTTCGTCGACCTCCGGGATGCGCCACGGCTCGGAGCCGTTGGCCAGGTAACCGTCGGACAGCAGGAAGACCGGCGTCCGGTAGGTCAGCGCGATACGGGCCGCGTCCAGCGCCGCGTCGAAGCAGTCGGCCGGCGTCTTCGGCGCCACGATCGGCACCGGCGCCTCGCCGTTGCGCCCGTACATCGCCTGCAGCAGGTCGGCCTGCTCGGTCTTGGTGGGCAGCCCCGTCGACGGGCCGCCGCGCTGGATGTCCACGATCACCAGCGGCAGCTCCAGGGAGACCGCGAGGCCGATGGTCTCCGACTTCAGCGCCACACCGGGGCCCGAGGTGGTGGTCACCGCCAGCGCACCGCCGAAGGCGGCGCCCAGTGCCGCGCCGATACCGGCGATCTCGTCCTCGGCCTGGAAGGTGCGCACGCCGAAGTTCTTGTGCTTGCTCAGCTCGTGCAGGATGTCCGAGGCCGGCGTGATCGGGTACGAGCCCAGGTACAGCGGCAGGTCCGCCTGCTGCCCGGCGGCGATCAGGCCGTACGACAGCGCCAGGTTGCCGGAGATGTTGCGGTACGTCCCCGTCGGGAACGCCTGGGTGGCCGGCGCGACCTCGTAGGAGACCGCGAAGTCCTCGGTGGTCTCACCGAAGTTCCAGCCCGCGCGGAAGGCGGCGACGTTGGCCTCGGCGATGTCCGGCTTCTTGGCGAACTTCTGCCGCAGAAACGCTTCGGTGCCGTCGGTCGGCCGGTGGTACATCCACGACAGCAGCCCCAGCGCGAACATGTTCTTCGAGCGCTCGGCCTCCTTGCGGGAGAGCCCGAAGTCCTTGAGCGCCTCGATCGTCAGCGTCGTCAGCGGCACCGGATGCACGTTGTACGCCTGCAGCGACCCGTCCTCCAGCGGACTGACCTCATAGCCCACCTTGGCCATCGGGCGCTTGGTGAACTCGTCCGTGTTGACGATGATCTCCGCGCCGCGCGGCACATCCGCCAGGTTCGCCTTCAGCGCCGCCGGATTCATCGCCACCAGCACGTTCGGCGCGTCGCCGGGCGTGAGGATGTCGTGGTCCGCGAAGTGCAGCTGGAAACTGGAGACACCCGGCAGAGTGCCGGCGGGGGCCCGGATCTCGGCGGGGAAGTTCGGCAGCGTCGAGAGGTCGTTGCCGAACGTCGCCGTCTCGGAGGTGAACCGGTCACCCGTGAGCTGCATGCCGTCACCGGAGTCGCCCGCGAACCGGATGATCACCCGGTCCAGGCGACGTACCTCTTTACCGCCGTTCTTCCCGCCGTCGACTCCGGCGCCGGTCCCGGGAGCCTGCGGCTCCCCGGTGAGCGCTCCGTCGGCCTGCTCGGCTTGGCTGCTGACCTGGCTGGTCACTGCTTCGGACCTCCCTCGGGGCGGTGGCTCGGGACTCGTCGTGCCGACCGGTCGTCCCACGAACATCGTACGTGGGTAAGGGTCGCCTTCCCTGGGCCGATCACATGATGGACGTGGACGTGAGACAGCGTTCTGTCAGGAATTGTCATGGAACAACCGCCCCCCGGCCCCCTTCTCCAAGACGCGCGCGCCTCGGCCATTGGTTCTACGTCTCAGGTCCCGGACGGCCCCCGGGGCCGCCCGCAACCTGCGCGACTGACAGCGTGTCGGTTGCTCAGGAATTGAGATACGTGAGGACGGCAAGCACCCGGCGGTGATCCCCGTCACTCGGGGACAGGCCCAGCTTGAGGAAGATGTTGCTGACGTGCTTCTCCACCGCACCGTCGCTCACCACCAGCTGCCGCGCGATCGCGGAGTTCGTCCGCCCCTCGGCCATCAGCCCCAGGACCTCCCGCTCCCGTGGCGTGAGGTTCTCCAGCACGTCCTGCTTACGGCTGCGGCCCAGGAGCTGCGCGACCACTTCGGGGTCCAGCGCGGTGCCTCCCCCGGCGACCCGCACCACCGCGTCGACGAACTCCCGCACTTCGGCTACCCGGTCCTTGAGGAGATAGCCGACGCCGTGACTGGATCCCGCGAGCAATTCCGTCGCGTACTGCTCCTCCACGTACTGCGACAGCACCAGCACCCCCAGCCCCGGATGCTCACGCCGCAGCCGCACCGCGGCCCGCACCCCTTCGTCCGTGTGCGTCGGCGGCATCCGTACGTCCGCCACCACCACGTCCGGCAGCTCGCCGTCGGCGGCCAGCTCCCCGACGACCTTGATCAACGCCGCGGCGTCGCCCACCCCCGCCACGACGTCGTGCCCACGGTCGGTCAGCAACCGGGTCAGGCCCTCCCGAAGCAGCACCGAATCCTCGGCGATGACCACCCGCACCCTGTCCTCCACGGCTCTTCCAGCCCCCACGTTCCGTAATTTCCCACCCCTGCGCCCCCAGCATCCCAGCATCCGATCCCGCCCGCCCCCACCTGCCGCCAAACGACGGGGGACACTCCGGACAGGGTGGGGGTGGGGTGGCGTTCGGTTCGGTGGGGGTGGGTGGGCGTGGGGCGTGGGGCGGGGCGTTGCCGGACGGGTGTGTCAGCCGCGCCAGGGGAGGTCTGCCGTGATGACGGTCGGGCCGCCGGCCGGGGAGTCGATGACGAGGAGGCCGTCGACCGCGCTGAGCCGTTCGGCCAGGCCCGCGAGGCCGCTGCCCGTTTCCGTACGCGCGCCTCCCTGCCCGTCGTCCTCGACCAGCACCATGATCCGGTCCGCCACCCGCCACACGTCGACGCGGGCGCTGCTCGCCCGGGCGTGCTTGGAGACGTTCTGGAGCAGCTCCGAGACGGTGAAGTAGGCGATGCCCTCGATGGCCGCGGCCGGACGCTGGCCCAGGTCCACGGAGACCTTGACCGGCACCGTGCAGCGGGCGGCGAGCGCCGACAGGGCCGCGCCCAGCCCGCGGTCGGTGAGGATCGCCGGATGGATGCCGCGCGCCAGGTCCCGCAGCTCCTGCAAGGCCACCTTCACCTCGCCGTGCGCCTCGTCCACCATCTTCGCGGCGGCCGCCGGGTCCTCGGCCAGCTTCTCCTTCGCCAGGCCCAGATCCATGGCCAGCGACACCAGCCGGGCCTGCGCGCCGTCGTGCAGATCGCGCTCGATGCGCCGCAGGTCGGCGGCGGCGGTGTCCACGACCACCCCGCGGTCCGTCTCCAGCTCCGAGACGCGCGTGGCGAGCGGGGAGGGGCCCAGCAGCCCGTGCACCAGGAGCCGGTCCACGTGTGTCAGCCCGCGTATCACCCACGGCCCGGCCAGGACCGTCAGCAGGCCGATCAGGCTGGCTATCGCCATGCCGGGAGGGGAGTCCAGGTAGAGGCCGTCCCCCCGGCCGTTGCCCCACAGCTGGATGCCCGGCTGGTCGAGGTAGGCGGGGAACACCCACTGCCACAGCGGGTAGAACAGCAGGGACCAGCCCACCGTCCAGAACGTCACCGAGAAGACGAAGGCGAAGAGCGCCCAGGGGAAGTGGAGTATCGAGTACAGGAGGTGGCGCCAGGAGGCGCCGCTCTTGAGGACCGCGCCGACCCAGCTCATCATGCCCGGCTTGGCGGCACGCACCGGCTCGGGGCGGCCTACGTCCAGGTCCAGCAGAGCGCGCGCCCGCAGACGCTCCAGCGCCCCGAGCCCCCGGCAGCCGATGAGCCCGCCCGCGAGCACCGGTATGCCCAGGAACGTGATCAGCAGGCCGGCACCGAGGGAGAGCATGGTGACGGCGTAGCAGAACATCGCGCAGGACACCGGGAAGCTCACGATGAGGTAGAGGAACTCCCGCCACGTACGGCCCGAGAGCGGGGCGCGCAGCGCTGTCGGTACGCGAGAGGCCGGCGGGTGGGGGCGTCCGTAGGCGGTGTCCATGGTCTCGTCGTCCGTTCTGTCAGGTCCGGGTCGGCCGGCCGGAAGTGCGTCGCACACCTTCGGCGATGTCCAGCTGCTGCCGCCGTCAGACCCGCTGCGTCCGGCTCTGCCGACTGCATCCAGAATCCGCGCTCGGCGCCGCCCGCACCATGAGGGAAAGCGCAGTCTTCACCCTGGGGTTTTCCCCACCCCCCGGCACGCGTCCGCGACGGCCGCTCGCTGCCCTCCGCGTACGGCGGCAGTCGCCACCCCGCCTTCGCGTCCTGAGACGCCTGACGCCTGCCGGTCAGCCGCCGGTGCTCGTGTCCCTTACCGCCGAGACGCCCGTTCCCCCTTGTCCCGCCTGCGCGCCTTCCCGCCGGGCGCTGACGTACCCAGCCCCGGCCTGGTCGCCGTACCGGTCCCCGCACCCGCATCCGGCCCCGCGCCCTTCGCGGCTGTCTGGCGGCCGCCCGCTTCCCCCGACCGGTCCCGCCACGGCAGCTCGGCCGTGACCCGCGTCGGCCCGCCGGGCGGTGAGTCGAGGACGAACATCCCGTCCACCGATTCCAGCCGCTCCGCGAGCCCGGCCATCCCGCTGCCGCCCTCCAGCCGCGCGCCGCCGCGCCCGTCGTCCTGCACCTGGATCAGCAGCCGGTCCTGGGCGCGCCACAGTTCGACCCGTGCCGCCCGCGCGCCACTGTGCTTGGAGATGTTCTGCAGCAGCTCCGAGACGGTGAAGTACACGATGCTCTCGATCGCCGGCGCGGGCCGCTCCGCCACGTCCACCTGCACCGTGACCGGGACCGTGCACCGCCCCGCCAGGGAGGTGAGGGCCGGGCCCAGCCCGCGGTCGGTGAGGATCGCCGGGTGGATGCCGCGTGCGAGGTCGCGCAGCTCCTGGAGGGCGAGTTTCACCTCGCCGTGCGCCTCGTCGACCATCCGCGCCGCCGCGTCCGGGTCCTCCAGCAGCTTCTCCTTGGCCAGGCCGAGCCCCATCGCCAGCGCGACGAGGCGGGCCTGCGCCCCGTCGTGCAGATCGCGTTCGATGCGGCGCAGGTCGGCGGCGGCGGTGTCGGAGACCGTCGCGCGGTCCGTCTTCAGCTCGGCGATCCGCCGTTCGAGCTCGTCCGAGGGCGACAGCAGGCTGCGCACCATCATCCGGTCGGCGTTGGTCAGTACGCGCGTGATCCAGGGCAGGGCCGGCCAGAGGAGGAAGAACGAGGCGATCGTCAGCGGGAAGGTCAGGATCGACCACGGCAGCCGGATGAACGCGTACAGCGCGTGCCGCCACCCGACCGGGTCCTTCAGGCGCAGCCACAGCCAGGGGAAGAAGCCGCTCCCCGCCGTGTGCAGCGGGGTGGGTTCGTCCACCCGTACGCCCAGCAGGCGCCGCGCGCGGGCGCGTTCCAGCTTGCCGTACTGACGGCACACCAGGAGCCCCACCGCGAGCAGCGGCAGCCCGACGACGGTGACGGACAGCCCGATCCCCGTCAGCAGCCAGACGGTCACCACGGTGAAGGCCAGGACGCCCAGCGGCAGGTTGGTCAGCAGATGGACGGTCTCCCGCCAGGTCGCGGGGGCGAGCGCGGCCCGCGGCGGCGGCAGGGGCGCACCGTCGCCGTGGCCGGAGCCGGCGCCCGGCGCCGGTACGGCTCCTCCGGAGCGGTGCTCGTGGCGTCCGTCGTGAGCGGAACGTGCGGTCATAGGCCCTAGCTTGCCCGTCACCGCTGGTAGTGACCATGGGGGACGTCGGTGACCGGGGGTGGGGTTTTCCTCACCCCGCCGGCTCGCTCGCGCGGGCCGTGGCGGGCGCGGCTTGTGCGAAGGCGGACACGGCAGCTTGGATCTGCGACATGAGTGAGTACCAGCAGGGGCCGTACGGACAGCAGAATCCGTACGGAGAACAGAATCCGTACGGACAACAAGGACAACAAGGGGCGTACGGCCAGCAGCAGCCTCCGCACGGACAGCAGGCACCGTACGGGCAGCAGCCGCCCTACGGGGCGTACGGGACCGGACAGGCGCCCGGATACGGAATGCCGGGACAGCAGGGGTACTCCCCGTACGGGGCGCCGCAGGCGGGCGGCCCGCCCATAGCCATGCTGGCCAGTCAGGGCGCGCGGCTCGGGGCGCGGGCGCTGGACGTGCTCTTCCAGTTCGTCGCCGTCTTCATCGTCATCGCGGTGGTCGGCCTCGTCCAGGCCGTGCTGCCGCGCGGTCCCGGGGTGGGCATCCCGACGGCCCTCCTCGGGATCGCCCTGGTCATCGGGGTGCTGCTCTACGAGCCGTTCATGAACTGGAAGTACGGCGGCACGTTCGGCAAGCGGATCTGCGGAATGCGGATCGCCCGGCTGAACGACGGGACGGGGCTCTCCTTCGGGCAGGCGCTCGGCCGTTGGGCCGTGGTGTTCCCGATGGGCTTCGTGCCGTTCCTGGGGCTGCTCAACGTGCTGTGGTGCTGCTGGGACGAACCGTTCCGCCAGTGCTTGCACGACAAGGTGGCCGGCACCGTGGTGGTCAAGCGCGTGTAGGCGCCAGGTTCCGGGGCGGGAGGGGCGGGTCGTATCGTGTCGCGGTGCGGTGCGGTGGGGTGGGTTCCGGTTCTAGTACGGGGGCGTGGTCGGCGTAGTGAAGGCTGAGGCCGGGCAGCGGATGACGCTGCGGCGGGTGGTACTGGCGGGCGAACGGCGGCGGGTCGACCTGGTGTTGCCCGCGCACGAGCCGGTCGGCGCGCTGCTGCCCGAGATCCTGCGGGCGATCGGCGACCGGGCGGAGCACGCGCCGCTGACGTGCCGTCTGGTGACGGCGGGCGGAGCCGGGCTCGCGCTCAGCGAGACGCTTGCTTCTGCGAATGTGATGGACGGGTCCGTCCTGCGGCTGGTGCGGGAACGAGGTGCGCCGGAGGTCCCGACCGCCTACGGGAACGGTGACGACCGCAGCGGGTACGGCGATGACCGCAGCGGGTACGGCGCGGACTCCGGGTGGGGGGACGGGCGTACCGGGCTGCCCTGGCGGTGGGACGAGCGGAGCCGGACGTGGGCGGCGGTCGTCGCCGCCGTGCTGCTCGCCGCCGTCACCGGAGTGCTCGCCGGCGACCGGTACGGCCTCGACCGGGCCGGACTGTGGCTCGCCCTCGCCGCGCTGGTCGCGGCCGGAGCCGGTGCGGCAGCTGCTTCGCTGCTCGCCAGGAGGGCGCTGGGTACCGCGCTGCTCCTGGCAGGCGGAACGCTCGGCGTGTTCGCCTCCTGGGGCGTGGTGCCGGACGGCACCGCCCGTCCGGCCACTGCCGGGCTGACGGTGGCGGCCGTCCTCGCACTGCTCGGGCTCTGTACGGGCCTGGGGCGCGGCGGGCTCGTCGGGGCGGCGGCCGTCGCGGCCGCGGTCGGCGTGTGGGAAGCGGTGGCCGCGGTCGCCGACCCGGCGCGTACCGGTGTCGCGGTGGGCGTCGTCTCGGTCCTCGTCCTGGGCTACCTGCCACGGCTCGCCCTGGCGTCGGCCGGTCTGACGCGCCTGGACGACCGCCACCCCGGTGGTGCGCCGGTCGGCACGCAGCGTGCCGCGGCGGCGCTGGGCGCCACGCACCGCGGGCTCACCCTGGCCGCCGTCACGACGGCCGTGTCGGCCGGAGCGGCCGGTGTGCTGGCCGCCGGCGGCGCCGGGGACGCGTCCGGCGCGGCGGACGGCTGGTCGGTGGCGGCCGCGGTGCTGCTGTGCGTCGTGCTGTTCTCGCGGGCGCGGGCCTACCCGCTGGTCCTGGAGGTCGTGGCGCTGCTGCTGGCCGGCACGGCGGTCTGCGTACGGCTCGTCCTGCTGTGGGCCACCGACGGCGCGAATCCGGCGGGTGCGCTGGCCGCGCTGGGCCTGCTGGCCGTACTGCCGCTCGCGGCTCTCGCGGTACGGCCGCCTGAGCACGTACGGACGCGGGCGCGGCACCTGATGAACCTGGTCGAGTCGGTGAGCGTGGTGGCGCTGATTCCGGTCGCCGCCGGGGCGTTCGGCGCGTACGGCGGGCTGCTGGACATGTTCTGACCAGTCGGCCGGCCGGAAAGGGCCGGCCCAGTCGACGAAAATGATCGGCCGCGACGGTCGACCGGAGCGATCAGTTCGACCAGAAGGGGCGGCGGAAGGTTGATGTCGGGACAGGCGGGGCAGCCCGGGCGGACGGGACACCCCGGGCGATCGGGAAAGCCCGGACAGGAAGGGCAGTCGGGACAGGTGGGGGTGCCCGGGCAGGTGGGGCAGTCCGGGCAGACGGGGTGGCCAGAGCAGGTGGGGCAGTCCGAGCGGGTGGGGCAACCCGAGCGGGTGGGTGAGGCGGGGCGGGTGGTGGAGCCGGGGTCTCAGGCGGGTATGGGCTCGGTGGGGTCGGTGGGTCCGGTGGGGTCAGTGGGGCCGGTGGTGCCGCCGATGCCCGGGTACGCGCCGGGGGCGGGCGGTGGCGGTGGCGGTGCGGTGCCGATGACGCCTGGGACGATGCCGGTGGCCCCGCCCGTACCCACGCCGGTCCCGCCTCCGGTCATCCCGGCCGTATCGACCGGCCCGGCCGTATCGACGAGTCCGGCCGTATCGACCGGCCCGGCCGTACCGGTCATCCCGGCTGCACCGACCGGCCCGGCCGTACCGGTCATCCCAGCTGTACCGACCGACCCGGCTGCCGCCCCGACAGCGAATGCGCAACCGCAAACGCAGCAGCCGTACCGCCCGGCCTCCGCCCTCGCTCCCACCCCCGTCTCCGTCCCCGTCCTGCCGCCCGAGCTGGACGGTGTGCAGGCCAAGCCCCGGCACGGTGAGACCGTCGCCCGGCGGGCGGGGCGGGCGCTGCGGCGGGTGTTCGCCTCGTCCGCGGCGGCCGAGACCGAGGCCGTCACGCGTGCCGCGCACGCCATCCAGCAGCCCGTGACCACCGGCCGCCAGCTGGCCGTCTCCAGCATCCGCGGCGGCGCGGGCAAGTCCACGGTCGCCGCCCTGCTGGCCCTCACGTACGCGCACTACCGCTCTGACCCGGTGCTCGCGGTGGAGGCCGACCCGGCGCTGGGCACGCTGCCGCACCGGCTGGGCGCGCGCGAGGTGCGCTGGTCGAGCACCGACCTGGCGCAGATCGTCGACCCGTCCATGCTGATCACCGACCTGACCGGTTACCTCCTGCCGTTCACGGGCGGCGGCTGGCTGCTGCCCGGCAGCCAGGGCGCGATCGGCACCCGGCTGGACATCGACACGTACCGCATCGTCATGACCTCCCTGCGCCGCCACTTCGCGACCACGGTCGTGGACTGCGAGACGCTGCCGGCCGAGGTGGCGCGTACGGCGCTGGTCACCACGCAGGCACGGGTGCTGGTCACGCCCGCGACCGTCGAGGGCGTCCTGGCGACCAAGTCCGTACTGGAGTGGATGGGCGGGGTGCACCGCGGGCTGCTGCCCACCACCGTCGTCGTGCTCAACCACACCTCGCCCGACGGAGGCATCGACGTACGCAAGGCCGTCGAGCACCTGGGGACCGGCGGCGCCGCGGTGCTTCCGCTGCCGTACGACCGGCATCTGGCCGGCGGGGGTGCCGTCCGTACGGAGCTGCTGGGCGAACGGACGCGGGAGGCGGCGGCGCGGCTCGCCGCCGAGGTGATGGACCGCGCCGTCTCGCGCGGGCCGGGCCGGCAGCGCGAAGGCTGACGGCGCGGCTCCTCGAAGAAGGGGCCAGGTGGGGCGAAGACGGGCCATAGCTGCCCGCCATGTGACGCGACTGCTCACCTGGGGCGGGCCAGGGCCTAGACTCCCGTGCGTACAGATCGTCGAAGTCGTTGAACAAGAGCAGTCAGGGAGCGAGGGCGGACGTGCCGGACGCGACCGTACGCACCAGCCTTGCCGCGGACTATTTCCAGGGGTACTCGGTCGTCGGGCTCATCGCCGTGATCGGTGTGCTCTTCGTGGCCGTGGCCTTCGGTGCCGGGCGGCTGCTGCGGCCCGTGGTGCCCACCCCGGAGAAACTGCTCACCTATGAATGCGGCGTGGACCCCGTGGGCGAGGGCTGGGCACACACCCAGGTCCGCTACTACGTCTACGCCTTCCTGTACGTGATCTTCGCCGTCGACTCGATCTTCCTGTTCCCCTGGGCGACGGTCTTCGCCGCCCCCGGTTTCGGCGGCGCCACGCTGGTGGAGATGTTCATCTTCCTCGGCTTCCTCGCCGTCGGCCTGCTCTACGCATGGAAGAAGGGCGTCCTGGAATGGACGTGACGAACGCGAAGCCGGCCACCGCGACGGGCACCGAACTGCCTGTCGTGTCCGCCGGCGGCACCGTCGAACGACGCCGGCTCGGCCCGCTCGCCCGCCTGGCTCCCGAACCCATGAAGGTGGTCCTCAACTGGGGCCGCCGCTACAGCCTGTGGGTCTTCAACTTCGGGCTCGCCTGCTGCGCGATCGAGTTCATCGCCGCGTCGATGGCGCGGCACGACTTCATCCGGCTGGGCGTGATCCCCTTCGCGCCGGGCCCCCGGCAGGCGGACCTCATGATCGTCTCCGGCACGGTGACGGACAAGATGGCGCCCGCGGTCAAACGGCTCTACGAACAGATGCCGGAACCGAAGTACGTGATCTCCTTTGGCGCCTGCTCGAACTGCGGAGGCCCTTACTGGGACTCGTACGCGGTCACCAAGGGCGTCGACCAGATCATCCCGGTCGACGTGTACGTACCGGGCTGCCCGCCCCGGCCCGAGGCGCTGCTCCAGGGCATCCTCAAGCTCCAGGAGAAGATCGCCCGCGAGTCGCTGGGGGAGCGGTACGCGGATGCCGCGGACAGCGCGGTCAACGGCAACGGCGCCGCGCCCTCGGGGCCGTCGGCCGCCGCGCTGCGCAGCGGGCTGGTGACGCCGCCGGTGCCTGGGGCTCCGGGTGGAGGCGGGGCCGGTCCTGATGCCGCTGCGGCTGCCGGTACCAGCGCTGCTGCACATGCCAGCGCCGCTCCCGATACCAGCGCTGTTACTGACTCCGGTGGCGCTGCTGACGCGGGTGACGCAGGTGATGCCGGTGGCGCGGGTGAGGCTGCTGGCGTGGATGGCGCGGGTGGCGTGGGTGATGCTGCTGACGCGGGTGACGCGGGGAAGCCGAAGGGAGCGGGGGACCAGTGAGCGACGAACAGCCCCCGGCCCCGCAGGCCGAGCCGCCCGCCGAGAAGTCGCCGGCTGCCGCGCCCGCGGAAGCGCCTGCCGACGCGCCGCCCGCGCCCCCCGTCGGCTGGCTGCCCGGTCCCGCCACCGAGCTCTTCGGTCCCGGTGCGACCGCCGAAGAGGCGTACGACCTGCTGACCGTCGACGTACCCGCCGACGCCTGGATCCCGGCGCTGACCGCCGCCCGCGACGACCTCGGGTGCAGCTACTTCGACTGGCTGAGCGCCGTCGACGAGCCCGGTACCGGCTTCCGCGTCTGCGCCCACCTCGCCGACATCGCCCGGCCCGGGCGCGTACGGCGCCTGGTGCTGCGCACCACCGTCCCGCACGAGGCGGCCGTCCTCCCCACCGCCACCGGCGTGTACGCGGGCGCGGGCTGGCACGAGCGCGAGACGCACGAGATGTTCGGCGTGGACTTCACCGGCCACCCGTACCTGGAGCCCCTGCTGCTCCCGGAGAACTTCGAGGGCCACCCGCTGCGCAAGGACTTCGTGCTGGCCGCACGGGTCGCCAAGGCGTGGCCGGGGGCCAAGGAACCGGGCGAGTCCGAGCACGGCGGTCCCAAGCGCCGCCAGATGCTGCCGCCCGGTGTGCCCGACCCGAACGAGTGGGGCCCGCTGAAGGGCCAGCTGCCGCCTGCCCCGGCCCGGCCCGCCCGTGGCGCCCGTGCGGCCGGTGGGGCGGCCGGGGAGCGGCCTGCCCGCCGTACGCGTACGGCGAGCGCGGGCTCGGCGAGCCAGCAGAGCGCCGCGGACAGCACGCCGACGCCGGCCGCGGATGCGCAGGTCACGGACGCGCAGGCCAAGGAAGCGCGGGCCGCGGACGCGCCGGCCGTCAGCGAGGCCCCGGCCCCCCGGCCGGAACGTCCCGCCCGCCGGATGCGCAGCGCGAGCCAGGGCTCGGCGAGCCAGCAGCCGACCGGGCAGCCGTCCGGGGAGGCGAAGCCGTCCGGGGACGCGAAGCCGTCCGCCACGACCGGTTCCTCCGACGCCCCGTGGCACCACGCCCGCCCCGCCTTCGAGGACGCCCCGAAGCCGGAGCCCGAGCCGGAGGCCGCTCCCGAACCCGAGCCGGAGGCCGCCCCGAAGCCGGAGCCGAAGCCCGAGCCGCAACCCGCCCCCGAACCCGAACCCGACACCGACCAGACCCCGGCCCAGACCCCCGACCAACCCCCCGGCACCACAGCGGAAGAAGGCGGGACCAGACCAGAAGGCGGGACCAGACCATGAGCGACGCTCTCGACATCGCCCTGCGCCTGATCGCCGTCTTCGTCGCCTTCCTGGTCTTTCCGCTGGTCATCGGCCAGACCGAGCACAAGGTCATGGCCCATATGCAGGGCCGCCTCGGGCCGATGTACGCGGGTGGCTTCCACGGCTGGGCGCAGCTGGTCGCCGACGGGGTGAAGTTCGCGCAGAAGGAGGACGTCGTACCGGCCGGTGCCGACCGGCGGATCTTCCAGCTGGCGCCTGCCGTCGCGCTGCTGCCGTACCTGCTGGTGCTGGTCGCCATTCCGCTCGGCCCGGACAACGCGGTCGGGCAGTCGCTGGACGCGGGTGTCTTCTTCGTCCTCGCCGTCATGGGCGTCGGCGTGCTGGGCTCGCTGATGGCGGGCTGGGCCTCGGCCAACAAGTTCTCGCTGCTCGGCGGGTTGCGTACGGCTGCCCAGCTGCTCGCGTACGAGCTGCCGATGCTGCTCACCGCCGCTTCCGTCGCGATGGCCGCCGGGACGCTCTCGCTGCCCGGCATCCTGGACGCCTTCCACTGGTGGTGGGTGCCGTGGCAGATCGTCGGCGGCCTGGTCTTCTTCACGGCGGGGCTGGCCGAACTGCAGCGGCCGCCGTTCGACATGCCGGTCGCCGACTCCGAGATCATCTTCGGCGCCTACACCGAGTACACCGGGCTGCGCTTCGCGCTGTTCCTGCTCGCCGAGTACGCGGGCATCCTCGTCCTGTGCGCCCTGACCTCCGTCCTCTTCCTCGGCGGCTGGCACGGTCCGTTCGGCGCCGACGGGCTCGGCTGGCTGTGGACGCTGCTGAAGACCGCGGTCCTGGCCTTCGGTGTGATCTGGCTGCGCGTCAGCTATCCGCGGCTGCGTGAGGACCAGCTGCAGAAGCTGGCCTGGACGGTGCTGATCCCGCTGGCCCTCGCCCAGATCGCCCTCACCGGCGTCGTCAAGGTGGTGATCTCGTAATGGCCGCGGAGAACCCGGCGAAGAAGTCCGGCTGGCCCGGCAGCGGTCTGGCCAAGGGCCTGGCCGTGACCCTGCGCACGATGACGAAGCGTTCGGTCACCGAGCAGTACCCGGAGGTCCAGCCCGAACTGGCACCGCGTACCCGCGGCGTGATCGGGCTGTTCGAGGAGAACTGCACGGTCTGCATGCTGTGCGCGCGCGAGTGCCCGGACTGGTGCATCTACATCGACTCCCACAAGGAGACGGTGCCGCCCGCCGCCCCCGGCGGCCGCGAGCGCAGCCGGAACGTCCTGGACCGCTTCGCCATCGACTTCTCCCTGTGCATGTACTGCGGTATCTGCATCGAGGTGTGTCCGTTCGACGCGCTGTTCTGGTCGCCGGAGTTCGAGTACGCCGAGACCGACATCCACAACCTCACCCATGAGCGGGACAAACTCCGCGAATGGATGTGGACGGTGCCGGAACCGCCCGCCCTCGACCCCGCGGCCGAGGAGCCCAAGGAGATCGCCGCCGCCCGCAAGGCCGCCGACAAGCTCGCCGCGCAGGAAGCCGCCGAGCGGCAGGCAGCGCAGGAAGCCGCCGGGAACACCGCGCAGGAACAGCAGGGGGAAGCGTGACGCTCGCCGCCGCAAGCCATGGCTTCCTCTCCCCGACCGGGGTGGAGATCGCCTTCCTCCTGGTCGGCCTCGTCACCCTCGGCTCGGCCGTGGTCACCGTCACCACCAAACAGCTGGTGCACGCCGCCCTGTGGCTGGTGGTCGCCCTCGGCGGCATCGCCGTCGAGTACCTGCTGCTGACCGCGGAGTTCATCGCCTGGGTACAGGTCCTGATCTACGTCGGGTCCGTCGTCGTCCTCCTCCTGTTCGGGCTGATGCTCACCAAGGCGCCCATCGGCCGCTCCGAGAACGCCGACTCCGGCAACCGCTGGGCCGCGCTCACCGTGGCCGCCGCCTCCGCCGCCGCGCTCGTCTGGGTCGTCGCGGACGCGTTCCGTACGACCTGGATCGACCTGGACGGCGCGGTCCAGGGCTCCACCGAAGCCTCCGGGCGCAGCCTGTTCCAGTACTGGGTGCTGCCGTTCGAAGCGCTCTCCGTCCTCCTCCTCGCCGCCCTCGTCGGCGCGATCGTGCTCTCCCGCAAACACGGCGACCGCGCACAGGCCGACCGCGGCAACCAGCCTGGGCTGCGCAAACAGCCCGCCGACCGCGCACGTCTCAGAGAGGACCAAGGCTGATGCATCTCGCCTGTCCCGCCGTCCTCGCCGTCCTCCTGTTCTGCGTCGGCCTGTACGGCGTCCTCGCCCGCCGCAACGCGATCCTGGTCCTGATGTCCGTCGAGCTGATGCTCAACGCCGTCAACCTCAACCTCGTGGCGTTCGACGTCTGGCTGCGCGACAAGCTGCACGCCGGCCAGGCGCTCACCCTCTTCACCATCGCCGTGGCCGCCGCCGAGATCGGCATCGGCCTGGCGATCGTCCTGCTCGTCTACCGCAACCGCGGCAGCTCGGACGTGGACCGCCTCCGCGACCTCGCCGAAGACCCGGACGGCACGGACCCGAACGATGACCTCACCGGCGGCCCGGACGGCGCCGCCGGCCGGCCGCGGCCGGACCACCGGGCGGAGGCCGCCGCGTGACGACCACGACCACCGCCGTACTCGTACCCCTCCTCCCCTTCCTCGGCGCTCTCGCGGGCCTCTTCCTCGGCCGCCGTGCGCCCGGGTTCGTGCGCCCGCTGGCCATCCTGCCGACCCTCGCCGCGGCCGTCCTGGCCGTCGTCGTGGCCGTCTCCCAGGATGGCGGCGCCGGCGCGGGGAAGACCCCGGTGGACGCCGCGACCCGGCTCACCCCCACCGGCTCGGTCCCCGTCGACCTCGCCCTGCACATCGACGGCTTCGCCGCCCTCGTCGCCGTACTCGTGGCCGTCGTCGCCTGCTGCGTGCAGATCTACTCGACCGGCTACCTGCGCGACGACCCGCGCTACCCCTCCTACTCCGCCCTGGTCTCCCTCTTCACCGCCGCGATGCTGCTGGTCGTCTACTCCGGCGACCTGATGGTGCTGCTGGTGGGCTGGGAGATCATGGGCATCTGCTCGTACTTCCTGGTCGGCCACTACTGGGAGACCGAAGCCGCCCGCTCCGCCTCCCTCAAGGCGTTCCTCGTCACCAAGCTGGGCGACGTCCCCTTCCTCTTCGGCCTCTTCGCGCTGGCCGCGGACGCCGGTACGTTCCGCATCACCGGCATCCTCAAGACCGTCGCGGTCGGCGGCCTGGACCACCCCACGCTCATCGCGCTGCTGCTCCTGGCCGGTGTCGCGGGCAAGTCGGCCCAGTTCCCGCTGCACACCTGGCTGCCCGACGCGATGGCCGGCCCGACCCCGGTCTCGGCCCTCATCCACGCGGCCACCATGGTCGCCGCCGGTGTCTACTTCGTCGCCCGTCTCCTCCCCGTCTTCGCGGCCTCCGCCACCGCGATGATCGTGCTCGCCGTCATGGCCGCGGTCACCATGGTCGGCTCCGGACTCGCCGCCCTCGCCCAGGACGACATCAAGCGCGTCCTGGCCTATTCGACGGTCGGCCAGCTCGGCTACATGACCGGCGCGCTGGCCGTCGGCGACCGCGGCGCCGCCGTCTTCCACCTCCTGTCGCACGGCGCGTTCAAGGCCCTGCTCTTCCTCGCCGCCGGCGTGGTCATCCACGCCGCCGGCACCAACTCGCTCGCCGCCATGTCACGGATGCGCGGCCTGGCCCGGCGCATCCCCGACGCCTACTGGACGATGACGGTCGCGCTGCTCGCCCTGGCCGCCATCCCCCCGTTCGCCGGCTTCTTCTCCAAGGAAGCCGTCCTGGGCGCCGCCGAACACGCCGCCACCAGCCACGCGACGGCCTCCGGCACGCTCGCCGCCGTCCCCGCCGCGGCCGGCTGGACCGTGCTGATCGCCGGACTGCTCACCGCCCTCCTCACCGCCGGGTACGCGACCCGGCTGTGGCTGCTGGCCTTCCACGGCAAGGGCCCGGAAACCGCCCCCGACCACGGCAAGCAGCCGATCGTCATGAACGCCGTGCTGTGGGTGCTGTTCGTCCCCACCCTGACCCTCGGACTCGCCACCCCCGTCCTGCCCGACTGGTTCGACGGCCGCTCGCTGACCCCGACCCTGACCACCTCCGTCCTGGGCACCGGCGTCGCCCTCGTCGGCGCCCTGGTCACCTACGGCGCCTGGCGGCACACCACCGCCCTCGCCGCCCGCGTGCCGCTCGGCGCGGTCGCCGTGGAGCCGGCCGCCGCCCCCGCGGACTCCGAGGAGAGCGCCATCGCCACCCACGCCGCGGCCTACGGCGACAACGCCGGCGCCCCGGACCCCGCCGACCCCGGCCGGCTCCTGCTGGGGCCGCTGCACCGCCCCGCCGCCGTCGGCTTCCACCTCGACGCCGTCTACACCGCCCTGTTCGTCCGGCCGGTACGGGCCGGCGCCCGGCTCGTGCGCTTCCTCGACCGCGAGGTCGTCGACACGTACGTCCACGGCGCGGGCACCGCCTCCCGCTGGCTGGGAGCCGCCGTCCGCCGCGCCCAGACCGGCAATGTGCAGACCTACCTGGGCGCGCTGCTCGCGGGCTCGTTGGTCCTGGCCGTCGCCGTCGTCCTCGTCGCTACGGGCACGGGAGCCTGACCGTGAATCACACCGTTATGCAGCTTCTCCTCGCGGCTGTCGTCGCCCTGCCCCTGCTGGGCGCGGTCGCCGCACTCCTCCCGGCCCCGCCCGGCCTCAAGGGCCGCGACCCCGACCAGGCCGTACTGCGCCACGGTGTGACCGTCACCGGCGTCGTGCTGGCCGCGGCCGTCGCCCTGGCCGTGGGCTTCGACCACGACCACCCGGCCCGGATGCAGGCCACCACCGACATCAGCTGGATCCAGGCGCTCGGCATCCGGATCCATCTCGGCATCGACGGCATTTCCCTCCCCCTCCTCGTCCTGACCGCGCTGCTGACCTTCCTCTGCGCGCTCTACAGCTACTTCCACCTGCCCGCGGGCCCGTCCCCCAAGGCATTCGTGGCCCTGCTCCTGGTCCTGGAGGCCGGCACCCTCGCCACCTTCGCCGTCCTGGACCTCGTGCTGTTCTTCCTCGCCTTCGAGATGGTCCTCATCCCGATGTACTTCCTCATCGCCCGGTGGGGCGGCGCGCAACGGACTTACGCGGCATGGAAGTTCATCCTCTACACCCTCCTCGGCTCGGTCGTGATGCTGCTGGGCCTCCTGCTCGTCGGCCTGAAGTCCGGCACGTTCGACATGGTGGCACTCGCCACTGACAACGGCCCGAAATCCCAGCTCAGCCATACCGTCCAGCTCCTGGCGGTCCTCGCGATCGGCATCGGACTGGCCGTCAAGGCACCGATGTGGCCGCTGCACA
The DNA here is from genome assembly GCF_040679095.1 of Streptomyces sp. NPDC052496. Lineage (NCBI taxonomy): Bacteria > Bacillati > Actinomycetota > Actinomycetes > Kitasatosporales > Streptomycetaceae > Streptomyces > Streptomyces sp. NPDC052496. The sequence continues at coordinate 146,749 of NZ_JBFAUH010000008.1, forward strand.
GCTGGCTGCCCGACGCCCACACCGCCGCCCCCACCGTCGGCTCGGTGCTGCTGGCCGGCGTGCTGCTGAAGATGGGCACGTACGGGTTCGTGCGCATCGCACTGCCCATCGCGCCGGACGGCATGCACACCTTCGCCCCGTACCTCGCCGCCTTCGCCGCCGTCGGCATCGTCTACGGGTCGCTCGCCTGCCTGGCGCTCGCCCGGCGCGGCGCCAAGGGCGACCTCAAGCGCCTGATCGCGTACAGCTCGGTCGGCCACATGGGCTTCGTCCTGCTCGGCATCGCGACCATGACACCGACCGGCGTCAACGGCGCGCTGTTCGCCAACATCGCGCACGGCCTGATCACCGGCCTCCTCTTCTTCCTGGTCGGCGCCCTCAAGGACCGCTACGGCACCACCGACCTGGACCGGCTCGCGGGCCGCACCGGCGCCGCCCTGTACGGGCGCGCCCCGCGCTTCGGCGGCCTGCTGGCGTTCGGCGCCATCGCCTCCCTCGGGCTGCCCGGACTCGCCGGTTTCTGGGGCGAGATGCTGGCCATGTTCGGCGCGTTCGAGCCCGCCGCGGGCCTCAGCCGCCCCGCGTTCCTCACCTTCATGGCGCTGGCCGGGCTCGGCACGCTGCTCACCGCCGCGTACCTGCTGATCGTCGTACGGCGGGTGTGCATGGGGGGCAAGGAGACGGCTGCGGCCGGTACGACCGGCCTCCCGGCCTCCGAGGAACCCGGCGCCGACGCGGCAGCGGCTTCCGAGGAACCCGGCGCCGTCGCGATCGCGGCTTCCGAGGAACCCGGCGCCACCCGTACCGCCCCCGTCATCCCCGACCTGGCCCGCTACGAGTACGCGGCCTGGACGCCCCTCGCCATGCTCACCGTCCTCGCCGGCCTGTGGCCCGCGGCCCTCCTCGGCCTCACCGACCCGGCCGTCCAGCAGCTCCTCGGAGGCGGTAAGTGATGAGTTCCGTGACCTCCCTGGTCCAGTCCGTCGACTGGGTCGCCGTCGCACCGCCCACCCTCACCGCCGTCGTCGCCCTGGCCGTCCTGGTCGCCGACCTCTTCGTCCCCCAGGACCGCAAGCCGCTCCTCGGCTGGTGCGCGATCGGCGGCCTGGCCCTCGCCGCGCTGTCCCTGACCCCCCTCGTGGCAGGGGACCGCCGTACCTTCTGCCTGACCACGGACCCCGGCGTGTGCAGCTACACCGCCGACCACTTCGCCGTCGTCATCCAGTTCCTGGTGCTGGCCGGGGCCCTGCTCACCGCCCTGCTGTCGGTCACCGCCGTCGAGGACCAGCGCCTGCCCGCGGGCGAGTTCTGGTTCCTGCTGCTGTCCTCCGCGGCGGGCGCGGCCCTGCTGCCCGCCTCCCGGGACCTGGCGACCCTCGTCATCGCCCTCGAAGTGGCCTCCCTGCCCGCCTTCGCCCTCGTAGGACTGCGGCGCGCGAACCGCCTCTCCTCAGAGGCGGCCCTGAAGTTCTTCCTGTCCTCGGTGGCGGCCACCGCGGTCATGCTCCTGGGCGTCAGCTTCGTCTACGCGGCGACCGGCAGCCTGCACCTGAGCCGCGTCGCCACCGCCCTGGCGGACCTGCCCGACCCCCAGCTGGCCACCCTGGCCACGGCGGGCGTCGCGCTGACCCTCGTCGGTTTCGCCTTCAAGACCGCCGCCGTGCCGTTCCACTTCTGGGTGCCCGACACCTACGTGGGCGCGCCGCTGCCGATCGCCGCGTACCTCTCCGTCATCGGCAAGGCCGTCGGCTTCTCGGGCCTCATCCTGGTCACGGTCGAGGGCTTCCCCTCGTACGCGGACATCTGGGGCCCGGCCGTCGCCGTCCTGGCCGCCCTGACCATGACCGTCGGCAACGTCGCCGCGCTGCGCCAGGCGCCGGAGCGCGCGCACAGCGCGGTACGCCTGCTCGCCTGGTCCTCGGTGGGCCAGGCCGGCTACCTCCTGGTGCCGATCGCCGCCGCCGGGTACGCCGAGGACGCGGCACACGCCATCGGCTCGACCGTCGCGTACGCCCTGATGTACGCGGCCGTGAACCTGGGCGCCTTCGGGGTGGCCGCCCTCGTGGCCCGTACCAACCCCGCCAACCGCATCAGCGACTACCGCGGCCTCTACGCACAGCGCCCCCTGGCCGCGCTCGCCCTCGGCTTCTTCCTGCTCTGCCTCGCGGGCCTGCCGCCCGGCATCATCGGTCTGTTCGCCAAGGTCACGGTCTTCTCGGCGGCCGTCGACGCGGGCCTGGCCTGGCTCGCGGTGGTCATGGCCGTCAACGTTGTGATCGCGCTGTACTACTACCTCCAGTGGACGGCGGTGCTCTTCCGTACGGCGGGGGAGACGGCCGGGGCGGAGACCGGGGAAGGGGCCGTGGCCGGGGAAGCCGAGGCCGGGGAGAGGGCCGAGGCGAAGGTGCGGGCCACGGTCGGTGCCGCAGGGGGCGAGGAGGGCGCCACAGGGGCCGCGGGGCCCACGGGCCCCGAGGGGGCTCGTACGCGGGCTCCCGAGACCGCCGGCACGTCCCGGCTCCCCCAGGCGAAGGTCCCGGCTCCCGTCGCCGCCGCCGTCGCCCTCGCCGCCGTCCTCGGCATCGTCCTTTCCGGGGCGCCGCAGCTGGTCCTCCGGTTCGCGTCCGGCGCGCTCCTCTGAGCGGGCCGCGCCGGCGCGACCGGCTCGGCCCGCCTTCCGGCTGACCGCCGACCGCGATCTTCGGCCACCCCCTCCCGGGGCCGCGGCCGCCTTCTGGCCGGAACGCGCCGGGCCGGCACCCGCTGCCGGGGGAGCGCACGGGAACCACCCGCGCGCGGGCTCACTCGCACGGCCGTACGCCGTCCGCGGATGCACAAGGGAACCAGCACCCCTCATCTGGCGTTGACCAGACAGAAAGGGTCCACTGAAAAGTGGCGGAAACGTCAGCAAAGGGTTCCCCTGCCGCACCACCTGGAGGGCGTACCGTGCACCGCAGGCACAACGGGCTCAAGACCGCCGTACTCCTCGGGGGACTGTCCGCACTCATCATCGTCATCGGCGGATTCTTCGGCCGTACGGGCCTGGTCATCGCGGTCCTCGTGGCCCTGGGAACCAACGCCTACGCGTACTGGAACAGCGACAAGCTCGCGCTGCGGGCGATGCGCGCCCGCCCGGTCAGCGAGTTCCAGGCCCCCCAGCTCTACCGCATGGTCCGCGAACTCTCCACGGCCGCGCGCCAGCCCATGCCCCGGCTGTACATCTCACCCACCCAGGCCCCCAACGCCTTCGCCACCGGCCGCAACCCGCGCAACGCCGCCGTCTGCTGCACGGAAGGCATCCTGCACCTGCTGGACGAGCGCGAACTGCGCGGCGTCATCGGCCACGAACTCAGCCATGTCTACAACCGCGACATCCTCATCTCGTCCGTGGCCGGAGCCCTGGCCTCGGTGGTGATGTTCCTGGTCAACTTCGCCTGGCTGATTCCCATAGGCCGCTCCGACGACGAGGAGGGCCCGGGCATCCTGGGCATGCTCCTGATAATGATCCTCGGGCCGGTGGCGGCCTCCCTCATCCAGCTGGCCGTCAGCCGCTCCCGCGAGTACCAGGCCGACGCCTCCGGCGCCCAGCTCACCGGCGACCCGCTCGCGCTGGCCTCCGCGCTGCGCAAGCTGGAGGCGGGCACCCAGCAGCTCCCGCTGCCGGCCGAACCACGGCTGGAGACGGCGAGCCACATGATGATCGCCAACCCGTTCCGGCCCGGTGACGGGATGACCAAGCTCTTCTCGACCCACCCGCCGATGCGCGAGCGCATCACCCGCCTCGAACAGATGGCGGGCCGGCAGTCCTGAAGCCGGGCCCCGGCCGCAACTGTTTCCGACCGTCGCAGCGTCTACCTGGAGGAAAGACACCACCACCGCACCTCAGGTGCACGGAAGGCTGCCGACCATGAAGCTCGTCCTCAACGTCATCTGGCTGATCCTGAGCGGCTTGTGGATGGCCATCGGCTACGTCATCGCGGGCATCATCTGCTGCATCCTGATCGTCACGATCCCGTTCGGCATCGCCTCGTTCCGCATCGCGGGCTACGCGCTGTGGCCGTTCGGCCGGACGACGGTGGAGCGGCGCGACGCGGGCGCGGGTTCGGTCATCGGCAACGTCGTCTGGGTCATCTTCGCGGGCTGGTGGCTGGCGCTGGGCCACATCGTCACGGGCGCCCTGCAGTGCGTGACGATCATCGGCATCCCGTTCGGCATCGCGAACTTCAAGATGGTGCCGCTCTCCCTGCTCCCGCTCGGCCGCGAGATCGTCCCGACGGACCAGCCCTTCGCCGGGCGTCACTGAGGGCACTGGGCGCCCCCGCCGCCCACGCACCGGGCCGCGCCCACACCGTACGCACCGCATCGCCGTACGGCCCGGCCCCGTACGCACCGCATCGCCGTACGGCCCGGCCCTCGTACGGACCTCACCGCCGTACGACCCCCCGAGGCGTCACGTACCGCTTGAAGCCGAGCGGCGTGACGCCCGGGATGCCCGCGATGAGGTTCAGCACCGCGCTGCCCTGCTGCAGAGACGTGTCGATCATGTGCTGATGCGCTGCCTCGTCCGTCCACTCGCTGTAGTTGAAGACCCGGGTGCCGTCCTCACTGATGTGGAAGTTCGAGGAGATTCCGCCGGACCCGGTACGCGAGGTCTCTGCGGATCCCGGCTGCACGCCGCCCATCAGGTCCAGCAGACCGTCGACGAGCTGCCGTGCGGCCTCGTGCCCCGTCGTCTCGAAGGAGACGGCCACGACGCACCCCGGCTCCGGCTGCTCGCCCTGCGGCAGCAGGCTGCGGTAGTAGCGGTAGCGCCGCGCCCCGTCCGGCTCGACGGCCGTCTGGGGCGGTCCGGCCTGCCCGTCCTCCCACTGCCCGAAGCCGAGTACGGTCCGGCCGTCCGTACCGGTGAGGTAGACCTGCGAGACCAGGCCGTCCGGCAGCGGCGCGGCCCGCAGCGCCCGCGCGGCGCCCTCGGCCATGGCCTGCTGCCGCTCGGGGCTGCCCGCGTCCCACTCGCTGATCAGTACGGTGCCGACGCCGGCCCGCCGGGTGTCGGGGAGCGCGTCCACCAGAAACCGCACGTGCTCCGCCTGCTGAGTTTCCGTTTCCGAAGTCATAGGGACACTCTCGGACCTCGACCAAACTTGAGGTCAAGCGCCTGATTCCGGAGAGCGAACGGTGATCGGACGGTGTGCGAAGGTGTCCCTTCCGGGAGGGCCGGCATACGAAGCCGGCATACGGGACCGGTGGACGGGGGCGGTCGGCGGTCATGGTGCGAACGGGCAGATGGGTCACGGCACTTCTGGCGGCCGTCGCCGCGCTGGTCCTGCTCGGCCCAGGGGCTGACGGAGCCGACGGGCCGCACCAGGGCGGCAGGAAGCCGTCCTTCACGCTGCGTGCCCATGAGCCGTACGTCATCCCCAAGGACAGGCTCACCTATGACTCGTCGAGCAACGCCATGAAGGACATCCCCCGCCTCACACCCGCATTCGGGAACACCGGGACCGCCGCGGCGCCCCGGGGCGTGGTGCTGCGCGTGGATCTCGACGACGTACGGTTCCCGAACACACCAGGATTCCTGGGCCACGACAACTGCTACTACCAGGTGGGTGACAGCACGGTCTTCTGCGAATTCCCGGACGCCGTGCCCGTGGGGGCCGCGTACGAGACCGCCGAGCCTCTCTCTTGGGTCACCACCAGCGGCGGTCGCGACACGGTCGAGGGGGCGTACCGGTACTCCGTCTGGCCGCTGGGCGAGCCGCCGCCGGGTGCGGAGGGCTACAAAAAGGGAACCGCGCGCGGCTCGGGGCCCGCGCTGGGTCTCGTGCCGGTCGCCATCGACACCCTCAAGGGCGGCGGTGAAATGCGCTTCGCCACGACCTCGTCCGTAAGGAAGGACTGGAGGGTCAAAGGCATCACAATCCGCGGCAGGGTGGGGGAGTACAGCTCCGTGGCCATGGAGGGTGTCGGCAGCGCCGACAGGGTGCGGGTGGAGTTGCCGCCAGGGACGTCGTTCGCCCCGCTGTCGAGAAAGGAACGGGAGGGAACCCCGTCCGAGCTGTCCTTCTGTGCACGTGACGGCCTGGACGGACATCTCTACTGCAGCATGGAGCCCAACTACATCACGCTGCGCGTCCGGATCGACCGGCGGGTCGAAGGCGCGGAAGGGCGGCTCTCGGTGGGCGAATCCGCCCTGGGGGACGCCGACCCGGCGAACAACACCGCCCCGATCAAGCTGGAGATCACGGGTACCGCCCCGCCCGGCGAGACCGATCCACCCGGCGAGGCCGCCCCGCTCCGTGAGGCCGCCCCGCTCCACGAGGCCGGACCCGGCTCCGGAAGCGCGCTCGCCGTAGCCGCTACAGCCGCCGCACTCGCGCTGGTCACCGTTCTCCTCACGCGCCGCGGGCGCACCCAACGGTCGGGCACCGGTACGCGCACCGACGGCCCCGCGTAGGAAACGCGACGGGGCGCGGCACCGAGACCGTTCCCGGCGCCGCGCGCCCGACGTGATCTCCGCCGGGCTCACCGGCGGCACACCGGGGAATTACCGGTAGTTCACGAACTGCAGCGCGAAGTCCAGGTCCTTGCCCTTGAGCAGCTGCTGCACGGCCTGGAGGTCGTCCCGGCTCTTGGAGCTGACGCGCAGCTCGTCGCCCTGCACCTGCGCCTTGACGCCCTTCGGGCCCTCATCGCGGATGATCTTGGCGACCTTCTTGGCGTTCTCCTGCGAGATGCCTTCCTGGAGGGAGGCGAAGATCTTGTACTCCTTGCCGGAGGCCTGCGGTTCGCCCGCGTCCAGCGCCTTCAGTGAGATCCCGCGCTTGATCAGCTTGGACTGGAAGATGTCGAGGACAGCCTTCACCCGCTCCTCGGCGTTGGCGCGCATCTCGATCTTCTCGCCCGACCACTCGATCGACGCGCCCACGCCCTTGAAGTCGTAGCGCTGCGAGATCTCCTTGGCGGCCTGGTTGAGGGCGTTGTCGACCTCCTGCCGCTCGACCTTCGAGACGATGTCGAAACTGGAGTCGGCCATCTTGAGTTGGCTCCTCGTACGTAGATCCGTCAGGGGTACGGCCCATTCAGGACCGCTCCGCAAGCCTAGTCACCCCGGGCATGATCGGTCCGGGAAGAACCGGGTGGCGAACCACCCCCGGCCATCGGGTATGGTTTACGTCGTTGCCACGGAGCGACGCCACACCGGCGGATCTCCCGGCAGCGAAACCCATGGCGGTGTGCCCGAGCGGCCAAAGGGAGCAGACTGTAAATCTGCCGGTTCTACCTTCCCAGGTTCGAATCCTGGCGCCGCCACAGGTCCGAAAAGGCCCTGGTCCGTGAGAACGGATCGGGGCCTTTTCGCTTGTCCGGCTTCGCTCATCCGGCTTTGCTCATCCGGCTTCGCTTGTGCGGCTTCGCTCATCCGGCTTCGTTGGTCCGGCTTCGTTTTCCCGACCGGGCCGTTTCGCCTGTACGGACCAGGGCCACTCCGCACGGCACGGACGGCATGTCACGGCATGGACGGCACGGCAAGGCCCCCACCCCACCGGAGCAGGGGCCTCCGCCCGGCCCGCAGCCGCCCCGTTCAGCCCGTGACCGCGCGGACGGCCTCCGCGATCGGTGCGTCGCCGCCGATCAGCTCCAGCGTGCGGCCGACCGTGCCCGGCTCGTCCAGGAGGGCGACGATGACGGCCGCCACGTCGTCCCGGGAGACCGCGTCGCGGCCGGTGGACTCGGCCAGGTGGACCAGACCGGTGCCCGGCTCGTCCGTCAGGCGGCCCGGCCGCAGGATCGTCCAGTCCAGGCCGGGCCGGGCCCGTACGTCGGCGTCCGCGGCGCCCTTGGCGCGCAGGTACGCGGCGAACACCTCGTCGGTGCCCGCCGGCGGCTCCTTGTCGGCGCCCATCGACGAGACGACGACGAAGCGCCGTACGCCGGCCGCCTCCGCCGCGTCCGCGAAGAGGGACGCGGCGTCGCGGTCCACCGTCTCCTTGCGTTCGATGCCGCTGCCCGGCCCGGCGCCCGCCGCGAAGACCGCCGCGTCCGCGCCTTCGAGGTGCCGGGCGACGTCGCCGACGGTGGCCGTCTCCAGGTCGCAGACGACCGGCTCGGCCCCGGCGGCCAGCAGGTCCCCGGCCTGTTCGGGCCGGCGGACGATGCCCGCCACCTCGTCTCCGCGCCCGGCGAGCAGCCGCTCCAGCCGCAGCGCGATCTGACCATGTCCACCTGCGATGACAATGCGCATGATCCCGACCGTACGCCTGTCACCCGGCCCGGTGCGGCAGCCAGGGCGCCCGTGGCTCCATCGGGCACTCCGGTCCGCTCACCGCTGCGACTGCCGCGGCAGCTCCAGCGCGACCGCAGCCGCCGAGTCGCAGTACTCGCGCACCGCGCTCGTCCGCGCCACCACGCGCCCCTTGTGCACCACGATCCGGCTGTACGCGAGCGAGAGCACCCCGGCGAGGCTGTCGCCGCGTACGGCCAGCAACTCCGCGGGGAAGCCCGCTTCGACACGGACCTCCGGGAGGCCCAGCGTCGCGCGGGCGGCCGTGCTGACCGTCCCGTAGGCGGCCTCGGGCCCTGCCTCGCCCAGGGAGGCCAGCAGGTACGCGGCCTCCAGGGGGTCACCGCGCCCCACCGGGTTCGCCGCGTCGCGCAGGGCGCCGCTGCCGGCCGCCACCCGCACCCCGGCCGCGCGCAGCAGCCGTACGGGCGCGGAACGGGTCACCCGGCCGCCCGCGGCCCCGCCCCGGCCCGGGAGGCCCGCACCGTGCCGTTCCAGGGCCGCACAGCCGCCCTGCGGCAGGCAGACGACCGTCACGCCGGCCGCCGCGAGCTGCTCGGCGGTGCGCGCCGCGGCCTCCGGCGGCAGCGCCGCCAGGCCCGCGCACGGTCCGACGGCCACGCCGGGCCGCAGCCCGCCCGCCATCGCGGCGAACCGGGCGAGGCGCGCGGGGTCGTCACCGTCCGTGTGGAGGTCCACCGCGCAGCCGTGCTCGTTCGCCAGCTCCAGGACGGTCTCGACGTACCCGGCGGGGTCGGGGTCCAGGTCCGGGCAGCCGCCGACGACCGCGGCGCCCATCTTCACGGCGTCCCGCAGCATCGCCAGGCCGTCCGCGCCGGCCGCCCCGGTGAGCATCCGCGGCACCGCGACCGCGGTCATCTCGGCCAGCCCGCGCAGCGACCGGGCCGCCTGGAGGACGGCCTCCAGCGACCGCAGTCCCTGGACGTCGCCGATCCGTACGTGGGTGCGCAGCGCGGTCGCGCCGTGCCCGAGTTGCAGGAGGGCCGCTTCGGTGGTGCGGCGCTGGACGTCTTCGAGGGTGTCGGGAACGGGGCCGGCGGCGTCGGCGGTCAGCGCGGTGTCGCAGTGCGCGTGCGGTTCGGCGGGGGCCGGGAGCAGCAGGTAGCCGCCGAGGTCGACGCGGGAGCCGTGCGGGGCGAGGCTGCCTGCCGTACCGACCGCCTCGATGTGTCCGCCGCTGAGCCGTACGTCCACCACGCGGCCGTCGGCGAGGCGGGCGTCGCAGAGCACCAGGGTGCCCGCCGCGGCGCCCGTGCCGTCGCTGCCCGTGGCCTTCTCGGGCCCCGGCTGCGGCTGACTGCTGTCGGACATCGCGCTCCTCGAAGGACCGGGCGTGCAAGATCACGCAGCGTGGTCCGAGCCTAGGGCGCGCCCCGGGGACCTTCGCGGAGGCGCGAAATAGTCGTACCGGTGTGGTGCGTGGGGCGGCGGAGGCGGTGCTCCGGATACGGATTTCACCTTTGGCGGCAGGCCGTGTAATGTCTTCATCGCTCGCCCCAATAGCTCAGTCGGCAGAGCGTCTCCATGGTAAGGAGAAGGTCTACGGTTCGATTCCGTATTGGGGCTCTGATGTGTGAGGTATCCCGCCTTCGGGCGGGGTCCACTCGCATCACAGCGGTGTAGCTCAGTCGGTAGAGCAAGCGGCTCATAATCGCTGTGTCACCGGTTCAAGTCCGGTCACCGCTACTGACAGTAGCCGATTGTGGGGTCGGTCTCCCGATCGGCTACTCTTCTATGCGTTCACCCGTCCATCCGTCCGTCAAGGAGCACTCACGTGGCTGCCACCGACGTCCGCCCGAAGATCACGCTGGCCTGCGTGGAGTGCAAGGAGCGGAACTACATCACCAAGAAGAACCGGCGTAACGACCCGGACCGTCTTGAGATGAAGAAGCACTGCCCGCGCTGCAACTCGCACACCGCACACCGCGAGACGCGATAACACCAGGCTCGTCCGCGAGGCCGTCCCCAGTCCCTGGGGGCGGCCTCGCGGCGTTGTGGTGCGATGTGGGGGGCACGCCGCGCGTGGCGGCGGGCCGGCTGCCGGTGTACCGGTATGACAAGGTCAGGGTCCTTTGCAGGGACCAGTTCAGGGAGGTTGCGAGCCCATGGCGCTCGACCAGTCCTTTGTCGGGCGGAGCTACCCGGCCACCGCTCCTTACGAGGTCGGCCGGGAGAAGATCCGCGAATTCGCCGAGGCGATCGGGGACCTGGCGCCGGCGTACACCGACGCCGAAGCCGCCAGGGCGCTCGGTCACCCCGATGTGATCGCCCCGCCGACCTTTGTGTTCTCCATCACCTTCCGGGCCGCCGGGCAGGTCGTCGAAGACCCGCAGCTGGGCCTCGATTACAGCCGGGTGGTACACGGCGACCAGAAATTCGCCTACACCCGCCCGGTGCGCGCCGGTGACCGGCTGACGGTCACCTCGACCATCGAGGCGATCAAATCCATGGCGGGGAACGACATTCTCGATATCCGCGGTGAGGTGCACGACGCAGCGGGCGAGCACGTGGTGACCGCTTTCACCAAGCTGGTGGCGCGCGCCGCCGGGCAGGAGGGCTGACGCGATGACGGCGAAGATCTCTTACGACGACGTCGAGGCCGGCACCGAACTCCCGGCGCAGACTTTTTCTGTGACGCGCGACACGCTCGTGCGGTACGCGGGCGCCTCCGGCGACTTCAACCCGATCCACTGGAACGAGAAGTTCGCCAAAGAGGTCGGCCTGCCCGACGTGATCGCGCACGGCATGTTCACCATGGCCGAGGCCGTCCGCGTGGTCACCGACTGGACCGGTGACCCGGGCGCGGTCGTCGAGTACGGCGTGCGCTTCACCAAGCCCGTCGTGGTGCCCAACGACGACCAGGGCGCGGTCATCGAGGTCAGCGCCAAGGTCGCGGCCAAGCTGGACGACCAGGCCCGTACGGTCCGCGTCGACCTGACCGCGACCAGCGCCGGGCAGAAGGTGCTCGGAATGTCGCGCGCGGTGGTGCGCCTCGCCTGAGGCGAGTGATCGTCACTGCACGGGGCGGCCCGGCCCGAGCGGCGGGGCCGCCCCCGTACTCTTGAGCCCGTGCAGGAACTCACCGATGCTCCCCTCGCCCCGCTGACCACCTTCCGCCTCGGCGGACCGGCCACCCGGCTGCGCACCGCCACCACGGACGACGAGGTGATCGCGGCCGTCCGCGAGGCCGACGCGGCCGGCACCCCGCTGCTGGTCATCGGCGGCGGCAGCAACCTGGTCATCGGCGACAAGGGCTTCGAGGGCACCGCGCTGCGCATCGCCACCCGCGGCTTCACCCTGGACGGCACCGACCTGACGCTGGCCGCGGGCGAGAACTGGTCGGACGCGGTGGCCCGCACGGTCGAGGCCGGGCTCGCGGGCATCGAGTGCCTGGCCGGCATTCCCGGTTCGGCGGGTGCCACACCCATCCAGAACGTGGGCGCGTACGGACAGGAAGTGTCCTCCACGATCACCGAAGTGGTCGCGTACGACCGCATAGCGGGCGAGAGCGTGACCCTCTCGAACGCCGAGTGCGCGTTCTCGTACCGCCACAGCCGCTTCAAGGAGCACCCCGACCGGTTCGTCGTGCTGCGGGTGCGCTTCGCCCTGGAGGACGCGGGCGGCCTGTCCGCGCCGATCAAGTACGCGGAGACCGCCCGCACCCTCGGCGTCGAGGCCGGCGACCGGGTGCCGGCCGCCGACGCCCGCGAGACCGTGCTCAAGCTGCGGGCCGGCAAGGGCATGGTCCTGGACCCGGACGACCACGACACCTGGTCCGCGGGCTCCTTCTTCACCAACCCGGTCCTCACCGAGGCGGCGTACGCGGACTTCCTCGCCCGCGTCCACGAGCGCCTCGGCGCGGACGTCACCCCGCCCGCCTTCCCGGCGGGGGAGGGCCGCGTGAAGACCTCGGCCGCCTGGCTCATCGACCGCGCCGGCTTCACCAAGGGCTACGGCGACGGCCCGGCCCGCATCTCCACCAAGCACACCCTCGCCCTGACCAACCGCGGCGAGGCCACCACCGAGGACCTGCTCGCCCTGGCCCGCGAGGTCCGCGACGGTGTCCGCGCCGCTTTCGGCGTCACGCTGGTCAATGAGCCGGTGACGGTCGGCGTCACCCTTTAGGGGCGGGGGAGGCGCGCGGCCCGCTCCGCGCGCTCACTCCCCCCGCAGCCACGCCTCCACCCCCGCCAGCAGCTCCCTCCGCACCCCCTCCGGAGCCCGCGAACCCTGGACCGACTGGCGGGCCAGCTCGGCCAGCTCCGCGTCCGAGAAGCCGTGCGCCGTCCGCGCGATCTCGTACTGGTCCGCCAGCCGGGCCCCGAACAGCAGCGGGTCGTCGGCGCCCAGCGCCATCGGGACACCGGCGTCGTACAGGGTCCGCAGCGGTACGTCCTCGGGCTTCTCGTAGACCCCCAGGGCCACGTTGGACGCCGGGCAGACCTCGCAGGTCACCCCGCGCTCGGCCAGCCGGCGCAGCAGCGCCGGGTCCTCCGCCGCCCGCACCCCGTGGCCCACCCGGGACGCGTGCAGGTCGTCCAGGCAGTCCCGCACGCTCGCCGGCCCCGCCAGCTCGCCGCCGTGCGGCGCCGCCAGCAGCCCGCCGTCCCGCGCGATGGCGAAGGCCCGGTCGAAGTCGCGTGCGAACCCCCGCCGCTCGTCGTTGGAGAGCCCGAAACCGATCACGCCGCGGTCGGCGTAGCGGACCGCGAGACGGGCCAGCGTACGGGCGTCCAGGGGGTGTTTCATCCGGTTGGCGGCCACCAGGACCCGTATCCCGAGGCCGGTGTCGCGGGACGCGGCGCGCACCGCGTCCAGGATGATCTCCAGCGCCGGGATCAGCCCGCCCAGCCGGGGCGCGTACGAGGTCGGGTCGACCTGGATCTCCAGCCAGCCGGAGCCGTCCCGCACGTCCTCCTCGGCCGCCTCGCGGACCAGCCGCTGGATGTCCTCGGGGGAGCGCAGACAGGAGCGTGCGATGTCGTACAGCCGCTGGAAGCGGAACCAGCCGCGCTCGTCCGTGGCGCGCAGCTTCGGCGGCTCGCCGCCCTTCAGGGCCTCCGGCAGGTGCACGCCGTACTTGTCGGCGAGCTCCAGCAGGGTGCCGGGCCGCATCGACCCGGTGAAGTGCAGGTGCAGATGGGCCTTCGGCAGGGCCCGGACATCGCGTACACGTTCCATCCCAGGATCTTGCCGTACGAGGCCGACGCGCCGGTAGGCCCTTTCCCGAACGAGCGCCCGCCCGAAAGCAGATGCGGGCCCCGGGACAGTCCCGGGGCCCGCATCCGCACGAACCGGTGCTACTTGGCCTCGGCCAGCAGCTTCTGGACACGCGAGATGCCCTCGACCAGGTCCTCGTCGCCCAGCGCGTACGACAGGCGCAGGTAGCCCGGCGTGCCGAACGCCTCGCCCGGGACGACCGCGACCTCGGCCTCCTCCAGGATCAGCTCGGCCAGCTCCACGCTGGTCCGCGGACGCTTGCCCCGGATCTCCTTGCCGAGCAGGCCCTTGACCGTCGGGTACGCGTAGAACGCGCCCTCCGGCTCGGGGCACAGCACGCCCTCGATCTCGTTGAGCATCCGCACCATCGTCTTGCGGCGCCGGTCGAAGGCGACCTTCATCTCCTCGACGGCCGTCAGGTCGCCGGAGACCGCGGCGATGGCCGCGGCCTGCGCGACGTTGGAGACGTTGGAGGTGGCGTGCGACTGGAGGTTCGCCGCGGCCTTGATCACGTCCTTGGGGCCGATGGCCCAGCCCACCCGCCAGCCGGTCATCGCGTACGTCTTCGCCACACCGTTGACGATGATGCACTTCTCGCGCAGCTCCGGCACCACCACCGGCAGCGAGGAGAATTCCGCGTCCCCGTAGACCAGGTGCTCGTAGATCTCGTCCGTCAGGACCCACAGGCCGTGCTCGGCGGCCCAGCGGCCCACCGCCTCGACCTGCTCGCGGGTGTAGACCGCGCCGGTCGGGTTGGACGGCGAGACGAACAGCAGCACCTTCGTACGGTCCGTACGGGCCGCCTCCAGCTGCTCCACGGACACCCGGTAACCGGTGGTCTCGTCGGCCACCACCTCCACCGGCACGCCGCCCGCCAGCCGGATCGACTCCGGGTAGGTGGTCCAGTACGGGGCCGGCACGATGACCTCGTCGCCCGGGTCCAGGACCGCCGCGAACGCCTCGTAGATCGCCTGCTTGCCGCCGTTGGTGACCAGCACGTTCGCCGCCTCGACCTCGTAGCCGGAGTCGCGCAGCGTCTTCGCGGCGATCGCGGCCTTCAGCTCGGGCAGACCGCCCGCCGGGGTGTAGCGGTGGAACTTCGGGTCACGGCAGGCCTCGACGGCGGCCTCGACGATGTAGTCCGGGGTGGGGAAGTCGGGCTCACCGGCGCCGAAGCCGATCACCGGGCGCCCGGCGGCCTTGAGGGCCTTGGCCTTGGCGTCCACGGCGAGGGTCGCGGACTCGGAGATCGCCCCGACGCGGGCCGACACCCGACGGTCGGTGGGGGACTGTGCGGGAGGAGTAGCGCTCATGTACTGAATGTTCCCAGACCGCCGCCGGGGCGGGCGCACGGGTTTGGAGGCACCACCTCGAAGGTTTCTGTTCGACGCCCGGCCGCGAACCACGTACACTCGCTGACCGTTGGCTCCCGACAGGGCGCGAGCGACCACGCACCTGGTGCAGTGGTCGGGATGCGGTAGGTTGGGGAACACACAAAGGGTCGTAGCTCAATTGGTAGAGCACTGGTCTCCAAAACCAGCGGTTGGGGGTTCAAGTCCCTCCGGCCCTGCTACACGCACTCTTCACCGAGTCGCGTGCACGCGTACGTACTGAAATGCACCGCCGTGCGGCTCTACCGGGCGCGGCACGGCCAACGACCCGGATTCAGGTGAGGACGAGTGACGGACGCCCTGGGCTCCATCGACATGCCTGAGCGCGGTCGTTCCGAAGACGAGGGCTCGGACGCGAAGAAGCCCCGCCGCGGCGGCAAGCGCGGCAAGAAGGGCCCGTTCGCCCGCCTCGCACTCTTCTACCGGCAGATCATCGCCGAGCTCCGCAAGGTCGTCTGGCCCACGCGGGGCCAGCTCTCCACGTACACCACCGTGGTGATCGTCTTCGTCGTCATCGTCATCGGTCTCGTAACCGTGATTGACTTGGGATTCAACGAGGCCGTCAAGTACGTCTTCGGCTGATCCCGCGAAGGGCGCCTTTGCGGGCGCCCCTTTGCATGTTCAACCCCTTGAAGCCAGGAAGAAGCAGCCACCGTGTCTGACCCGAACCTGAACGACGCCGCCGACTCCGTCGAGACGGCAGCGGCCGACGTTGACGCGGCTGCCTCGGCCGAGGTCGAGGGCGACGCTGCGGCGAGCGCCGACGAAGAGGCCGCTCACGAGATCGTCGAGGGCGCCGACGCGGCCGACGAGCTCGACACCGAGGACGCCGAGGCGGGCGAGCCCGCCGAGGAGGCCGCGGTGAGCGTCGAGGACGAGGACGCCGACGGCGACGCCGAAGAGGCGGAGACCGCCGAGGACGCGGCGGCGCAGGACGAGGACGCCGAGCCGGCCGACCCGATCGCCGCGCTCCGCGAGGAGCTGCGCACCCTGCCGGGCGAGTGGTACGTCATCCACACCTACGCGGGCTACGAGAAGCGCGTGAAGGCCAACCTGGAGCAGCGCGCCGTCTCGCTCAACGTCGAGGACTTCATCTACCAGGCCGAGGTCCCCGAGGAAGAGATCGTCCAGATCAAGAACGGCGAGCGCAAGAACGTCCGCCAGAACAAGCTCCCGGGCTACGTGCTCGTGCGCATGGACCTGACGAACGAGTCCTGGGGCGTCGTGCGCAACACGCCGGGCGTCACCGGCTTCGTGGGCAACGCCTACGACCCGTACCCGCTGACCCTCGACGAGATCGTCAAGATGCTCGCCCCGGAGGCCGAGGAGAAGGCCGCCAAGGAGGCCGCCGAGGCCGAGGGCAAGCCGGCCCCGTCCCGCAAGGTCGAGGTCCAGGTGCTGGACTTCGAGGTGGGCGACTCGGTCACCGTCACCGACGGCCCGTTCGCCACGCTGCAGGCCACGATCAACGAGATCAACGCCGACTCGAAGAAGGTCAAGGGCCTCGTCGAGATCTTCGGCCGCGAGACCCCGGTCGAACTGAGCTTCGACCAGATCCAGAAGAACTGACACCTTCTGGAACCAGAGCTTCCGAACAGGTCAGGCGAGCCCCTCGGGGACCGTCTGACCTGCTCGGTTTTTGGCCGCACCTCTATACCCGTTATCGTTGTGCGGTATGCCTCCATCCGGATGACCGGATGGTCTGGCGAAAACCTCTCACTAGGACCCGGAGAGAGCATGCCTCCCAAGAAGAAGAAGGTCACGGGGCTCATCAAGCTCCAGATCCAGGCCGGTGCCGCGAACCCGGCCCCGCCGGTCGGCCCCGCGCTGGGTCAGCACGGCGTCAACATCATGGAGTTCTGCAAGGCCTACAACGCCGCGACCGAGTCGCAGCGCGGTTGGGTCATCCCGGTGGAGATCACGGTCTACGAGGACCGTTCCTTCACCTTCATCACCAAGACCCCGCCGGCCTCGAAGATGATCCTGAAGGCCGCGGGCGTGGACAAGGGCTCCGGCGAGCCGCACAAGACCAAGGTCGCCAAGATCACGGCCGACCAGGTCCGCGAGATCGCCACCACCAAGATGCCCGACCTGAACGCCAACGACCTGGACGCCGCGTCGAAGATCATCGCCGGCACCGCCCGTTCCATGGGCATCACGGTCGAGGGCTGACAGCCACCCCGCACCTGCCCCGCGGCACCCGCCGCACCCAGGGGCACGTGGTAGGGCCAGGCGCTGGCCCGCACCACGACTCCACCGTCACCATTCAGGAGCAGCAGTGAAGCGCAGCAAGAATCTTCGCAACGCGGACGCGAAGATCGACCGGGAGCGTCTGTACGCCCCGCTCGAGGCCGTCCGTCTGGCCAAGGAGACCTCCCCGGCCAAGTTCGACGCGACCGTCGAGGTCGCCATGCGTCTGGGTGTCGACCCGCGCAAGGCCGACCAGATGGTCCGTGGCACCGTGAACCTTCCGCACGGCACCGGTAAGACCGCCCGGGTCCTGGTCTTCGCGACCGGCGACCGTGCTGCGGCCGCGGAAGCCGCGGGCGCCGACATCGTCGGCTCCGACGAACTGATCGACGAGGTCTCCAAGGGCCGTCTGGACTTCGACGCCGTCGTCGCCACGCCGGACCTCATGGGCAAGGTCGGCCGCCTCGGCCGCGTGCTCGGTCCCCGTGGTCTGATGCCGAACCCGAAGACCGGCACCGTCACCCCGGACGTCGCCAAGGCTGTCACCGACATCAAGGGCGGCAAGATCGAGTTCCGCGTGGACAAGCACGCGAACCTCCACTTCATCATCGGCAAGGTGTCCTTCGACGACGCCAAGCTGGTGGAGAACTACGCCGCGGCGCTGGAGGAGATCAACCGCCTCAAGCCGTCCGCCGCCAAGGGCCGCTACATCAAGAAGGCCACCATCACCACCACGATGGGCCCCGGCGTCCCGGTCGACTCCAACCGCACCCGCAACCTCCTCGTCGAGGAGGACGTGCTCGCCGTCTGAGTCTGACGGCAGGCACGCGCGTACGCGTGCGCCGGGCCCCGTACCTCACCGAGGTGCGGGGCCCGGCGTGTTTCCGGGCGCCGTACGGGCTCTCCGGCCGCCACCGGGTCCGTACGGGGGCGAGGCGGGGCGTTCGGGACGCCGTGGGGCCCGGGGAGGGGCGCTGTCAGCCCCCTGCACTACGCTCACCCGCAGTCTTGGAACTGATCTACAACGGGGAGAGAACACGTGCGTACTGCGCGGATCACCGCGGCCGCGGCCGCCGGCGTCGTCATGCTGGCCGGACTGACCGCCTGCGGCGGCAAGGACGGCGGCGACAAGGCGGGCGGCGGCGACGCGGGCGGCGGCTCGCCGGTCCAGGCGGCCACGGCGGCGCTGCGGACGGCGTCCGAGAAGACCGGCGCGGAGAAGTCGGCCAAGGTCGAGATGACGCGCAGGACGGGTCAGTCCACACAGTCCATGAAGGGCGGGATGGACTGGTCCCAGGGCATGCGGATGAACGTCGAGACGACCGGGCAGGGCGGTCTGGGCGGTGGCAAGCCCATGCAGAGCATCTACACGCCGGAGGTGATGTACCTCAAGCTCGGGCTCGGCGCCAAGCCCTGGATGAAGTACGACTACAACGCGATGGCCAAGAAGAGCCCGGTCTTCGCGATGCTCAAGGACCAGATGCAGAACAACAACCCGTCGCGGTCCGTGGGCCTGGTCCTCGCGACGGGCAAGGCCGAGAAGGTCGGTACGGAGGACGTACGCGGCGTCAAGGCGACCCACTACACCGCCACCTTCGAGGTGGCCGCGCTGGCCCGGATGCAGGCGTCCAAGGACTTCAGCGAGAAGGACATGAAGTCGCTGGAGGAGTCGCTCAAGCAGAACGGCACGAAGAACGAGACCATCGACCTCTGGATCGGCCCGGACGACCTGCTCGTCAAGAAGGTCGAGAAGTTCCAGAGCAACCTGGGCAGCACGGAGAACACGGCCTACTACTCCGACTACGGCACCAAGGTCTCCGTCGTGGAGCCCCCGGCCTCGCAGGTCAACGACGCGGCCAAGCTCGGTACCGGCATCGGCGCCGGCCTGGCGGGCTGACCCCGCCGGCACCCGTCGTCCCCGGGCCCGGCGCGCCCCGCGCCGCCGGGCCCGGGGACGGATTTGCCTGCGCGACGGCCGTTCGCGTACCGTAGCGAAGAAGCCAAAGACCGCTGGTTGTCTCTGTGCGCCTTCCCGGGCGTACGGAACCGAAGGATCCGCTAGCTGCGGACGGCCTGCGCAGGTGGACGAGGAAGAACTCCCGGACGGACTCCGTTCCGCCCGGTCGAGCCATGCCCCGTGCGCTTGCGCCGGGGCGTTTGTTTTGCCCAGCCCCTTCTGCGCGGTCCTCATCACCCGGAAGGAGGCCGAGGCTCATGGCGAGGCCCGACAAGGTCGCAGCCGTCGAGGAGATCACGGAGAAGCTCCGTAACTCCAACGCCGCTGTTGTGACCGCGTACACCGGACTGTCCGTCGCTCAGCTCAAGCAGCTGCGCCGTTCGCTCGGTGACAACGCTCAGTACCGTGTGGTGAAGAACACGCTGACCAAGATTGCGGCCAATGAGGCCGGGATCACGCTGGACGAGCACCTCAAGGGCTCGACGGCTGTCGCCTTCGTGACCGGTGACCCGGTCGAGGCGGCGAAGGGTCTTCGTGACTTCGCCAAGGAGAACCCCTCTCTCGTCATCAAGGGCGGTGTCCTTGAAGGCAAGGCGCTGTCCGCCGACGAGATCAAGAAGCTTGCGGACCTCGAGTCCCGCGAGGTTCTGCTCGCCAAGCTGGCGGGTGGCATGAAGGCGTCCATGGCCAAGGCCGCGGCGACCTTCCAGGCCCCGCTCACGAAGATGGTCCGCACCGCGGAAGCTCTTCGCAGCAAGGTCGAGCAGGGCGGTGCCGGTGAGCCGGCTCCCGCCGAGGCCGCGGAGTAACCACTCCGTAGTCCTGCGGGCACGTCTGCTCAGCACGCCCGCCGCAATGTACATCCGGCACCAGCCGAATTAGTGGAAGGACCGCCACCATGGCGAAGCTCACCCAGGACGAACTGCTCGCCCAGTTCGAGGAGATGACCCTCATCGAGCTCTCCGACTTCGTGAAGAAGTTCGAGGAGAAGTTCGACGTCGAGGCTGCCGCCCCGGCCGCCGTCGTCGCCGCCGGCCCGGCCCAGGGTGGTGGCGACGCCGCCGCCGCCGAGGAGCAGGACGAGTTCGACGTCATCCTCACCGGTGCGGGCGACAAGAAGATCCAGGTCATCAAGGTCGTGCGTGAGCTGACCTCCCTGGGTCTGAAGGAGGCCAAGGACCTCGTCGACGGCACCCCGAAGCCGGTCCTCGAGAAGGTCGCCAAGGACGCCGCGGAGAAGGCCGCCGAGGCCCTCAAGGGCGCCGGCGCCTCCGTCGAGGTCAAGTGACCTGACGAGTCTGCCGACTCTTCACCAACCTGAAGGCGATCACCCATGCGGGTGGTCGCCTTCGGGCGTTCGGGCCGCGGCTGCGCCGCCCCGCCCTTCCGTGCGAGTATGGTGATCTTCGTTGCCCGGCCGTGCACCCCGTGACGATCTTCCAGTGGGTGGGGGGCCTTGACGAACCGCACGCAGCGCGCAATTCTCAGGACGCGACGTCAGAAGCGATCCGGGTTCGAGGCATGGATCGCCGGCGAAGAGGGAAGCATCGGGATGCGCCTCTTGGCGCACGGCTCGTGGCAGGCATAAGACGTTGGGCGTTAAGACGAACAAAGAGGGGTACCTCCGTCACGGAGGGTGCCGCCTCCCGGAGGGAGAAGATCGGTATCACGGTGCTGAACCGGTCTCCGGAAACTCGCTCTGGACATCAGTGTGCCGAGTGGCTACACTGACCCTTTGCGCTGCCTGTTAGCTGCTCCCTGCCCGTCACCAGGGGCATACCCGAGCCCGAGCAATGCCGACTGATCCGCCCTGACCTGGGCCTTTCCTCCGGCTGTGTTCGGTCCGGGACCGGTACGCGCGTAGTGAGTCCGAGCCCTCGGAAGGACCCCCTCTTGGCCGCCTCGCGCAACGCCTCGACTGCCAATACGAACAACGGCGACAGCACCGCCCCGCTGCGCATCTCTTTTGCGAAGATCAAGGAGCCCCTCGGGGTTCCGAACCTCCTTGCGCTGCAGACCGAAAGCTTCGACTGGCTGCTCGGCAATGCCGCATGGAAGGGTCGCGTCGAGGCTGCGCTGGAAAGTGGTCAGGACGTCCCCACCAAGTCCGGTCTGGAGGAGATCTTCGAAGAGATCTCCCCGATCGAGGACTTCTCCGGGTCGATGTCGCTGACGTTCCGCGACCACCGATTCGAGCCCCCGAAGAACTCCATCGACGAGTGCAAGGAGCGCGACTTCACGTACGCGGCTCCGCTCTTCGTCACGGCTGAGTTCACCAACAACGAGACCGGCGAGATCAAGTCCCAGACGGTCTTCATGGGCGACTTCCCGCTCATGACCAACAAGGGCACCTTCTGCATCAACGGCACCGAGCGTGTCGTCGTCTCGCAGCTGGTCCGCTCGCCGGGCGTCTACTTCGACAGCCAGATCGACAAGACGTCCGACAAGGACATCTTCACCGCCAAGATCATCCCGTCCCGGGGTGCCTGGCTGGAGATGGAGATCGACAAGCGCGACATGGTCGGCGTGCGCATCGACCGTAAGCGCAAGCAGTCCGTGACCGTCCTCCTCAAGGCCCTCGGCTGGACGACCGAGCAGATCCTCGAAGAGTTCGGCGAGTACGAGTCGATGCGCGCCACCCTGGAGAAGGACCACACCCAGGGCCAGGACGACGCGCTGCTCGACATCTACCGCAAGCTGCGTCCGGGCGAGCCGCCGACGCGCGAGGCCGCGCAGACGCTGCTGGAGAACCTCTACTTCAACCCCAAGCGCTACGACCTCGCGAAGGTCGGCCGCTACAAGGTCAACAAGAAGCTCGGCGGCGACGAGCCGCTGGACGCCGGTGTGCTGACCACCGACGACGTCATCGCCACGATCAAGTACCTGGTCAAGCTGCACGCCGGCGAGACCGAGACGATCGGCGAGAACGGCACGGAGATCGTCGTCGAGACCGACGACATCGACCACTTCGGCAACCGCCGCCTGCGCAACGTCGGCGAGCTGATCCAGAACCAGGTCCGTACGGGTCTCGCCCGTATGGAGCGCGTCGTGCGCGAGCGCATGACCACCCAGGACGTCGAGGCGATCACGCCGCAGACCCTGATCAACATCCGGCCGGTCGTCGCCTCCATCAAGGAGTTCTTCGGCACCAGCCAGCTGTCCCAGTTCATGGACCAGACCAACCCGCTGTCGGGCCTGACCCACAAGCGCCGGCTGTCCGCGCTGGGCCCCGGTGGTCTGTCCCGTGAGCGGGCCGGCCTGGACGTCCGTGACGTGCACCCCTCGCACTACGGCCGCATGTGCCCGATCGAGACGCCCGAAGGCCCGAACATCGGTCTGATCGGTTCGCTCGCCTCGTACGGCCGGGTCAACGTCTTCGGCTTCATCGAGACGCCGTACCGCAAGGTCGTCGACGGCCGGGTCACCGAGCAGGTGGACTACCTGACCGCCGACGAGGAAGACCGCTTCCTCATCGCGCAGGCGAACGCTCCCCTCACCGAGGACATGGAGTTCGCCGAAGGCCGCGTCATGTGCCGCCGCCGCGGTGGTGAGGTCGACCTCGCCGCCCGCGAGGACGTGGACTACATGGACGTCTCGCCGCGCCAGATGGTGTCGGCCGCGACCGCCATGATCCCCTTCCTGGAGCACGACGACGCCAACCGCGCGCTCATGGGATCGAACATGATGCGCCAGGCCGTGCCGCTGATCAAGGCGGAGGCCCCGCTGGTCGGCACCGGCATGGAGTACCGCTGCGCGGTCGACGCCGGTGACGTCATCAAGGCCGAGAAGGACGGTGTGGTCCAGGAGGTCTCCGCGGACTACATCACCGTCGCCAACGACGACGGCACGTACACCACCTACCGCGTCGCCAAGTTCACCCGCTCCAACCAGGGCACCTCCTTCAACCAGAAGGTCGTCGTGGACGAGGGCGCCCGCGTGGTCGTGGGCCAGGTGCTCGCCGACGGTCCCTCCACGGACCAGGGCGAGATGGCGCTCGGCAAGAACCTCCTCGTGGCGTTCATGCCGTGGGAGGGCCACAACTACGAGGACGCGATCATCCTGTCGCAGCGCCTCGTGCAGGACGACGTGCTGTCCTCGATCCACATCGAGGAGCACGAGGTCGACGCCCGGGACACCAAGCTGGGCCCCGAGGAGATCACCCGGGACATCCCGAACGTCTCCGAGGAGGTCCTCTCGGACCTCGACGAGCGCGGCATCATCCGGATCGGTGCCGAGGTCGTCGCCGGCGACATCCTCGTCGGCAAGGTCACGCCCAAGGGTGAGACCGAGCTGACCCCCGAGGAGCGCCTGCTGCGCGCCATCTTCGGTGAGAAGGCCCGTGAGGTCCGTGACACCTCGCTGAAGGTCCCGCACGGCGAGATCGGCAAGGTCATCGGCGTCCGCGTCTTCGACCGTGAAGAGGGCGACGAGCTGCCCCCGGGCGTGAACCAGCTGGTCCGCGTCTACGTGGCGCAGAAGCGCAAGATCACCGACGGTGACAAGCTCGCCGGCCGCCACGGCAACAAGGGCGTCATCTCCAAGATCCTCCCGGTCGAGGACATGCCGTTCCTGGAGGACGGCACCCCGGTCGACATCATCCTCAACCCGCTGGGTGTCCCGTCCCGAATGAACCCGGGTCAGGTCCTGGAGATCCACCTCGGCTGGCTCGCCAGCCAGGGCTGGAAGGTCGAGGGCGACGCCGACTGGCAGAAGCGTCTCCAGGCGATCGGCGCCGACGAGGTCGCGCCCCGCACCAACGTCGCGACCCCGGTCTTCGACGGTGCGCGCGAGGACGAGCTCGCTGGTCTGTTCGACTCCACGCTGCCGAACCGTGACGGCGAGCGGATGGTCAAGGACACCGGTAAGGCCCGGATGTTCGACGGCCGTTCCGGTGAGCCGTTCCCGGACCCGATCTCGGTCGGGTACATGTACATCCTGAAGCTCCACCACCTGGTCGACGACAAGCTGCACGCCCGTTCGACCGGTCCGTACTCGATGATCACCCAGCAGCCGCTGGGTGGTAAGGCCCAGTTCGGTGGCCAGCGCTTCGGTGAGATGGAGGTGTGGGCGCTGGAGGCTTACGGCGCCGCGTACGCCCTCCAGGAGCTGCTGACCATCAAGTCCGACGACGTGACCGGCCGCGTGAAGGTCTACGAGGCGATCGTCAAGGGCGAGAACATCCCCGAGCCCGGCATTCCCGAGTCCTTCAAGGTGCTCATCAAGGAAATGCAGTCGCTCTGCCTGAACGTGGAGGTGCTGTCCTCGGACGGCATGTCCATCGAGATGCGCGACACGGACGAGGATGTCTTCCGCGCAGCGGAGGAGCTCGGTATCGACCTGTCCCGGCGCGAGCCGAGCAGCGTCGAAGAGGTCTGACGGGCCTGGCCGGGGCTCCTTCCCCCCAAGGAGCCCCGGTCGCCCCGGACCCGTACAGACCATGATGTAGAGCCCATTTTTTCGCTTACGCGAAGGGCACGACCCTGAAAGAGGGATTGACGACAGTGCTCGACGTCAACTTCTTCGACGAGCTGCGGATCGGCCTGGCGACCGCGGACGACATCCGACAGTGGTCCCACGGTGAGGTCAAGAAGCCGGAGACCATCAACTACCGCACCCTCAAGCCCGAGAAGGACGGCCTCTTCTGCGAGAAGATCTTCGGCCCCACCCGGGACTGGGAGTGCTACTGCGGCAAGTACAAGCGTGTCCGGTTCAAGGGCATCATCTGTGAGCGCTGTGGCGTCGAGGTCACGCGCGCCAAGGTGCGCCGTGAGCGGATGGGCCACATCGAGCTGGCCGCTCCCGTCACGCACATCTGGTACTTCAAGGGCGTTCCGTCGCGGCTGGGCTACCTGCTCGACCTCGCCCCGAAGGACCTGGAGAAGGTCATCTACTTCGCCGCCTACATGATCACGTGGGTGGACGAGGAGCGCCGTACGCGCGACCTGCCCTCGCTGGAGGCGCACGTCTCCGTCGAGCGCCAGCAGATCGAGCAGCGCCGCGACGCGGACCTCGAGGCCCGCGCCAAGAAGCTGGAGACCGACCTCGCCGAGCTGGAGGCCGAGGGCGCCAAGGCCGACGTGCGCCGCAAGGTGCGCGAGGGTGCCGAGCGTGAGATGAAGCAGCTGCGCGACCGTGCGCAGCGCGAGATCGACCGTCTCGACGAGGTGTGGAACCGCTTCAAGAACCTCAAGGTCCAGGACCTGGAGGGCGACGAGCTGCTCTACCGCGAGCTGCGTGACCGCTTCGGCACGTACTTCATGGGAGGCATGGGCGCCGCGGCGCTGCAGAAGCGCCTGGAGTCCTTCGACCTGGACGAAGAGGCCGAGAAGCTCCGCGAGATCATCCGCACCGGCAAGGGCCAGAAGAAGACCCGTGCGCTCAAGCGCCTTAAGGTCGTCTCGGCGTTCCTGCAGACCCGCAACAGCCCCAACGGCATGGTGCTGGACTGCATCCCGGTCATTCCGCCGGACCTGCGTCCGATGGTGCAGCTGGACGGTGGCCGCTTCGCGACCTCCGACCTGAACGACCTGTACCGCCGTGTGATCAACCGCAACAACCGCCTCAAGCGTCTGCTCGACCTCGGTGCCCCCGAGATCATCGTGAACAACGAGAAGCGGATGCTGCAGGAGGCCGTCGACGCGCTGTTCGACAACGGCCGCCGCGGCCGGCCGGTCACCGGCCCGGGCAACCGTCCCCTGAAGTCCCTCAGCGACATGCTGAAGGGCAAGCAGGGCCGCTTCCGTCAGAACCTGCTCGGTAAGCGTGTGGACTACTCCGCGCGTTCCGTGATCGTCGTCGGTCCGCAGCTGAAGCTGCACCAGTGCGGTCTGCCGAAGGCCATGGCGCTGGAGCTCTTCAAGCCGTTCGTGATGAAGCGCCTGGTCGACCTGAACCACGCGCAGAACATCAAGAGCGCCAAGCGGATGGTCGAGCGCGGCCGTACGGTCGTCTACGACGTCCTCGAAGAGGTCATCGCGGAGCACCCGGTCCTGCTGAACCGTGCGCCCACCCTGCACCGCCTCGGCATCCAGGCCTTCGAGCCGCAGCTGGTCGAGGGCAAGGCCATTCAGATTCACCCGCTCGTGTGCACCGCGTTCAACGCGGACTTCGACGGTGACCAGATGGCCGTGCACCTGCCGCTGTCCGCTGAGGCGCAGGCCGAGGCCCGCATCCTGATGCTGTCCTCGAACAACATCCTCAAGCCGGCCGACGGCCGTCCGGTCACCATGCCGACCCAGGACATGGTGCTGGGCCTGTTCTTCCTCACCACCGACGAGGCGGAGCGCGAGGTCATCGGTGAGGGCCGGTCCTTCGGCTCGGTCGCCGAGGCGATCATGGCCTTCGACAACCGGGAGCTGTCGCTCCAGGCGAAGGTCGACATCCGCTTCCCGATCGGCACCGTCCCGCCCCGTGGCTGGACCCCGCCGGCGCAGGAAGAGGGCGAGCCCGAGTGGCAGCAGGGTGACAGCTTCCGGCTGCGGACGACCCTGGGCCGCGCGCTCTTCAACGAGCTGCTGCCCGAGGACTACCCGTTCGTGGACTACTCGGTGGGCAAGAAGCAGCTCTCCGCGATCGTCAACGACCTGGCCGAGCGTTACCCGAAGGTCATCGTGGCGGCGACGCTCGACAACCTGAAGGCGGCCGGTTTCCACTGGGCGACCCGTTCCGGTGTCACCGTCGCGGTCTCGGACATCGTCGTGCCGGAGGCCAAGAAGGCCATCGTCGCGGGCTACGAGGCCCAGGACGAGAAGGTCCAGAAGCAGTACGAGCGCGGTCTGATCACCAAGGACGAGCGCACTCAGGAACTGATCAACATCTGGACCAAGGCGACCAACGAGGTCGCCGAGGCGATGAACGACAACTTCCCCAAGACGAACCCCATCTTCATGATGGTTGACTCGGGTGCCCGAGGAAACATGATGCAGATGCGGCAGATCGCCGGTATGCGTGGTCTGGTGTCGAACGCGAAGAACGAGACCATCCCGCGGCCCATCAAGGCGTCGTTCCGTGAGGGTCTGTCCGTGCTGGAGTACTTCATCTCCACCCACGGTGCCCGTAAGGGTCTCGCGGACACCGCCCTGCGTACCGCCGACTCGGGTTACCTCACCCGTCGTCTCGTGGACGTCTCCCAGGACGTCATCATCCGCGAGGAGGACTGCGGCACCGAGCGCGGTCTGAAGCTGCGGATCGCCAGCAAGGGCGCCGACGGTGTCCTGCGCAAGGCGGACGACGTCGAGTCCTCCGTGTACGCGCGGATGCTGGCCGAGGACGTCGTGGTGGACGGCAAGGTCATCGCGTCGGCGAACGTGGACCTCGGTGACGTGCTCATCGACCAGCTGGTCGCGCACGGCGTCGAGGAGGTCAAGACCCGCTCGGTCCTGACCTGTGAGTCCGCCGTCGGCACCTGCGCCTACTGCTACGGCCGCTCGCTGGCCACCGGCAAGCTGGTCGACATCGGTGAGGCGGTCGGCATCATCGCCGCCCAGTCCATCGGTGAGCCCGGCACCCAGCTGACGATGCGTACCTTCCACACCGGTGGTGTGGCCGGTGACGACATCACCCTGGGTCTGCCGCGTGTCGTCGAGCTCTTCGAGGCCCGTACGCCCAAGGGTGTCGCCCCGATCTCCGAGGCCGCCGGCCGCGTGCGGATCGAGGAGACCGAGAAGACCAAGAAGGTCATCGTCACGCCGGACGACGGCAGCGACGAGACGGCCTACGGCGTCTCCAAGCGTGCCCGTCTGCTGGTGGGCGAGGGTGACCACGTCGAGGTCGGCCAGGCGCTGACCGTGGGTGCCGTCAACCCGCACGACGTGCTGCGCATCCTGGGCCAGCGCGCTGTCCAGGTCCACCTGGTCGGCGAGGTCCAGAAGGTCTACAACAACCAGGGCGTGGCGATCCACGACAAGCACATCGAGATCATCATCCGGCAGATGCTGCGCCGCGTGACGATCATCGAGTCCGGCGACGCGGAGCTGCTGCCGGGCGAGCTGGTGGAGCGTACGAAGTTCGAGAGCGAGAACCGTCGTGTGGTCCAGGAAGGCGGCCACCCGGCCTCCGGCCGTCCGCAGCTGATGGGTATCACCAAGGCTTCGCTGGCCACCGAGTCCTGGCTGTCGGCGGCGTCCTTCCAGGAGACGACCCGGGTGCTGACCGACGCGGCGATCAACGCCAAGTCGGACTCCCTGATCGGCCTCAAGGAGAACGTCATCATCGGTAAGCTCATCCCGGCCGGTACGGGCCTGTCCCGCTACCGCAACATCCGGGTGGAGCCCACCGAGGAGGCCAAGGCCGCGATGTACTCGGCCGTCGGTTACGACGACATCGACTACTCGCCGTTCGGTACCGGCTCCGGCCAGGCGGTCCCGCTGGAGGACTACGACTACGGTCCGTACAACCAGTAAGGGCCCGGCGGCCGTACGCGGCCGTACCGGACACGCGCTGTGAGCGGCAGGGCGGTCACCCCCCGGGGTGGCCGCCCTGCGGCGTTCGGGGCCGGCGGCGGGCTGCTGGGGCCGGGTGTGGCGGCCGGGGCCGGGCGGGGGCCGCTCCGCGGATTCATTGCGGGGGGAACCGTGCGATCTCCTGGCGCGTACTGAATGATGGGTACGTACTGCCTAATGTGGGGGAGGTGCTGAGGGTGGCGTTCCAGCCGTGGCAGGGTGGACAGCCGGCGCCGTGGCAAGGCGGGCAGCCGGCCCAGGGCCCCGGTCAGGTCCCGGCGATGCGTGCCTCGCACGCCGACCGGGAGCGTGCGGTGGACGTGCTGAAGGCCGGCTTCGCCGAGGGGCGGCTTCCGCAGCAGGAGTACGAGCAGCGCATCGGCCGCGCGTACCAGGCACAGACCCACGCCGAGCTGCAGCTGCTGGTGGCGGACCTGCCGCAGGGGCCGGTGCCGCAGTCGCAGTTCGCGCCGCGTCCCGCGGTGCCGCCGGCGTTCATGCCCATGCCCATGCAGCCGATGCCGGCGCCGACCAACGGCTCGGCGACCGGCGCGCTGGTCTGCGGCATCCTCACGCCGGTCACCTGGGGCCTGTCGTCGATACCCGCGGTCATCCTGGGGCACAAGGCGCGGGCCGAGATCCGCCGGACGGGGGAGCGCGGGGACGGCCAGGCGGTCGCCGGGCTGATCCTGGGATGGCTGGGCATCAGCGGCTGGCTGCTGTTCTTCGTCCTCATGGTGCTGGTGGGCGTGACGAACCTCTGAGGCCGAGGCGGGGCGCGGAGCCGCCGGGGACGGCGGGGCTGCCGGCGGGGGCGGAGGGCCTGCGGGGAGTGCCTCCGGGCGCCGCAGGGCGGCCGTCACGGCCCGCGTGGCGTCGGTGGAGCCTTCTTCCGTACGGCCTCGGATCCCACTACGGTGGCCGCAGCGCCGGGGGAGTCCGGCGTGTCCTTCGCGTGTGCATTTGTTTTGACCGCAGCCCATGCGGTAGGTACGCTCTGACCTTGTGCCTGGGGTGTCCTCAGGCTGCCGTGCGTGCACTCGTCCGTACGGAAGCCGGGTCTCGACACCGCAATCTGCCGCCGTCCTCGTTCCAGCGAGGGGTCTGCAGTATTCGACACACCCGACCGCGTGGGTCGGGGACTGTTCCAGGTTAGCTTTACCGAGACTGGCACACAGAAACCGGAGAAACGGTGCCTACGATCCAGCAGCTGGTCCGCAAGGGCCGGCAGGACAAGGTCGAGAAGAACAAGACGCCCGCACTGGAGGGTTCGCCCCAGCGCCGCGGCGTCTGCACGCGTGTTTTCACGACCACCCCGAAGAAGCCGAACTCGGCCCTGCGTAAGGTCGCACGTGTGCGTCTGACCAGCGGCATCGAGGTCACCGCTTACATTCCGGGTGAGGGCCACAACCTGCAGGAGCACTCGATCGTGCTCGTGCGTGGCGGCCGTGTGAAGGACCTGCCGGGTGTTCGGTACAAGATCATCCGCGGCTCCCTCGACACGCAGGGCGTCAAGAACCGCAAGCAGGCTCGCAGCCGCTACGGCGCCAAGAAGGAGAAGTAAGAATGCCTCGTAAGGGCCCCGCCCCGAAGCGCCCGGTCATCATCGACCCGGTCTACAGCTCTCCTCTGGTGACCTCCCTCATCAACAAGGTCCTGCTGAACGGCAAGCGCTCCACCGCCGAGCGCATCGTCTACGGCGCCATGGAGGGTCTGCGTGAGAAGACCGGCAACGACCCGGTCATCACGCTGAAGCGCGCGCTGGAGAACATCAAGCCGACCCTTGAGGTCAAGTCCCGCCGTGTCGGTGGCGCGACCTACCAGGTCCCGGTCGAGGTCAAGCCCGGCCGTGCCGCCACGCTCTCGCTGCGCTGGCTCGTGGGCTACTCCCGCGCCCGCCGGGAGAAGACCATGACCGAGCGCCTCATGAACGAGCTGCTGGACGCCTCGAACGGCCTCGGCGCTTCGGTCAAGAAGCGCGAGGACACGCACAAGATGGCCGAGTCCAACAAGGCCTTCGCGCACTACCGCTGGTAGTCGCTACCCCCATCGAGACCGAGAGAAGATTGAGCCGATATGGCTACCACTTCGCTTGACCTGGCCAAGGTCCGCAACATTGGGATCATGGCCCACATCGACGCGGGCAAGACGACCACCACCGAGCGGATCCTGTTCTACACCGGTGTTTCTTACAAGATCGGTGAGGTCCACGACGGCGCAGCCACGATGGACTGGATGGAGCAGGAGCAGGAGCGCGGCATCACGATCACGTCTGCCGCGACGACCTGCCACTGGCCGCTGAACGACGTCGACCACACCATCAACATCATCGACACCCCGGGCCACGTCGACTTCACCGTCGAGGTGGAGCGTTCGCTGCGCGTGCTCGACGGTGCCGTGACGGTGTTCGACGGCGTTGCCGGTGTTGAGCCGCAGTCCGAGACCGTCTGGCGCCAGGCGGACCGCTACGGCGTGCCGCGCATCTGCTTCGTCAACAAGCTCGACCGCACCGGTGCGGAGTTCCACCGCTGCGTCGACATGATCGTGGACCGCCTGGGCGCGACCCCGATCGTGATGCAGCTGCCGATCGGCACCGAGGCGGACTTCAAGGGCGTCATCGACCTCGTCTCCATGAGGGCGCTGGTCTGGTCCGCCGAGGCCGCCAAGGGCGAGATGTACGACACCGTCGACATCCCGGCCACGCACGCCGAGGCCGCCGACGAGTGGCGCGGCAAGCTCCTCGAGGCCGTCGCCGAGAACGACGAAGAGATGATGGAGCTGTACCTGGAGGGCCAGGAGCCCACCACGGACCAGCTGCACGCGGCGATCCGTCGCATCACCATCAACTCGGGCAAGGGTGGCGACACCACCGTCACCCCGGTGTTCTGCGGTACCGCGTTCAAGAACAAGGGCGTCCAGCCCCTGCTCGACGCGGTCGTGCGCTACCTCCCGTCGCCGCTGGACGTCGAGGCCATCGAGGGCCACGCCGTCAACGACTCGGAAGAGGTCATCAAGCGCCGCCCGTCCGAGGACGAGCCGCTGGCCGCGCTGGCGTTCAAGATTGCGAGCGACCCCCACCTGGGCAAGCTCACCTTCATCCGGGTGTACTCGGGCCGCCTTGAGGCCGGCTCGCAGGTCACCAACTCGGTGAAGGGCAAGAAGGAGCGCATCGGCAAGATCTACCGGATGCACGCGAACAAGCGTGAGGAGATCGAGTCGGTGGGTGCCGGTGACATCGTCGCCGTCATGGGTCTGAAGCAGACCACCACCGGTGAGACCCTCTGCGACCCGTCGCACCAGGTCATCCTGGAGTCGATGGAGTTCCCGGCCCCGGTCATCCAGGTCGCCATCGAGCCCAAGTCCAAGGGCGACCAGGAGAAGCTGGGTGTCGCCATCCAGCGTCTCGCCGAGGAGGACCCGTCCTTCCAGGTCTCCACGCACGAGGAGACCGGCCAGACCATCATCGCGGGTATGGGCGAGCTGCACCTCGACGTGCTGGTCGACCGTATGAAGCGCGAGTTCCGGGTCGAGGCCAACGTCGGCAAGCCGCAGGTCGCGTACCGCGAGACGCTGCGCAAGGCCGTCGAGCGCCTGGACTACACGCACAAGAAGCAGACTGGTGGTTCCGGCCAGTTCGCGAAGGTGCAGATCGCGATCGCGCCCCTGGAGGGCGACGGTTACGAGTTCGAGAACAAGGTCACCGGTGGCCGTATCCCGCGGGAGTACATCCCGTCCGTGGACGCGGGCTGCCAGGAGGCGATGGAGTTCGGCGTGCTCGCCGGCTACCCGCTGACCGGTGTCAAGGTGACCCTGCTCGACGGTGCGTTCCACGAGGTCGACTCCTCCGAGATGGCCTTCAAGATCGCCGGTTCGATGGCCTTCAAGGAGGCCGCCCGCAAGGCCAGCCCGGCCCTGCTGGAGCCGATGATGAAGGTCGAGGTGACGACGCCCGAGGACTACATGGGTGACGTCATCGGCGACATCAACTCGCGCCGCGGTCAGATCCAGTCCATGGAGGACCGCAGCGGCGCCAAGCTCGTCACGGGCCTGGTTCCGCTCTCGGAGATGTTCGGCTACGTCGGAGACCTCCGCAGCAAGACCTCGGGTCGCGCAAGCTACTCGATGCAGTTCGACTCCTACGCCGAGGTTCCGCGGAACGTCGCCGAGGAGATCATCGCGAAGGCCAAGGGCGAGTAGCTCCGTCTCGCACGAGTCGGAACACGCTTTAGGCTTGACACCGTCTGCCGGGGTCCGTCCCCGCCACCCGCGGGGTGGACCCCCGGCAGCCGGCACCCCAGCAAAGATCACCTGGCGCCGATGAGTAAGGCGTACAGAACCACTCCACAGGAGGACCCCAGTGGCGAAGGCGAAGTTCGAGCGGACTAAGCCGCACGTCAACATCGGCACCATCGGTCACATCGACCACGGTAAGACGACCCTCACGGCCGCCATTACCAAGGTGCTGCACGACGCGTACCCGGACCTGAACGAGGCCTCGGCCTTCGACCAGATCGACAAGGCTCCCGAAGAGCGCCAGCGCGGTATCACCATCTCGATCGCGCACGTCGAGTACCAGACGGAGAACCGTCACTACGCCCACGTCGACTGCCCCGGTCACGCGGACTACATCAAGAACATGATCACCGGTGCCGCCCAGATGGACGGCGCGATCCTCGTGGTCGCCGCGACCGACGGTCCGATGCCGCAGACCAAGGAGCACGTGCTCCTGGCCCGCCAGGTCGGCGTTCCCTACATCGTCGTCGCCCTGAACAAGGCCGACATGGTGGACGACGAGGAGATCCTGGAGCTCGTCGAGCTCGAGGTCCGTGAGCTCCTCTCCGAGTACGAGTTCCCCGGCGACGACGTTCCGGTCGTCAAGGTCTCGGCTCTCAAGGCTCTCGAAGGCGACGCGGAGTGGGGCCAGTCGGTCCTGAACCTGATGGAGGCCGTCGACGGCGCCATCCCGCAGCCCGAGCGTGACGTCGACAAGCCGTTCCTGATGCCGATCGAGGACGTCTTCACGATCACCGGCCGTGGCACCGTTGTCACCGGTCGTATCGAGCGTGGTGTCCTCAAGGTCAACGAGACCGTCGACATCATCGGCATCAAGACCGAGAAGACCACCACCACGGTCACCGGCATCGAGATGTTCCGCAAGCTGCTCGACGAGGGCCAGGCCGGTGAGAACGTCGGTCTGCTGCTCCGTGGCATCAAGCGCGAGGACGTCGAGCGCGGCCAGGTCATCATCAAGCCGGGCTCGGTCACCCCGCACACGGAGTTCGAGGCGCAGGCGTACATCCTGTCGAAGGACGAGGGTGGCCGCCACACCCCGTTCTTCAACAACTACCGCCCGCAGTTCTACTTCCGTACCACGGACGTGACCGGCGTCGTGACCCTCCCCGAGGGCACCGAGATGGTCATGCCGGGCGACAACACCGAGATGTCGGTCCAGCTGATCCAGCCGGTCGCCATGGAGGAAGGCCTGAAGTTCGCCATCCGTGAGGGTGGCCGGACCGTCGGCGCCGGCCAGGTCACCAAGATCGTCAAGTAACTCTGACGGTCGGGGTAACCCGGCAGCTCTTCCGAGCGCTCAGAGAAGCCCCGCTCACCTTCGGGTGAGCGGGGCTTCTCGCTGTTGACGGCCGGGGCCTTCTGCTCGGCCCGCCCGCTGCCTAGCATGTGCGGGACGGCGCGTACCCCACCCGGGGACGCGACCCTTCTTCCGAAAGCGACGCCATGCTGCGCACCATGTTCAAGTCCAAGATCCACCGCGCCACCGTCACCCAGGCGGACCTGCACTACGTCGGCTCCGTGACGGTCGACGCCGACCTCCTGGACGCCGCCGACCTGCTGCCCGGCGAGCTGGTCCACATCGTCGACATCACCAACGGCGCCCGCCTGGAGACGTACATCATCGAGGGCGAACGCGCCTCCGGCGTCCTCGGCATCAACGGCGCCGCCGCCCACCTCGTCCACCCCGGCGACCTGGTGATCCTCATCAGCTACGCCCAGGTGTCCGACGCGGAAGCCCGGACGCTGCGCCCGCGCGTCGTCCACGTGGACGGGGAGAACCGCATCGTCGGCGTCGGTACGGACGCGTCGGAGCCGGTACCGGGGGGCGGGGAGGAGCGGAGTCCGGGGGCGGTGGTGCGGGGGGTGTGAAGGGGCGGGCGGCCCCTCGGGGCGGAGGCGTACGACGTACGACGAGGGGAGCGGGCGAGTGCGGAGAAGCAGGAGCGGGCTGGTGGCGCAGTTCGTCGCGCAGTGGGTGTACCTGCCGCTCTGGGCCGCCTCCTCCCTGGTGCTGTGTGCCGTGGTCGCGCTGGCCTCGGCCGGGCTGAACCCGCCCAAGAGCTGGTTCAACCCCGCGCGCGGGCTGTTGACCTGGTCGCGGCTGAAGGCCGAGTGGTCCCGCGATCCGGACGCCTGGCGTTCGTACGCCGATGACAGGCTGGGGCGCCGGTTGCGGAAGGCGCCGGCCCACCAGGCGCTGCACGTTGCTCCGGCTGCGGAGGGGGAGCGGCGGGTGGTTTCGGTGGTGCTTCCGGTGCGGTTCTTCCGCGGGGTCGGGGCCGGGTACGCGGTCGGTGTGGCCCGGGGGCTGGGGTGGTCGGCCGAGGTGCTGCCCGTGGACCGGGGGCAGTGGCACCCGGGGGCCGTGCGGGCATTCCGGGAGTACGAGGCCCGGGCGGTGGGCGCGGAGGCAACGGGTCCGGCATAGGGCGCGTGGCGTCGGATTCCCGTCGTTCCGCCCGGTGTGGCGCACGCACGGCGCGCCGTTCACGGTGGGGGCGGAGGTGTGGGAAAGCCGAAGGCCATGTGGGGGCAGGTGGGGCCGGTGGCGTCGAAGTTGAGGCGGTGCATGAGGCGGGGGAGGTCGGCGGGGATGGGGGTCCGGCCGTGGACGACGGCCGTGTTGTCGGCGATCAGTACGTCGCCGGCGGTGAGCTTGAAGCTCAGCCGGTTTTCGGGCGCGGTGAAGAAGCGGCACAGCTCCGCGTACTGGTCGCGTACGTCGGGGCGCGGCACGACCCGCGACACGCCGTCCGCCATCCGGAACCTCAGCGTGCACACGCCGTCGCGGTGCCGGAACAGCGGCTGGGTGCTGACCTGGTCGGTCCGGCTGATCGTCAGCGCGTCGGGCTCGGCCAGCGCGTCCGTGCGGCCCGGGAAGCACCGCGCCAGGTGTGTGTAGGCCGCCTGGGCGCTGGCCAGGACGGACAGGCCGCCGCGTAGGGCCGGACGGACGCACTGGAGGGTGATCAGGGCCTCCGGGCGGTCGCGGTACGCGCCGTCCGTGTGCAGCAGGTGCTCCGCCCGGGACGAGCCGAGAAACCCGGCGACCGGCTCCGCCGGGGTGATCGGCACGATCCCGTCGCCGTCCGCGCGGGGGTGCGGCGCCGGGTTGCCGAAACGCTGCCGCAGGCCGAGCAGGTCCCGGCGGCTCCCGGTGCGGTCCGCGCAGCGCAGGATCGCGAAGCCGTACCGGTTGAACGCGGCCAGCATCGCGTCCTCCTGCGCCGTGGTCATACGGCTCAGGGAAGGGACGCGGACGGTCTGTGCCGCCACGGACAGGCCGGCGCCGAACGGGCGGCGCAGGTCAGGCGGGGCCATGGCCGGTGTCCTCCGGGCGCGGGGACGCGGGCGTCGGCTGCGTGGCGAGGGTGGCCAGCCAGTCGCGCAGTACGGCGGCGGCCATCCGCTCGGTGCCGGCGCGGTCGTGGCGTACGTCGCCGGGGGCGTCCGCGCGGCCGTCCGGGTGGCGGTGGTGGAAGGCCGTGATGGCCTCGCCGTCGGCCGGGTGCTCGGCGCCGCTCTCCATCCGGAGCATGATCTTCGCGAGGAGGGCGGTCGCCTTGTAGAGCACCCGCAGGTCGGGCTCGCCGAGCAGCAGCTGTTTGCGCAGGGTGACGGCCGCCTGGACCCCGTCGCGCACACTGACGTCCGCGTACGTCACGGCGTCCGGTACGGGCAGCGTGAGGCCGGGTGCGCACCACAGGGGTGCGATGGCGCCCGCCCCGCTGAGGGTGAGGACGTGCAGCAGCCGCGGGGGCAGGGCGCCCGTGCGGAACTCGTCCTCGGTGAGCACCGTCATGGTCATCCGGACCCCGTCCAGCACCGGTTCCAGCTCCGCGCGCACCTGCCGGAGGCGGGGCAGCTCGTCCTGCTCCGCCAGGACGAGGACGTCCAGGTCGCTCCAGCCGTGCCGGTACGTGGCCCGGGCCGCGCTGCCGGTGACGGCGAGCAGGTCCACGGCGGCCGTCGGCCGGGTGAGGCGTTCGCGCAGGTCACGCAGGTACTGGCCGAGGCACGGCGGGAGGCCGAGGCTGTGCACCGAGACGGGCCTGACCGGCCGGAACGTCCAGGCCGCGGCGAAGGCGAGCCGGTCCAGCCGCCGCTGAAGGCTCAGGCGGGGCCAGGGGGAGGGGGCGGCTTCGGGGGGCGCTGGGTCCGGGCGTACCGGGGAGGGGTGTGCGGGGTCGAGTCGTACCGGGCCGGGGTGTGCCGGCTCGGGGCGTACCGGGTCGGGGCGTACCGGGTCGGGGTGTACGGCGCGTAGTCGGTCGCCGAAGAGTTTGCGGAGTTCCTCGATGGTGGCCCGGTCACGTACGGGCTCGACGCTCACGCGGTCGAGGAAGGGGTGCGCGGCGCAGTATCGGTCGAGGCCGTCGGTGAGGCGTTCGGCCCGTACGGCGGGGTCGTCGGTGTCCGGAGCGGCCGGGAGGTGCGGCGCCGCGTCCGTGAGGTGCCCGGCGTCGAGCCGGGCGTAGCCGCGGCGGGTGCGCAGGTATTCGCCGGCGGCGTCGCGCGCCTGGTCGCAGTCGCCGCCCAGCGCCACCACCCGTACCCGGGAGAGGGCGCATTCCGGGACCGCGGGGTACAGCCGGTGCAGGGTCTGGCGCAGCTCGTGCTGGATGTCGACCGCCGGGCGGTCGCCGACGACGACGGCGGTGCCGAACCGCCCCTCCTCGATGAGGCGGTTGATCTGCTCGTGCAGTCGCTGCTGGTAGTTCTCCAGGAGGCTGTCGGGCGCTGGGGACCGGGCCAGGGCGCGCGCGGCACCGAGGGCGGGGTCCTCGTCGTGCAGCAGGACGATGCCGTACTCGCCCTTCTCGGCAGCGCGCAGGGCGGTGCGGTACGGCGCGAGGGCCATCCGCGCCTCGTGCGCCGCGCGCCCCGGACCACAGTGCTCGCGCACCGCGACGACCGCGGCGAGCATCGCCTCCAGCATGGGCAGGCCCTGCCGTACGCAGGGCAGGTCACCGGCCCGGGGCTGCCGGGCGCGGGCGAGGAAGGACGCGGCGAGCACGTCCGCCAGCTGCTGGTTCGAAGCGCCCTCCAGCCGCCAGCCCGTTCTCTCCGTGCCGCGGAGGGCGGGCCACCGGGGGGCGTGCGCCTCCGTGCGGGCGGCGACCTCGACCTGCGGGGTACGGCGGGCCAGCAGGCGCAGCTGGGTGTCCTTGCCCACGTGGGCCGGGCCGCTGAGAGCGATGACCCGGTGTGCCGCCGGCGGGCGGTCCTCGGTCGGTGGATTCAGGGACATGGTGTTTTTCCTCCGGTGGTGTGCGGGGGAGTGGAATGCGAGGTTTCGGTGGCATGGGTGGTCAGGCGTGCTTCATTTCGGTGGGTATTTCTTGGGAGGGAATTCAGGGGGAGGGTAGGAGGAGGGGTTTTTCTGGAACTCGGATAATTCCGCAGCTGCACTGCGTCGTACGCCGTCCGCCGTTCCTGCGTAAGCGGATCATCGGACCGGGGAAAACATCACCGCAGTCGGTGTTCACGTCTTCGCCGCTGTGCCCGCGTCCCCGTCCGTTCGCGTTTCCGTGCCGCTCGCGGGCTTTCGGGCCGTCTCCGTGGGCGCCATGGCCGTACGGGACAGGGCGAAGCCGACGGCGGCGGCTGCCGTGAGGGAGGTCAGGCCGCCGGTGAGGAAGCCGGCGCGGGGGCCGTGGGTCTCGGTGATCCAGCCGATGGCCGGCGCGGACACCGGTGTGCCGCCCATGAACGCGATCTTGAACAGGCTCATCACCCGGCCCCGTGTCGCGGCGCCCGCCGTGAGCTGGACGTGCGCGTTGGCGGTGGTGGTGACGGCCAGGCCGGCCATGCCGACCGGGACCAGCAGCGCCGCGAAGAGCCACGGGGCGGGTGCGAGGGCCGCGGCCGTCTCCAGCGCGCCGAACAACAGTCCCGCCGCCGTCAGCACCCGCCGCGGCGGCGCCTGGCTGCGCGCCGCCCACAGCGCCCCCGCCACCGCTCCCGCCGCCAGCAGGGAGCTGAGCAGCCCGTAGACGCCGGAGCCGCTGTGGAAGACCCGTACGGTGAACGCGGTCAGCCAGACAGGGAAGTTGAACCCGAACGTGCCGATGAAGGCGACCAGCACGATCGGCCACAGCAGGGCGGGATCGTGGCCGACCTGCCGCAGGGTCGCCCTGACCTGGCCGCTGCCGTGCGGGGCGCGCTCGGCCGGGTGCATCTCGCCGGGGCACATGAGCAGCAGGGCGGCCAGGGGTGCGAGGTAGGAGAGGGCGTTGAGGAGGAAGGCCCAGCCGCTGCCCGCCACCGCGATCACGACGCCGGCGACGGCGGGGCCGACCAGGCGCGTGGCCTGGAAGGCGGCGGCGTTCAGGCTCACCGCGTTGCGCAGCTGCTCCGGCCCGACCAGTTCGGCGACGAACGCCTGCCGGGCGGGGGCGTCCGCGACGGCGACCAGGCCCAGGACGGCCGCCATGATGTACACGTGCCAAGGCCGCACCTGGCCGGACAGCACCAGCACGGCCAGGATCAGGCTCGTCGTGCCCAGCACGGTCTGGGTGCGCAGCAGCAGCCGGCGCATGGGCAGC
Source organism: Streptomyces sp. NPDC052496 (assembly GCF_040679095.1). Classification (NCBI taxonomy): domain Bacteria; kingdom Bacillati; phylum Actinomycetota; class Actinomycetes; order Kitasatosporales; family Streptomycetaceae; genus Streptomyces; species Streptomyces sp. NPDC052496. The sequence continues at coordinate 186,090 of NZ_JBFAUH010000008.1, forward strand.
CGGTCGGCGATCAGGCCGCCGTGCAGCCCGAGGAGCAGCATCGGCACGTACTGGAGTCCGACGGTGACCCCGACGGCGGTGGGGGAGCCGGTCAGTTGGGCGACCAGCCAGTCCTGGGCGATGCGCTGCATCCACGTACCGGTGTTCGAGACGGCCTGCCCGGCGGCGAACAGCCGGAAGTTGCGGATGCGGAGCGAGCCGAACGTCGTCGCGCCCGGCGGTGCGGTTCGGTCGGGCTTTTTCTTCGCGTTCCGGGAATGGCGTCCGGTCGGGAAGAAATGCGTGCCGCGCCGAGAGCGGGGACCGAAATTCACGGTGAAAACCTCCTCGCCGCCGCCCGGTCGGTATGCATCCAGGATTCCCTTTCGGGTGGCGCATAGTCGCGGGGGTCGCAGCTTCAGCCGGAAGGCTTTCATCTCTTGTGAGCTGTAGGATTGTGCGGGCAGTTCGATACGGTGGGTATTCGTCTGCGCCGGATGGCGTTTTACGCCCGGCGGCCGGGGGGAATGCGGCCGTGCGCGGTGGTGAGCCGGAGCGGGGCAGGGGCGTGCGCCGCGCGGTGCGCTCCGAGTTCGGGTCGCGGGGTGCGGCGCGCACGGATTACCGAGGGTGCTTCCGTCATTTGGAGTAACGTACTGGTGTCGGAGCGTCACTGCCCGGGGAGGGGCGGCGCGCGCCGAGGGGGTCAGGCGTCGCCAGGAATCCAGTCGGCACCAGAGGAGTCCGCCTCTCGTGGTAGTTGCTCACCCCGTCGCCCGTGCCGCACCGCGGGGCGCGTGCCCCGTGTCCGCCGCTCCGGAGCCGCGCGCACGCCGCGGGCCGCCGGGCCGCGGCCCGGCGCCGTCCGTGCGCGCCGACGGGCGGTGAGCGGGTGGTCGGCAGCGAGATCAGGCCCTGCGATCACCCCAAGAAGGACGTCCGGCGGGTCCTGGAGAAGTGGGCGGCCCGGGGCTGGGTGCTGCGCAAGGACGGGCACTGGGGGCGGCTCTACTGCCCCTGCGAGGGGCGGTGCACCGTCATTCCGGTGGCGGGTACGCCGCGCAGCGCCACCGCGCACGCCCGCGTGATCGACCGGCTGGCGGCGCGGTGTCCGCTGCCGGGCGACGCGGCGAACCGGAGTCTGACGGGGATGCCGCGCGGCGAAGCGTGACCGCCGCGTCAACTGAGATGGACCACCGGTGACCGTACGCTTTGCGACAGTTGCCCGCGCGGGATCCGACAGGCTTTGTCATGCTTTGTCTGTTGACGAACGACAACAGACCTGCAACCCTGCCGGAGGACTAGGGGGACGCCGCCATGGACTACGACTTCACCTTCGTCGTCACGGGTGCGACCGTCGACGACCAGGACGCCGTCGATGCGCTGCGCGAGAACTGCGACGCCCTTCTGGCGCGGGCGGGCGGCACCGACCTGCTCAGCATCACCTGGCCCGGTGACTGCGCGGTCCGGGCCGCGCTCGAAGCGGCCTCGGCGGTCCGGGCCGCGGTACCGCGCCTGCGGGTACGCCGCCTCGACCGCGACCTGGTCGGCATACACGAGATCGCCGAGCGCACGGGCCGCTCCCGCCAGAACGTCGCGCAGTGGGCGGCCGGCGCCCGCAAGGTCCGCGGCGCGCCCTTCCCGGCCGCCGAGGGGACCGTCGGACGCTCCCAGGCGTGGCTGTGGCCGGAGGTCAACCGCTGGCTCGCCGCGCACGGCCTCGACGACGGCGCTGCGTACCCCACCCGCGAGGAGATGGCGGAGATCGACGTGGCGCTGGCCGGACGGGTCTCGCTGACGTTCCGGTTCGCCGCGACCGCGGGCTTCCGGGAAGGGCGCCAGCGCGTCATCGACGAGCTGCGCAACCGGCACATAAACCGGTTCCTGGGCATACTGGCGGGGTTCGAGGGGACCACCGACGAGCACGGCGACCACGTCCTGGTCGTGGCCGACGGCCGGGAGCCCGCGCGCGGCGTCATGGAGCGGGTGGCGCAGTTCCCGCACGACGTGGTGCTGGTCACCGAGACCGACCGGTTCACCGTCACGGTCCTCTCCAGCCGGGGCCCGGACCGCTCCGGCCGCGTCGTCCCCGTTCCGGGCACGGCGACGGTCGGCGAGTGGCTCCGCCAGGTCCGGGACTTCCCGCACGCGGTGTTCACCGTGGAGGGTGACGACCGTCTCACGGAGGAGTCCGCCCGTATCCAGTGGCAGCTGGCGATCGCCGCGTGACGGCGGGGCCGCCGCGCCCCGCCCGTGGCCCGTACCGGCGTGCCGGAGGCGGGTCCGTGCATCCGGACGGTGCGCTGCGGTGTACGATCTCCGACTCGATTGGCAGCGGTCACCGCTGGTATGGCACACTGTCCAGGTTGCTCGGTTGAGTGCCGATGCTGCGCGCCTCCCGCCGGGAGGACTGGAAGCGAGTCCTAGGTATTCGTCGCTCCTTATCAGGGGCGGAAGTACGGGAATCTTCCGGGAAGCGTCAGCGGGGTGCCTCAGCCAGGCGCCTGGTGGGTGTTCATCCCCCACGTTTTCCTTCTCGAAGGATCGCCCTTGCGGGGATCTGCGGGAAGGAGCGCGACACGCCCGACCGCGTGGGTCGGTGGATGAACGGCAACGCACCAGGTCCCAGAGCGTTACGAGAGACAGGACTACGAAGTAGCCATGGCGGGACAGAAGATCCGCATCCGGCTCAAGGCCTACGACCACGAGGTCATCGACACGTCGGCGAAGAAGATCGTCGAGACGGTGACCCGTACTGGTGCGTCGGTCGCGGGCCCGGTGCCGCTCCCCACCGAGAAGAACGTGTACTGCGTCATCAAGTCGCCGCACAAGTACAAGGACTCGCGCGAGCACTTCGAGATGCGCACGCACAAGCGCCTGATCGACATTCTCGACCCGACGCCCAAGACCGTTGACTCGCTGATGCGCCTGGACCTTCCGGCCGGCGTTGACATCGAGATCAAGCTCTGAGAGGCGCAGTAGAGATGGCTAAGCAGATCAAGGGCATCCTGGGCGAGAAGCTCGGCATGACCCAGGTCTGGGACGAGAACAACCGTGTCGTCCCGGTCACTGTGGTCAAGGCCGGCCCCTGCGTCGTTACCCAGGTGCGCACCAATGACCAGGACGGCTACGACTCCGTCCAGATCGCCTTCGGCGAGATCGACCCGCGCAAGGTGAACAAGCCCCTCAAGGGCCACTTCGCGAAGGCCGACGTCACCCCCCGCCGTCACCTCGTCGAGGTCCGTACCACTGACGCCAGTGAGTACACCCTCGGCCAGGAGCTGACCGCCGAGACCTTCGAGTCGGGCGTCAAGGTGGACGTGACCGGCAAGAGCAAGGGCAAGGGCTTCGCCGGTGTCATGAAGCGTCACGGCTTCCACGGCGGCAAGGCTTCGCACGGTGCCCACCGCGTGCACCGCAAGCCGGGCTCCATCGGTGGCTGCGCCACCCCGGGCCGCGTGTTCAAGGGCATGCGGATGGCCGGCCGTATGGGCAACGAGCGGGTCACCACCCAGAACCTGACCGTCCATGCCGTTGACGCGGAGAAGGGCCTGCTGCTCATCAAGGGCGCAGTTCCTGGTCCGAACGGCGGCCTCGTCCTGGTCCGTACCGCGGCCAAGGGGGCCTGAGGTAACCGATGAGCACCATTGACATCCTTTCGCCGGCAGGCGACAAGGCCGGGACCGTCGAGCTCCCCACGGAGATCTTCGACGCGAAGGTCAGCATTCCGCTGATCCACCAGGTCGTTGTCGCGCAGCTGGCCGCGGCCCGTCAGGGCACGCACAAGACCAAGACTCGCGGCGAGGTCCGCGGCGGTGGCAAGAAGCCGTACCGCCAGAAGGGCACCGGCCGCGCGCGCCAGGGTTCGACCCGCGCGCCGCAGTTCGCCGGCGGTGGCGTCGTGCACGGTCCCGTGCCGCGTGACTACTCGCAGCGGACCCCGAAGAAGATGAAGGCCGCCGCCCTGCGCGGTGCCCTCACCGACCGGGCCCGCAACAGCCGCATCCACGTCGTCTCCGGCGTGGTCGAGGGCGAGGTCTCCACGAAGGCCGCCAAGGCTCTCCTCGGCAAGATCAGCGAGCGCAAGCACGTGCTGCTGGTCGCCGAGCGCGCCGACGAGGCCGCGTGGCTCTCCGCCCGCAACCTGCCCCAGGTCCACATCCTGGAGCCGGGCCAGCTGAACACGTACGACGTGCTCGTCTCCGACGACGTGGTCTTCACCAAGGCCGCTTTCGAGTCCTTCGTGGCTGGTCCCAAGGCCGCTGAGCTCGAAGGGAGCGCCGCCTGATGACTGAGGCGACCGTTACCAGCAAGTCCTTCTCGGACCCGCGCGACCTTCTGGTCAAGCCGGTCGTCTCCGAGAAGAGCTACGCGCTGCTGGACGAGAACAAGTACACGTTCATCGTCGACCCGCGTGCGAACAAGACCCAGATCAAGCAGGCCGTCGAGGCGGTCTTCTCGGTCAAGGTCACCGGGGTCAACACGATCAACCGCCAGGGCAAGCGCAAGCGCACCCGCACCGGTTTCGGTAAGCGCGCGAACACCAAGCGCGCCATCGTGACCCTCGCCGAGGGCGACCGTATCGACATCTTCGGCGGCCCGGTCTCCTAACGGAGTCCGAGTCGTCCGGAATCGGACGAGGACTGAGAAATGGGTATCCGCAAGTACAAGCCGACGACCCCGGGCCGTCGTGGCTCCAGCGTCGCCGACTTTGTCGAGATCACGCGGTCCACGCCGGAGAAGTCGCTGGTCCGCCCGCTGCACAGCAAGGGCGGCCGTAACAACGCCGGTCGTGTGACCGTTCGCCACCAGGGTGGTGGCCACAAGCGCGCCTACCGCGTGATCGACTTCCGTCGTCACGACAAGGACGGCGTGCCGGCCAAGGTCGCGCACATCGAGTACGACCCGAACCGCACCGCGCGCATCGCGCTGCTGCACTACGCAGACGGCGAGAAGCGCTACATCATCGCGCCGCGTGGCCTGGTGCAGGGTGCTCGGATTGAGAACGGCCAGGGCGCCGACATCAAGCCGGGCAACAACCTGCCGCTGCGCCACATCCCGGTCGGTACGACGATCCACGCCATCGAGCTGCGGCCCGGCGGCGGCGCGAAGTTCGCCCGCTCCGCGGGTGCCTCCGTGCAGCTGCTGGCGAAGGAAGGGGCCATGGCCCACCTTCGTATGCCGTCCGGTGAGATCCGCCTGGTCGACGTGCGCTGCCGCGCCACCGTCGGCGAGGTCGGCAATGCCGAGCAGTCGAACATCAACTGGGGCAAGGCCGGCCGTATGCGCTGGAAGGGCGTCCGCCCGACCGTGCGTGGTGTCGTGATGAACCCGGTCGACCACCCGCACGGTGGTGGTGAGGGCAAGACCTCCGGTGGTCGCCACCCGGTCTCGCCCTGGGGCCAGAAGGAGGGTCGTACGCGTTCGCCGAAGAAGGCTTCGAACAAGTACATCGTCCGCCGCCGCAAGACGAACAAGAAGCGCTAGGAGCGGGTTTAGATGCCGCGTAGTCTCAAGAAGGGGCCCTTCGTCGACGACCACCTGATCAAGAAGGTGGATGTTCAGAACGAAGCCGGCACCAAGAACGTCATCAAGACCTGGTCCCGCCGCTCCATGATCGTCCCGGCCATGCTCGGCCACACGATCGCGGTGCACGACGGCCGCAAGCACGTCCCGGTGTTCGTCACCGAGTCGATGGTCGGCCACAAGCTCGGCGAGTTTGCGCCGACCCGCACCTTCCGCGGCCACGAGAAGGACGACCGCAAGTCGCGTCGTCGCTGATCGACCGGAGTGCGAAGACTATGACTGACACCGAAGGGACAACCATGGAAGCCAGGGCCCAGGCGCGGTACATCCGCGTCACGCCCATGAAGGCCCGCCGCGTGGTGGACCTTATCCGTGGCATGGATGCCACGGAGGCTCAGGCGGTCCTGCGTTTCGCCCCGCAGGCCGCGAGCGTGCCCGTCGGCAAGGTGCTGGACAGCGCCATTGCCAACGCGGCGCACAACTACGACCACACCGACGCCGGCAGCCTCTTCATTTCCGAGGCGTACGTCGACGAGGGTCCGACCCTGAAGCGGTTCCGGCCGCGCGCCCAGGGCCGTGCCTACCGGATCCGCAAGCGGACCAGCCACATCACCGTGGTCGTCAGCAGCAAGGAAGGAACCCGGTAATGGGCCAGAAGGTAAACCCGCACGGGTTCCGGCTCGGCATCACCACCGACTTCAAGTCGCGTTGGTACGCCGACAAGCTGTACAAGGACTACGTCAAGGAAGACGTCGCCATTCGTCGCATGATGACGAAGGGCATGGAGCGCGCCGGTATCTCGAAGGTGGAGATCGAGCGCACCCGTGAGCGCGTCCGCGTCGACATCCACACCGCTCGTCCGGGCATCGTCATCGGCCGCCGCGGCGCCGAGGCCGACCGCATCCGCGGCGAACTGGAGAAGCTGACCGGCAAGCAGGTCCAGCTGAACATCCTCGAGGTCAAGAACCCCGAGACCGATGCTCAGCTCGTGGCCCAGGCCGTCGCCGAGCAGCTGTCCTCCCGCGTCTCCTTCCGTCGCGCCATGCGCAAGAGCATGCAGTCGACGATGAAGGCCGGCGCCAAGGGCATCAAGATCCAGTGTGGTGGCCGTCTCGGCGGCGCCGAGATGTCGCGCTCGGAGTTCTACCGCGAGGGCCGCGTGCCCCTGCACACGCTCCGCGCCAACGTCGACTACGGCTTCTTCGAGGCCAAGACCACCTTCGGCCGCATCGGCGTGAAGGTCTGGATCTACAAGGGCGACGTCAAGAACATCGCCGAGGTCCGCGCCGAGAACGCTGCCGCCCGTGCGGGTAACCGCCCGGCCCGCGGTGGCGGCAACGACCGCCCGCGCCGCGGTGGCGAGCGCGGCGGCCGTGGCGGCCGCAAGCCGCAGCAGAACGCCGCTGCCGAGGCCCCCAAGGCCGAGGCCGCTGCCGCTGCTCCGGCTGCTGAGAGCACCGGAACGGAGGGCTGACCGACATGCTGATCCCTCGCAGGGTCAAGCACCGCAAGCAGCACCACCCGAAGCGCAACGGTATGGCCAAGGGTGGCACCGAGCTTGCCTTCGGTGAGTACGGCATTCAGGCCGTGACCCCCGCCTACGTGACGAACCGGCAGATCGAGTCCGCTCGTATCGCCATGACCCGTCACATCAAGCGTGGCGGCAAGGTCTGGATCAACATTTACCCGGACCGCCCGCTGACGAAGAAGCCGGCCGAGACCCGCATGGGTTCCGGTAAGGGTTCTCCGGAGTGGTGGGTCGCGAACGTCAAGCCCGGTCGGGTGATGTTCGAGCTGTCCTTCCCGAACGAAAAGGTTGCGAAGGAGGCGCTGACCCGCGCCGCCCACAAGCTTCCGATGAAGTGCCGCATCGTGCGGCGCGAGGCAGGTGAGTCGTGATGGCGGCCGGTACCAAGGCGACCGAGCTGCGCGAGCTGAACAACGAGGACCTCGTTGCGAAGCTCCGCGAGGCCAAGGAGGAGCTGTTCAACCTCCGCTTCCAGGCGGCGACCGGACAGCTTGAGAACCACGGCCGGCTGAAGGCCGTCCGCAAGGACATCGCCCGGATCTACACCCTGATGCGGGAGCGCGAGCTCGGCATCGAGACGGTGGAGAGCGCCTGATGAGCGAGAAGAATGTGACTGAGACGAACGAGCAGCGCGGCTTCCGCAAGACCCGCGAGGGTCTCGTCGTCAGCGACAAGATGGACAAGACCGTCGTCGTCGCTGTCGAGGACCGTGTCAAGCACGCGCTGTACGGCAAGGTCATCCGCCGTACGAACAAGCTCAAGGCGCACGACGAGCAGAACGCTGCCGGTGTCGGCGACCGCGTCCTCCTGATGGAGACGCGTCCGCTGTCGGCGAGCAAGCGCTGGCGCATCGTCGAGATCCTCGAGAAGGCCAAGTAAGGAAATTCCCGTTCGGGAATTTTCATAGATACCGCCTGGGGGGTTTCCCCCAGGTCAGTTCCGCCAGGCTCGGCGGTGGGCCTCAGCAATGAGGCCCCCGCCGGGAACCGGCAGACGATCAGGAGATAGACGTGATCCAGCAGGAGTCGCGGCTTCGGGTCGCCGACAACACGGGTGCGAAGGAAATTCTCACCATCCGTGTTCTCGGTGGTTCGGGCCGCCGCTACGCGGGCATCGGTGACGTCATCGTCGCCACCGTCAAGGATGCGATCCCCGGTGGCAACGTGAAGAAGGGTGACGTCGTCAAGGCGGTCATCGTTCGCACCGTCAAGGAGCGCCGCCGTCCGGACGGCTCGTACATCCGCTTCGACGAGAACGCGGCCGTCATCCTCAAGAACGATGGCGACCCCCGCGGCACCCGCATCTTCGGCCCCGTGGGCCGGGAGCTGCGCGAGAAGAAGTTCATGAAGATCATCTCGCTCGCGCCGGAGGTGCTGTAACCGATGAAGATCAAGAAGGGCGACCTGGTCCAGGTCATCACCGGTAAGGACAAGGGCAAGCAGGGCAAGGTCATCGCGGCCTTCCCCCGCGAGGACCGGGTCCTGGTCGAGGGTGTCAACCGGGTCAAGAAGCACACGAAGGCCGGTCAGACCGCTCGCGGTTCCAAGACCGGCGGCATCGTGACGACCGAGGCCCCCATCCACGTCAGCAACGTGCAGCTGGTCGTGGAGAAGGACGGCAACAAGGTCGTCACCCGCGTCGGGTACCGCTTCGACGAAGAGGGCAACAAGATCCGCGTTGCCAAGCGGACCGGTGAGGACATCTGATGACTGCCACCACCAACGCGCCGCGCCTCAAGCAGCGCTACCGCGAAGAGATCGCCGGGAAGCTGAAGGACGAGTTCTCCTACGAGAACGTCATGCAGATCCCCGGTCTGACCAAGATCGTGGTCAACATGGGTGTGGGCGACGCCGCCCGCGACTCCAAGCTGATCGAGGGTGCCATCAAGGACCTCACCACGATCACCGGCCAGAAGCCGGCCGTCACCAAGGCCCGTAAGTCCATCGCGCAGTTCAAGCTGCGCGAGGGCCAGCCGATCGGTGCCCACGTCACCCTCCGCGGTGACCGCATGTGGGAGTTCCTGGACCGCCTGCTGTCGCTCGCGCTGCCGCGCATCCGCGACTTCCGTGGTCTGTCCCCGAAGCAGTTCGACGGTCGGGGCAACTACACCTTCGGTCTCACGGAGCAGGTCATGTTCCACGAGATCGACCAGGACAAGATCGACCGGCAGCGGGGCATGGACATCACCGTGGTCACCACGGCGTCCAACGACGATGAGGGCCGCGCCCTGCTTCGTCACCTCGGCTTCCCGTTCAAGGAGAACTGACCGTGGCGAAGAAGGCTCTGATCGCTAAGGCGGCCCGCAAGCCGAAGTTCGCTGTGCGCGCGTACACGCGTTGCCAGCGCTGCGGCCGTCCGCACTCCGTCTACCGCAAGTTCGGCCTGTGCCGCGTGTGCCTCCGTGAGATGGCTCACCGTGGCGAGCTGCCGGGCGTGACCAAGAGCTCCTGGTAACACCCCCTCCCGCGCGTCCGACCAGCCGCCTTACGGGCGGACCGGCGGACGTCAGGAGACACGTGGGTGGTTCCGGAGTCTCTCGGTAAGCATCTGTTCGGCGGGGGCCCGCCCTTTGATCCCGTAGGGTAGAAGGGTTGGGCGCCCGCCGCCCAGGAACGACTTACTACGCCGAAGGTCCCCGCGCCGCACCCGTCCCGACCCTGATCGGGGAGAGGGATGGCGCATACAGGAAACCCCGGCGAGAGAGGCCGAAGGCCAATTCATGACCATGACTGACCCCATCGCAGACATGCTCACGCGTCTGCGGAACGCGAACTCGGCGTACCACGACACCGTCGTGATGCCGCACAGCAAGATCAAGTCGCACATCGCGGAGATCCTCCAGCAGGAGGGTTACATCACCGGCTGGAAGGTCGAGGACGCCGAGGTCGGCAAGAACCTCATCCTCGAGCTGAAGTTCGGTCCGAACCGCGAGCGCTCGATCGCCGGCATCAAGCGCATCTCGAAGCCGGGCCTGCGGGTCTACGCAAAGTCCACCAACCTGCCGAAGGTGCTCGGCGGCCTGGGCGTGGCGATCATCTCCACGTCGCACGGTCTCCTCACCGGTCAGCAGGCCAGCAAGAAGGGCGTAGGCGGAGAAGTTCTCGCCTACGTCTGGTAATTCGGGAACGGAGGAATAGCTAATGTCGCGTATTGGCAAGCTGCCCATCCAGGTTCCCGCTGGTGTGGACGTCACCATCGACGGCCGCACGGTTTCGGTGAAGGGTCCTAAGGGCTCCCTGCAGCACACCGTCGCCGCGCCCATCGAGGTCGCCAAGGGTGAGGACGGCGTCATCAGCGTCACCCGCCCCAACGACGAGCGTCAGAACAAGGCCCTGCACGGCCTGTCCCGCACGCTGGTGGCGAACATGATCACCGGCGTGACCCAGGGATTCAGCAAGGCGCTCGAGATCAGCGGTGTCGGTTACCGCGTCCAGGCGAAGGGCTCCAACCTGGAGTTCTCGCTCGGTTACAGCCACCCGATCCTGATCGAGGCGCCCGAGGGCATCTCGTTCAAGGTCGAGTCCCCGACCAAGCTGAGCGTCGAGGGCATCGACAAGCAGAAGGTCGGCGAGGTCGCCGCGAACATCCGCAAGCTGCGCAAGCCCGACCCGTACAAGGCCAAGGGCGTCAAGTACGCCGGCGAGGTCATCCGCCGCAAGGTCGGAAAGGCTGGTAAGTAAGCCATGGCATACGGTGTGAAGGTCGCGAAGGGCGACGCCTACAAGCGCGCCGCCGCGAAGCGTCGCCACATCCGCATCCGTAAGCGGATTTCGGGTACGCCGGAGCGTCCGCGTCTGGTCGTGACGCGGTCCAACCGCGGTATCACCGCCCAGGTCATCGACGACATCAAGGGTCACACCCTGGCGTCGGCGTCGACCCTGGACGCGTCGATCCGCGGTGGCGAGGGCAACAAGACGGACCTGGCCAAGCAGGTCGGTTCCCTGGTCGCCGAGCGCGCCAAGGCCGCCGGTGTCGAGGCCGTCGTGTTCGACCGTGGTGGCAAGCAGTACGCCGGGCGGATTGCCGCTCTGGCCGACGCCGCCCGCGAAGCCGGGCTGAAGTTCTAAGCCCCGGTTCCGTAGCTAGCGGACGTAACAGAGAGAGGTAATTCCAATGGCTGGACCCCAGCGCCGCGGGAGCGGTGCCGGTGGCGGCGAGCGGCGGGACCGTAAGGACCGGCGGGACGGCGGCGCAGCTGCCGAGAAGACCGCCTACGTCGAGCGTGTTGTCGCCATCAACCGCGTCGCCAAGGTTGTGAAGGGTGGTCGTCGCTTCAGCTTCACCGCGCTGGTCGTGGTGGGCGACGGTGACGGCACCGTGGGTGTCGGTTACGGCAAGGCCAAGGAGGTGCCGGCCGCCATCGCCAAGGGCGTTGAGGAGGCCAAGAAGCACTTCTTCAAGGTCCCCCGTATCGCCGGCACCATCCCGCACCCGATCCAGGGCGAAGAGGCTGCGGGCGTCGTCCTGCTCAAGCCGGCTTCCCCCGGTACCGGTGTGATCGCCGGTGGCCCGGTGCGCGCCGTGCTGGAGTGCGCGGGCATCCACGACGTGCTGAGCAAGTCGCTCGGTTCGTCGAACCCGATCAACATCGTGCACGCCACGGTGGCCGCTCTGCGGGGCCTGCAGCGCCCCGAGGAGATCGCCGCCCGCCGTGGTCTGCCGCTGGAGGACGTTGCTCCCGCCGCTCTGCTGCGGGCGCGTGCCGGGGTGAACGCGTAATGGCTTCGCTCAAGATCACGCAGACCAAGTCCATCATCGGCAGCAAGCAGAACCACCGCGACACCCTGCGTTCGCTCGGTCTCAAGAAGATCAACGACGTGGTTGTCAAGGAAGACCGTCCCGAGTACCGCGGCATGGTGCACACCGTCCGCCACCTCGTCACGGTCGAGGAGGTCGACTGACATGGCGGAGAACAACCCGCTGAAGGTCCACAACCTCCGTCCTGCCCCGGGTGCCAAGACCGCCAAGACCCGTGTCGGTCGTGGTGAGGCGTCCAAGGGTAAGACCGCAGGTCGTGGTACCAAGGGCACGAAGGCCCGTTACCAGGTTCCGGAGCGCTTCGAGGGTGGGCAGATGCCCCTCCACATGCGCCTCCCGAAGCTGAAGGGCTTCAAGAACCCCGCCCACAAGCAGTTCCAGGTCGTGAACCTGGACAAGCTGGCCGCGCTCTACCCGCAGGGTGGCGAGGTCACGGTGGCCGACCTGGTCGCCAAGGGCGCGGTGCGCAAGAACGAGCTCGTCAAGGTCCTGGGCCAGGGCGAGATCTCCGTGGCGCTGACGGTGACGGTGGACTCCGTCTCCGGCTCCGCCAAGGAGAAGATCACCGCTGCCGGTGGCAGCGTCACCGAGCTCATCTGAGTTCAGTGAACCAACTGACCGGGGATGCCCACGTATTGGGGCATCCCCGGTCGGTCGTTCCAAGGGGGGCGTGGTCGCCGGTAAGGTGGCGTGCACTGTTGCTGTATTTTCCGGGGGTTCTTCCCCCGGGCCCCCGCCGCGTGGGCTAATGTCTGCGCGGTTTTGGCCGCTTTGTATCCGTCATCCTCAAGACCGTCACCTCTCGCTCCAGAGGCGGGAGGCGCAGGAGGCACCGTGCTCACCGCGTTCGCCCGAGCGTTCAAGACGCCCGACCTGCGCAAGAAGCTGCTGTTCACATTGGGCATCGTGCTCGTCTACCGGCTCGGAGCGCACGTTCCGGTACCCGGGGTGAACTACTCCAATGTCGACACCTGCATGAAGCAGGCCGGCGCCAATGGCGGTCTCTTCGGCCTGGTGAACATGTTCAGCGGTGGTGCGCTGCTCCAGATCACGATCTTCGCGCTGGGGATCATGCCGTACATCACGGCAAGCATCATCCTCCAGCTGCTGACCGTGGTCATCCCCCGTCTGGAGGCCCTCAAGAAAGAGGGGCAGTCCGGCCAGGCGAAGATCACTCAGTACACCCGGTACCTGACCGTCGCGCTGGCGGTCCTGCAGGGCACCGGCCTGGTCGCCACCGCCAAGAGCGGCGCGCTGTTCCAGGGCTGCCCCGTCGCCAGCGAGATCGTGCCGAGCGACACGATCTTCACGACCATCACCATGGTCATCACGATGACCGCCGGTACGGCCATGGTCATGTGGCTCGGTGAGCTGGTGACCGACCGTGGCATCGGCAACGGCATGTCGATCCTGATGTTCGTCGGCATCGCGGCCGGCTTCCCCGGCTCGCTGTGGCAGATCAAGATGTCCGGCAAGCTGGCCGACGGCTGGATCGAGTTCTTCTCCGTCATCGTCGTGGGTCTGGCGATGGTCGCCCTGGTCGTCTTCGTCGAGCAGGCCCAGCGGCGGATCCCCGTCCAGTACGCCAAGCGGATGATCGGACGCCGCTCGTACGGCGGTACGTCCACCTACATCCCGCTCAAGGTGAACCAGGCGGGCGTGATCCCCGTCATCTTCGCTTCGTCGCTGCTCTACATCCCGGCGCTGGTGGCACAGTTCAGCGGCTCCAAGGCCGGCTGGGCGACCTGGATCGCAACGAACTTCACCAAGGGCAACCACCCGGTCTACATCGTCACGTACTTCCTGCTGATCGTCTTCTTCGCGTTCTTCTACGTCGCCATCTCCTTCAACCCCGAGGAAGTTGCCGACAACATGAAGAAGTATGGTGGCTTCATCCCGGGGATCCGGGCCGGTCGCCCCACAGCCGAGTACCTCAGCTACGTGCTCAACCGGATCACGTGGCCGGGCTCGCTGTACCTGGGTCTGATCGCGCTGGTGCCCACCGTGGCGTTGGTGCTGTTCAAGGCCAACCAGAACTTCCCGTTCGGCGGGACGAGCATCCTGATCATCGTGGGTGTGGGTCTGGAGACCGTGAAGCAGATCGAGAGCCAGCTCCAGCAGCGCAACTACGAAGGGTTCCTCCGCTGATGCGAATCGTCCTCGTCGGGCCTCCTGGGGCAGGCAAGGGTACGCAGGCCGCGTACCTGGCCAAGAACCTCTCGATCCCGCACATCTCCACGGGCGACCTGTTCCGCGCCAACATCAGCCAGGGCACCGACCTCGGCAAAGAGGCGAAGTCCTACATGGACGCGGGCAACCTGGTCCCCGACTCGGTGACGATCGCGATGGCCGAGGACCGGCTGAACCAGGGGGACGCCGAGCACGGCTTCCTGCTGGACGGCTTCCCGCGCAACCTCGGCCAGGCCGAAGCGCTGGACACCTACCTCAAGGGCCGGGCCGTGAAGCTGGACGCCGTCCTGGACCTGGAGGTCCCCGAGGACGAGGTGGTCAAGCGGATCGCCGGCCGCCGGATCTGCCGCAACGACAGCAGCCATGTCTTCCACGTGGACTACCACCAGCCGAAGACCGAGGGCGTCTGCGACGTCTGCGGCGGTGACCTGTACCAGCGCGAGGACGACCGCGAGGAGACCGTCCGCAAGCGGCTGGAGGTCTACCACACGGAGACCGAGCCGATCATCGACCACTACAAGGCGCAGGACCTGGTCGTCACGATCCCGGCCCTGGGCAAGGTCGACGAGGTCACCCAGCGCGCGATGGCCGCGCTGGGCAAGGGCGAGTAGGCACGAAGAACCACGCGTACGGCCGCGGTGCCCGGACACGGGTGCCGCGGCCGTATCGTGTGTAGAGGCGGCCGTGCGCGGCCGCGGAGCGTCGTAGTAGCCGGTACGAGGAAGGCGTAAGCCCCCATGGTGGAGATCAAGACCCCCGAGCAGATCGCGAAGATGCGCGAGGCAGGGCTGGTGGTCGCCGCCATCCACGCGGCCACCCGGGAGGTGGCGGTGCCCGGCGCCACCACCAAGGACCTGGACGACGCCGCGCGCAAGGTGCTGGCCGAGCACGGCGCCAAGTCGAACTTCCTCGGGTACGGCGGCTTCCCCGCGACGATCTGCACGTCGGTCAACGACGTCGTCGTCCACGGCATCCCGGACACCGAGACCGTTCTCGCGGACGGCGACATCATCTCCATCGACTGCGGCGCGATCATCGACGGCTGGCACGGCGACGCCGCCTACACCGCCTTCGTGGGTTCCGGTCACGCTCCGGAGCTGGTCGAGCTGAGCCGGGTCACCGAGGAGTCCATGTGGGCCGGCATCGCGGCCGTCCGCAAGGGCAACCGCCTGGTCGACATCTCCAAGGCGATCGAGGGCTACATCCGCCGGCAGCCGCGCCCGGCCAACGGCAAGTACGGCATCGTCGAGGACTACGGCGGCCACGGCATCGGCTCGCAGATGCACATGGACCCGCACCTGCTGAACTACGTCGACCGCAAGCGCGGCCGCGGCCCGAAGCTGGTCCCGGGCTTCTGCATCGCCATCGAGCCCATGGTCAACCTGGGTACGGCCAAGACGCACGTGCTGGAAGACGACTGGACGGTCAAGTCGAACGACGGCAGCTGGTCCTCGCA
Source organism: Streptomyces sp. NPDC052496 (assembly GCF_040679095.1). Classification (NCBI taxonomy): domain Bacteria; kingdom Bacillati; phylum Actinomycetota; class Actinomycetes; order Kitasatosporales; family Streptomycetaceae; genus Streptomyces; species Streptomyces sp. NPDC052496. Next base: position 201,527 of record NZ_JBFAUH010000008.1, read on the forward strand.
CTGGGAGCACTCGGTCGCGCTGACCGAGGAGGGCCCGCTGGTGCTGACCGCCCCCGACGGCGGCAAGGCGAAGCTGGCGGAGCTGGGCATCGAGGCGGCTCCCGATCCGCTGGCCTGACCTCCGCGTACGGCTTCCGGCGCGTCCCCGGCCCCGAGGCGTAACGATCACTGTCCGTGGGCAATAATCGTGGATTCGTCTTTTCGGGAACGCTGACGTAGACTGACGCGTCGGCTGTCGTGCATCCGTGTGCCTGTTTCCCGGGTACGCGTGCGTACGTAGTCGATCAAGGTAGCCGATTCGAAGGGCGAAGCGTGGCCAAGAAGCAAGGTGCCATCGAAATCGAGGGCACCGTGATCGAGTCCCTCCCGAACGCGATGTTCAAGGTGGAGCTTCAGAACGGTCACAAGGTCCTCGCGCACATCAGCGGCAAGATGCGGATGCACTACATCCGTATCCTTCCGGATGACCGGGTCGTCGTGGAGCTGTCTCCCTACGACCTGACGCGTGGCCGGATCGTCTACCGCTACAAGTAGATCTTGTCGGCGTCCCCTTCCGTGGGGCGGCGGCACTGACCCGGAGAACCTCACATCCCATGAAGGTCAAGCCGAGCGTCAAGAAGATCTGCGACAAGTGCAAGGTGATCCGCCGCCACGGCCGGGTCATGGTGATCTGCGACAACCTGCGCCACAAGCAGCGCCAGGGCTGACGCACGCCGACCTCTCTGCATTTCGCAGTATTTTCGCGCGACGCAAACGCACAGTAATACGTACATACGCAGACACCCGACCCCTCGTGTTCGCTCACGCGGGGACGACACCCTCGGCTCGGAGGCCGAGGACCCGGCTCGTAATGCTCCAGCGTCTTACGGGAACGGTGCTGCGGAAGACCTCCGAATACCTCAGGAGCCTATAAATGGCACGCCTCGCAGGCGTTGATCTCCCGCGCGACAAGCGCGTCGAGGTCGCCCTCACCTACGTCTTCGGCATCGGGCGCACCCTGTCGCAGCAGACCCTCGCCGCCACCGGCGTGAACCCGGACACCCGCGTTCGCGACCTGGCCGAGGAAGACCTGGTCAAGATCCGCGAGTACGTGGACAACAACCTCAAGACCGAGGGTGACCTCCGTCGCGAGATCCAGGCCGACATCCGCCGCAAGGTCGAGATCGGCTGCTACCAGGGTCTGCGTCACCGCCGCGGCCTGCCGGTGCACGGTCAGCGCACCAGCACGAACGCCCGTACCCGCAAGGGTCCGCGTCGCGCGATCGCCGGCAAGAAGAAGCCGGGCAAGAAGTAGTCCTCAGCGGACGCTCATCAGCGGTCTTCGCTGTAGGACCGACCACCTCCACCGGGAGTAATACATGCCTCCGAAGGGCCGTACGGCCGGCGCCAAGAAGGTGCGCCGCAAGGAGAAGAAGAACGTCGCCCACGGGCACGCTCACATCAAGAGCACGTTCAACAACACCATCGTTTCGATCACCGACCCCACGGGCAACGTGATCTCCTGGGCCTCGGCGGGCCACGTGGGCTTCAAGGGCTCGCGCAAGTCCACGCCGTTCGCCGCGCAGATGGCTGCCGAGTCGGCCGCCCGCCGCGCGCAGGAGCACGGCATGCGCAAGGTCGACGTCTTCGTCAAGGGCCCCGGCTCCGGCCGTGAGACCGCGATCCGCTCGCTCCAGGCCACCGGCCTGGAGGTCGGCTCGATCCAGGACGTCACCCCCACGCCGCACAACGGCTGCCGTCCCCCCAAGCGTCGTCGCGTCTGACGCTCGCGGCCTGTAAGGGCCGCAGCCTGTCGGTCCGCGCTCCGGCGCGGGCCGTCACCAGGCACTTTTCGGGCGGTACGCCGCGACTCCTGGGAGCCGCGCCGTGCCGCCCGTACCCTTGTAGAAACCGCCGGGCCACCGTCCGGCGCAGCTGGCATCAAATAGCGGGTGCCACGACTGGAAGGCGAAACACCTCATGCTGATCGCTCAGCGTCCCTCGCTGACCGAAGAGGTCGTCGACGAATACCGCTCGCGGTTCGTGATCGAGCCGCTGGAGCCGGGCTTCGGCTACACCCTCGGCAACTCCCTGCGTCGTACGCTCCTCTCCTCGATCCCGGGTGCGGCGGTCACGTCCATCCGCATCGACGGTGTCCTGCACGAGTTCACCACCGTGCCGGGCGTCAAGGAGGACGTCACCGACCTCATCCTCAACATCAAGCAGCTGGTCGTCTCCTCCGAGCACGACGAGCCGGTCGTGATGTACCTGCGCAAGCAGGGCCCCGGCCTGGTCACCGCCGCGGACATCGCGCCGCCGGCCGGTGTCGAGGTGCACAACCCCGACCTGGTCCTCGCCACCCTCAACGGCAAGGGCAAGCTGGAGATGGAGCTGACCGTCGAGCGCGGTCGCGGCTACGTCTCCGCCGTGCAGAACAAGCAGGTCGGCCAGGAGATCGGCCGGATCCCGGTCGACTCCATCTACTCGCCGGTCCTCAAGGTCACCTACAAGGTCGAGGCGACCCGTGTCGAGCAGCGCACCGACTTCGACAAGCTGATCGTCGACGTCGAGACCAAGCAGGCCATGCGTCCCCGTGACGCCATGGCGTCGGCCGGCAAGACCCTGGTCGAGCTGTTCGGTCTGGCCCGCGAGCTCAACATCGACGCCGAGGGCATCGACATGGGCCCGTCCCCGACGGACGCCGCCCTGGCCGCCGACCTGGCGCTGCCGATCGAGGAGCTGGAGCTCACCGTTCGGTCGTACAACTGCCTCAAGCGCGAGGGCATCCACTCCGTGGGTGAGCTCGTCGCCCGCTCCGAGGCCGACCTGCTCGACATCCGCAACTTCGGTGCGAAGTCGATCGACGAGGTCAAGGCGAAGCTGGCCGGCATGGGCCTGGCCCTGAAGGACTCGCCTCCCGGGTTCGACCCGACCGCTGCGGCTGACGCCTTCGGCGCCGATGATGACGCGGATGCCGGGTTCGTGGAGACCGAGCAGTACTGAGCCCGCCTGCGGCGGGTCGGCCGGGAACGGCGGCCCGCCGGTACTTGGGTGCAGGCTTGATCGGCCCTGGGGCTTCGTCCTCAAGCGCCGGACGGGCTTGGTTTGGCCGAGACTGGAAGTGGCGGGGGCGACCCGGCCGCGCCCAGCGCGAAAAGATCTTCCGCGGGGCACCCGCCCCACGGGAACTGACACCGGTACCTGATACGGCCGGTGCAGCAATGAAGGAGAAATACCATGCCGAAGCCCGCCAAGGGCGCCCGTCTGGGCGGCAGCGCTGCGCACGAGCGTCTGATGCTGCGCAACCTGGCCACCAGCCTGTTCGAGCACGGCCGCATCACGACGACCGAGGCCAAGGCCCGCCGTCTGCGTCCGTACGCCGAGCGTCTGGTGACCAAGGCGAAGAAGGGTGACCTTCACAACCGCCGTCAGGTCATGCAGCTGATCTCGGACAAGAGCGTCGTGCACACGCTCTTCACGGAGATCGCGCCCCGCTTCGCGGAGCGTCCGGGTGGTTACACCCGTATCACCAAGATCGGTAACCGTCGTGGCGACAACGCCCCGATGGCCGTCATCGAGCTGGTCGAGGGCGAGATCGCCAAGAAGGCCACCGTTGCCGAGGCCGAGGCCGCGACGAAGCGCGCGGTGAAGGAGTCCGACGAGGCCGCCAAGGCCGAGGACACCAAGGGCGAGGCCGCCGAGGCCCCGGCCGAGGAGTCCAAGGACGCCTGAGCCTGACACAGGCCACCGGACGGGCCCGCTCCCCACAGGGGGGCGGGCCCGTTCCGCTTGAGAGGATGCACGCGTGAGCGATGAAGTGGAGCCCGGGTTCGTACGGGTGCGGCTGGACCTTTCGTACGACGGCAAGGACTTCTCGGGCTGGGCGAAGCAGCGGGCGCGGCGCACGGTCCAGGAGGAGCTGGAGACGGCGCTGCGGACGGTGACGCGGTCGGCGGAGACGTACGAGCTGACCGTGGCGGGGCGGACGGACGCCGGGGTGCACGCGCGCGGCCAGGTGGCGCACGTGGACCTGCCGGCGGAGCTGTGGGCCGAGCACGCGGACAAGCTGCTGCGGCGGCTGGCCGGGCGGCTGCCGAAGGACGTACGGGTGTGGCGCGTCGCCGAGGCGCCGTACGGGTTCAACGCGCGGTTCTCGGCGATCTGGCGGCGGTACGCCTATCGGGTGACGGACCACCCGGGCGGTGTCGATCCGCTGCTGCGCGGCCACGTGCTGTGGCACGACTGGGACCTGGACGTCGAGGCGATGAACGCGGCGTCGCAGGCGTTGCTGGGGGAGCACGACTTCGCGGCGTACTGCAAGCGGCGCGAGGGGGCGACGACGATCCGTACGCTCCAGGAGCTGAGCTGGGTGCGGGACGCGGACGGGATCGTCACCGCGACCGTGAAGGCGGACGCCTTCTGCCACAACATGGTGCGCTCGCTGGTGGGCGCGCTGCTGTTCGTGGGGGACGGGCACCGGCCGGTGGAGTGGCCGGGCAAGGTGCTGGCGGCCGGGGTGCGGGACTCCGCGGTGCACGTCGTACGGCCGCACGGGCTGACCCTGGAGGAGGTCGGCTATCCGGCGGACGACCTGCTCATGGCCCGTAACAAGGAGGCGCGCAACAAGCGGACCCTGCCGGGGGGCGGCTGCTGCTGAGCCGCCCCGGGGCGGGGGTCAGGACTGGGCGCGCGCGACCTTGGCCGCCTGGTCCTTGCCGCGCTGCCAGATGCGGTTGAAGGCGTACGTGCCGCCGTCCCGCGCTATCTGCAGGGCCTTGGCGGACGCCTTGGTGACGGGCGAGCCGTCGAGGTTGCCGGCGATGGTGAAGTACGCGTAGCGGCCGGTGGCGTTGGTGTACATGGTGCAGGCCGTGCCCTGGCAGAAGGAGCCGACGCCGTCGCCCGTCAGCGGCGCGAGGCTGGGCTTGTTGGCGGCCTTGACCTTGAAGGCCGCGGCCTTGGAGTCGAAGACCGCGACGCCGACGGTGACCGCCACGCCGTCCTTGGCGTACGTGGCGCGCAGCAGCTTCTTGCAGCCGTTGTGCTGGAGCACCGAGCCGAGCGCGCCGTGGGTGCCGGCCGTGCAGTCGTCGGTGGCGGCGGTCGTCTTGCGGGGGTAGCTGTTCTTGCCGAGCACCATGGTCTGCTCGGGGAAGAGGGTGGCGGGGGTGAGGGCCGCGGTGTCCTTCTTGGGGTCGGTGATGTAGTCCCGCGGGTTGGGCGGCGGCGGGACGTGCACCTCGGAGAAGGACGGTTTGGGCTCGGCGGGCTCGTCCGGCAGTTTCTGGGCGTGCGGCAGGTCGTTGCCGTTGTTCTTGTTGCTGGTGATCACGGCGGTGGCGACGATGCCCGCCACGGCGACGGTCGCGAGGACGCCGCCGCCGATGAACAGCCAGCGGCGGCGCTTGTCGCGCGACTCGCTCTCGTCGGCGAGCGCCTCCCAGTCAGGAGTCGAGGAGTCCGGTCCCCCGGGGCCGAACGGCCCACCATGCCCAAAGCTCATGCCGCGCATCCTAAACCGGTTGGAGGAACGCAGGGCCGGCGGCGACAATCCGGACCATGGGACATGTGGAGGCCGGGCACCTGGAGTACTACCTGCCGGACGGGCGGGTCCTGCTGGGGGACGTGTCCTTCCGGGTCGGTGAGGGCGCTTCGGTCGCCCTGGTCGGCGCGAACGGGGCGGGCAAGACGACGCTGCTCCGGCTGATCTCGGGGGAGCTGCAGCCGCACGGCGGCGCGGTGACCGTGAGTGGCGGGCTGGGGGTGATGCCGCAGTTCGTGGGTTCGGTGAGGGATGAGCGGACCGTACGGGACCTGCTGGTGTCGGTGGCGCAGCCGCGGATCAGGGAAGCGGCGGCGGCGGTGGACGCCGCCGAGCACGCCGTGATGTCCGTGGACGACGAGGCCGCGCAGATGCAGTACGCGCAGGCGCTGAGCGACTGGGCCGAGGCGCGCGGGTACGAGGCCGAGACGGTGTGGGACATGTGCACCATGGCCGCGCTGGGCGTCCCGTACGAGAAGGCGCAGTGGCGCCAGGTGCGCACGCTCAGCGGGGGTGAGCAGAAGCGGCTGGTGCTGGAGTCGCTGCTGCGCGGCACCGACGAGGTGCTGCTGCTGGACGAGCCGGACAACTACCTGGACGTGCCGGGCAAGCGCTGGCTGGAGGAGCGGCTGCGCGAGACGAAGAAGACGGTGCTGTTCGTCAGCCACGACCGGGAGCTGCTGGCCCGTTCCGCCGAGAAGATCGTCAGCGTCGAGCCGGGGCCCGCCGGGTCGGACGTGTGGGTGCACGGTGGCGGCTTCGGCACGTACCACCAGGCACGCAAGGAACGTTTCGCGCGCTTCGAGGAGCTGCGGCGGCGCTGGGACGAGAAGCACGCGCAGCTGAAGAAGCTGGTGCGCAACCTGCGGCAGGCCGCGGAGATCAGCCACGAGCTGGCCACCCGGTACCACGCCGCACAGACCCGGCTGCGCAAGTTCGAGGAGGCCGGGCCGCCGCCGGAGCCGCCGCGCGAGCAGGACATCACCATGCGGCTCAAGGGCGGCCGTACCGGTGTGCGGGCCGTGACCTGCGAGAACCTTGAGCTGACCGGGCTGATGAAGCCGTTCGACCTGGAGGTCTTCTACGGGGAGCGGGTCGCGGTGCTGGGCTCGAACGGCTCCGGGAAGTCGCACTTCCTGCGGCTGCTGGCCGGGGAGGACGTCGCTCACACGGGGAGGTGGAAGCTGGGCGCGCGCGTGGTGCCCGGTCACTTCGCGCAGACCCACGCGCACCCGGAGCTGGAGGGCCGCACCCTTCTGGACATCCTGTGGACGGAACACGCCAAGGACCGGGGCAAGGCGATGAGCGCGCTGCGCCGGTACGAGCTGGAGCGCCAGGCCGAGCAGCGCTTCGACCGGCTGTCGGGCGGCCAGCAGGCGCGCTTCCAGATCCTGCTGCTGGAGCTGGCGGGGACCACCGCCCTGCTGCTGGACGAGCCGACCGACAACCTCGACCTGGAGAGCGCGGAGGCGCTCCAGGAGGGGCTGGAGGCGTACGAGGGGACGGTGCTGGCGGTGACGCACGACCGCTGGTTCGCGCGGTCCTTCGACCGGTACCTGGTCTTCGGTGCGGACGGGCGGGTGCGGGAGACGGCGGAGCCGGTGTGGGACGAGCGCCGGGTGGAGCGGAAACGGTAGTCCGGGGCAGCCGTTCGGGGCGCGTCCGGTGGTGGGGCCGTGGGGGCGGCTCTTAGATGGACGCATGAGCGCGGAGAAAACGGTCATAGCGGGCGCTGAAGAGGGCGGGGCCGCGGCCGTGGCCCCGGGCTCGCCGGTGGTGGCCTGGCTGCTGCGGCGGGCCTCCTGGCCGCTGTGGGGCGTGGCCGGCGCGCTGATGGTGGCGGTGATCTTCAACGTCCAGCGGCACAGCCCCACCGTCGGCATGGACAACGACTTCGTGGTCAAGGCCGCGCGGGCGCTGCTGCGCGGCGAGGCGCCGTACGCCGACAAGCGGTTCCTGTACCTGCCGAGCGCGGTACCGGCCGCGGTGCCCGAGGCGCTGCTGTCCGCCGGGAAGCTGCGGCTGCTGGTACCGGTGGCGGGAGTGGGGCTGGTGGTGCTGGGCTGGGCCGTCTCGCTGCGGATCTTCCGGATCTCCGTACGGAGCCGGCTGGCGGTGCTCGGGGTGGCGGCCCTGGCGTTCTTCGAGCCGTTCCGCAACGTGGTGAACATCGGGAACTGGACGCTCGCCTCCGTGGCGGCACTGCCCGTGGTGCTGCTGCTGGCGCTGCGCTCCCGGTGGGTGGCCGCGGGCGCGGTCCTCGGGCTCGCGCTGGCCCTCAAGCCGCTGCTGGCGCCGCTGCTCCTGCTGCTGGTCCTGGCGCGGCGGTGGCAGGCCCTGGCGGTGGCGGTGGCGGTACCCGTCGTGGCGTCGGTGTCGGCGGCGCTGGTGATGCCGCACCCCGGGATGTTCTTCACCCGTACGCTGCCGTTCCTGCTGCGCGGCCAGGACAGCTTCGCGCGGCCCTTCGACGCCTCGCTCGGCATGATCCTGACCCGGCTGGGCGTACCGGAGACCGCGGCGTACGGAGTGGCCGCGGTGGCCGCGGTGGCGGGGTCCGGGTGCGCCTGGGCGCGCTGGCGGCGGGGCGACGAGGGGCCGCTGCGGCTCGTCGAGACGGCCGCGATGCTGATGCTCGCGGCGTTCCTGGTGTCCAGGCCGTCCTTCGACCACTATCTGCTGGTGGTGCTGCCGCCGCTGGTGGCCTCCGTGGTCCTGCCCGGTTCGGCGCCCCGCACGGTCTGGTTCTGGGCCGCTCTCGTGCCGCAGGTCAGCGGGCTGGTCTGGCCGCATCTGGAGGGGCTGCACCGGCGGGCCTTCAAGGACGCGGCGATGCTGTGGACCGTCGCGGCCGTGCTGGCGTGGTCCTGTGTCCGGCCGCGGGTGCTGCGGGCGGTGGCTATCATGCCGGTGGGGCCCGAGAGCGCGGATCGCACGCCGGTTCGGGACGTGTTTTGACCCGGCTGGGGGCGGCCCGGTATTCTGCCAGTTCGTTATGCGTATTGGCTTGCTCTATCTCACGTGAGGGGCCCTTACGCCGGTCCACCGGGCCGATGACCAGCGGCAGGATCCGGGTTGCGTCACCCGTGGTCCGCCAGTGCCGGTCGATCGGCCGAGGTGACCAGTACAGGACCCTATTCACTGAAGAAGCGAAGGCTAACCGTGCGTACGTTCAGCCCCAAGCCCGGCGATGTCCAGCGCCAGTGGCACATCATTGACGCCCAGGACGTCGTCCTGGGCCGTCTGGCCTCCCAGGCCGCTTCCCTCCTGCGGGGTAAGCACAAGCCGGTGTACGCGCCGCACGTCGACACCGGCGACTTCGTCGTCATCATCAACGCCGACAAGGTGCACCTGTCCGGCAACAAGCGCAGCCAGAAGATGGCCTACCGCCACTCCGGCTTCCCGGGTGGTCTGCGCTCGGTCCGTTACGACGAGCTTCTCGACAAGAACCCCGAGAAGGCCGTCGAGAAGGCCATCAAGGGCATGCTCCCCAAGAACACCCTGGGCCGTCAGATGCTCTCGAAGCTGAAGGTCTACGCGGGCGCCGAGCACCCGCACGCTGCCCAGCAGCCGGTCCCGTTCGAGATCACCCAGGTCGCGCAGTAAGTCCGGCCACCCCCTAAGACGAAGAGAATCTGAGGAGAATCGTGGCTGAGACCACCCCCGAGACCCCGCTGGACGAGGTCGAGGAGTACACCACCGAGACCGAGGTTCCGCTGGAGGGTGAGTACACCTCCGAGTCGCTCGCCTCGCGCTTCGGCGACCCGCAGCCGGCTGCCGGCCTCGGCCGTCGCAAGAACGCGATCGCCCGCGTGCGGATCATCCCGGGCACCGGCCAGTGGAAGATCAACGGTCGCACCCTTGAGGGTTACTTCCCGAACAAGGTGCACCAGCAGGAAGTCAACGAGCCCTTCAAGGTGCTCGAACTCGACAACCGCTACGACGTGGTCGCCCGCATCTCCGGCGGCGGCATCTCCGGCCAGGCCGGTGCGCTGCGCCTGGGCGTGGCCCGTGCGCTGAACGAGGCGGACGAGGACAACAACCGCGGCCCGCTGAAGAAGGCCGGCTTCCTCAAGCGCGACGACCGTGCGGTCGAGCGCAAGAAGGCCGGTCTCAAGAAGGCCCGCAAGGCGCCGCAGTACAGCAAGCGCTAATTGCCGCTTGGCTGCTCGCGCGGCTCTTGGCGAACGCCCCGGTGGCACCATGCGTGCTGCCGGGGCGTTCGGCTATCCGGGACCAGCGGCGTATACCTGGACGCAATGCTCTGGTCCACGTACATCAACTCGGAGGACACCAGTGGGACGACTCTTCGGCACGGACGGTGTGCGCGGTGTCGCCAACGCCGATCTGACGGCCGAGCTGGCGCTCGGTCTCTCGGTCGCGGCGGCGCACGTGCTCGCGGAGGCGGGCACTTTTGAAGGCCACCGGCCGGTGGCCGTGGTCGGGCGCGATCCGAGAGCGTCGGGGGAGTTCCTGGAGGCCGCCGTGGTCGCGGGCCTGGCCAGCGCGGGTGTGGACGTGCTGCGGGTGGGCGTGCTGCCGACCCCGGCCGTGGCGTACCTCACCGGGTCGCTCGGCGCCGACCTGGGCGTGATGCTCTCCGCCAGCCACAACCCGATGCCCGACAACGGCATCAAGTTCTTCGCCCGCGGCGGCCACAAGCTCGCCGACGAGCTGGAGGACCGCATTGAGCGCACGTACCGGGCGCACAGCTCCGGCGAGCCGTGGGACCGGCCGACCGGCTCCGGTGTGGGCCGGGTCAAGGACTACGACCAGGGCTTCGACAATTACGTCGCCCACCTGGTGGGAGTGCTCCCCAACCGCCTCGACGGCCTGAAGGTCGTCATCGACGGCGCGCACGGCGCGGCCTCCCGGGTCTCCCCGGAGGCGTTCGCCCGGGCCGGCGCCGAGGTCGTCACGATCGGCACCGACCCCGACGGCCTGAACATCAACGACGGCTGCGGCTCCACGCACATCGCGGGCCTGTGCGCCGCGGTCGTCGAGCACGGCGCCGACCTCGGCGTGGCGCACGACGGTGACGCGGACCGCTGCCTGGCGGTGGACCGCGACGGCAACGAGATCGACGGCGACCAGATCCTGGCCGTCCTCGCCCTCGGCATGCGCGAGGCCGGGACGCTGCGCAAGGACACCGTCGTGGCGACCGTCATGTCCAACCTGGGCTTCAAGCTGGCCATGGAGCGCGAGGGCCTGACCTTCGTGCAGACCGCGGTCGGCGACCGGTACGTCCTGGAGGAGATGAAGGCCGGCGGGTTCGCGCTCGGCGGCGAGCAGTCCGGGCACGTCATCGCGCTGGACCACGCCACGACCGGCGACGGCACCCTCACCGGCCTGATGCTGGCCGCCCGCGTCGCGGCGACCGGCCGCCCGCTGGGCGAGCTGGCGGGCGTCATGGAGCGCCTGCCGCAGGTGCTGGTCAACGTGCCGGACGTGGACAAGACCCGGGTCGGTACGTCGCCGGAGGTCACCTCGGCCGTCGCTGAGGCGGAGCGCGAGCTGGGCGCCACCGGACGCGTCCTGCTGCGCCCCTCGGGCACCGAGCCGCTGGTACGGGTCATGGTCGAGGCCGCCGACATCGAGCAGGCGGGGGCCGTGGCCGGCCGCCTGGCGGACGTGGTGAAGTCGGCGCTGGGCTGAGGCCACCGGCTCTCAGCCGCGTACGCGCTTCCTGCTGGCCCAGAACCCCTTCTGGGCCAGCAGGGTCAGCGTGCCCGCGACGACGATCCCGGCCAGGTTCAGCAGGAGCTGTTGCGTGGAGCCCCACGCCTGCTGGTACGAGCTGTAGCCGAAGGCGACGGCGGCGTTGGCGGCGGCCGGGACGGTGGTGACCGAGATCGCCACACCGACCAGGGCGCCGGACTTCGCCGAGGTCAGCGACAGCGTCCCGGCGGCGCCGGCGAGCAGGGCCACGACGAAGGACATCGGGTCCGGCTGCCAGATGAACGAGGTGTTGGGCCGCGCCCCCTCGACCTGGCTCTCCTTGAACAGCCCCACCGCGTCCATGACCATGCTGAACCCCGCCGTCAGCGCCATCGCCACCGCGAAGCCCACGACCAGCGCCAGCAGGGAGCGCCAGGCCAGCCGGGGCGCGCGGCGCACCAGGGCCGTACAGACGCCGGCCAGCGGGCCGAACTCGGGGCCGACGGCCATCGCGCCGACGATGAGGATCGCGTTGTCCAGCACCACGCCGCAGGCCGCGAGCATCGTGGCGAGCGTCAGGAACGCCAGGTAGGTGACGGAGAGCGTGGACTCCTCGTGGGTGGCGTCGGTCAGCGACTCCCACAGCACGGCGTCCACGCCCTCGCCGGGTGCGTCCTTCTCCGCCTGGTCCGCGCGGGTGGACAGGGACAGGTCGACGTTCTCGACGGCGATCGAGCCGTCCCGGTCGATGCCGAGCGCCCGCAGCTCGTGCAGCAGGCCGTCACCGGCCTCGCGGGCCACGTCGCACAGGATCACGTCCCCCTGAGGTTCGCGCGCGGCGCCGGTCAGGACGGCGAGGTGGGCGGTGCCGACGGTGTTCTCCACCAGGCGCAGCACGGCCTGCGTACGGTCGGCGGGGACGATCAGGCGCAGGTGCAGCACGGTGTACCTCTCGTGGAAGGCGGCGGATTCCCGTCGTCAGAGCTTGCGCAGGGACAGCCGCTGCACCTTGTGGTCGGGGCCCTTGCGCAGCACGAGGTTGGCGCGGCCGCGGGTCGGCGCTACGTTCTGTTCCAGGTTGGGCTTGTTGACGGTGCGCCACATCATCCGCGCGTAGTCGAGGGCTTCTTCCTCGGAGACCTGGGTGTACTTGCGGAAGTACGAGAACGGGTTCTGGAAGGCGGTCTCGCGCAGCTTGCGGAAGCGGCCCAGGTACCAGCGTTCGATGTCCTCCGTGCGGGCGTCCACGTACACCGAGAAGTCGAAGAAGTCGGCGAGGCCGAGCCGGGTGCGGCCGTCCTTGCCGGGCAGGGCGGGCTGCAGGACGTTCAGGCCCTCGACGATGAGGATGTCGGGCCGGTGCACGGTCAGCCGTTCGCCGGGCACGATGTCGTAGATCAGGTGGGAGTAGACCGGGGCGCTGACCTCGGACTTGCCGGACTTCACGTCGGCCACGAAGCGGGTCAGGGCGCGGCGGTCGTAGGACTCGGGGAAGCCCTTGCGCGACATCAGGCCGCGGCGGTGCAGCTCGGCGTTGGGGAACAGGAAGCCGTCGGTGGTGACCAGTTCGACGCGCGGGTGCTCCGGCCAGCGGGCCAGCAGGGCCTGGAGGAGCCGGGCGGTGGTGGACTTGCCGACCGCGACGCTGCCCGCGACCCCTATGACGAACGGGGTGCCGGGCTGTGCGCCGTGGCCGCCGCCCGCGTCGCCGAGGAAGGTGTTCAGCGCGCCGCGCAGGCTGCTGGACGCGCCCACGTACAGGTTGAGCAGGCGCGACAGCGGGAGGTAGACGTCGCGCACCTCGTCCAGGTCGATCACGTCACCCAGGCCGCGCAGCCGCTCGACCTCCTCGGCGGTCAGCGGCAGCGGGGTCTTCTCCCGCAGGGCGCTCCACTCGGCGCGCGTCAGGTCGACGTACGGCGTGCGCTCGGCGCGGCGGCGGTGCTGCGACTCGGTCGGCTCTGTGGTGAGGGGCACGGGCCCATTGTCCGCAGGCTCGGGGGCCGGTTCACCCCGGGGTGGGGTTGTGGCCGCCCGGTGCGCGTGTCGCGGCGCGGGCCGGTTCCGCCGCGGCCGCGGTCAGACGCCGCGGGTTGACCGGATGGCGCGCCGGTGCCGGACGTACCGCCCCGTAGGCTGCCCTCATGTGCGGAATCGTGGGGTATGCGGGCGGCCGGTCCGCCCTGGACGTCGTGCTGACCGGGCTGAAGCGGCTGGAGTACCGCGGCTACGACTCGGCCGGGGTGGCCGTGCTCGCCGACGGCGGGCTGGCGGCGGCCAAGAAGGCGGGCAAACTCGCCAACCTGGACAAGGAACTGGCCGACCGTCCGCTGCCGGCCGGGACGACCGGGATCGGGCACACCCGGTGGGCCACGCACGGCGCGCCGACCGACACCAACGCCCACCCGCACCTGGACAACGCCGGTCGGGTCGCCGTCGTCCACAACGGCATCATCGAGAACTTCGCGGCACTGCGCGCGGAACTGGTCAAGCGGGGGCACACGCTGGCCTCCGAGACGGACACCGAGGTGGTCGGGCACCTGCTGGCGGAGAACTTCTCCTCCTGCGGGGACCTGGCCGAGGCGATGCGCCAGGTGTGCCGCCGGCTGGAGGGCGCCTTCACGCTGGTGGCGGTGCACGCGGACGCGCCGGACGTGGTGGTGGGCGCGCGCCGCAACTCGCCGCTGGTGGTGGGCATCGGCGAGGACGAGGCGTTCCTCGCGTCGGACGTGGCGGCGTTCATCTCGTACACCCGTGAAGCCGTCGAACTGGGCCAGGACCAGGTCGTGGAGGTGCGCCGGGACGGGGTGACGGTCACCGACTTCGAGGGCGCGCCGGGCGAGGTGCGCCACTACCACGTGGACTGGGACGCGTCGGCCGCCGAGAAGGGCGGCTACGACTACTTCATGCTCAAGGAGATCGCCGAGCAGCCGAAGGCGGTCGCCGACACGCTGCTGGGCCGGGTCGACGAGTCCGGGGTGCTCTCGCTGGACGAGGTGCGCATCGAGGACACGGTGCTGCGCGAGGCCACCAAGGTGGTGATAGTGGCCTGCGGCACGGCCTTCCACGCCGGGATGATCGCCAAGTACGCGATCGAGCACTGGACCCGTATCCCCTGCGAGGTGGAGCTGGCCAGCGAGTTCCGCTACCGCGACCCGATCCTGGACCCGCGCACACTGGTCGTCGCCATCTCGCAGTCCGGCGAGACGATGGACACCCTGATGGCCGTACGGCACGCCCGTGAGCAGGGGGCGAAGGTCCTCGCCGTGTGCAACACCAACGGCTCGACGATCCCGCGCGAGTCGGACGCGGTGCTCTACACGCACGCCGGCCCCGAGGTCGCGGTCGCCTCGACCAAGGCGTTCCTGACGCAGCTGGTGGCCTGCTACCTCCTCGCGCTGTACCTGGGCCAGGTGCGCGGCACCCAGTGGGGCGACGAGATCCGCGCGGTGGTGCGCGAACTGGCCGCGATCGGTACGCAGGTCGACCAGGTACTGGGCACGATGGAGCCGGTACGGGAGCTGGCGCGCAGTCTCGCGGACCAGGACACGGTGCTGTTCCTGGGGCGGCACGTGGGCTACCCGGTCGCCCTGGAGGGCGCGCTGAAGCTCAAGGAACTGGCGTACATGCACGCGGAGGGCTTCGCGGCGGGCGAGCTGAAGCACGGGCCGATCGCGCTGATCGAGGAGGGCGTGCCGGTCGTGGTGGTCGTGCCGTCGCCGCGCGGCCGGTCCGTCCTGCACGACAAGATCGTCTCGAACATCCAGGAGATCCGGGCCCGGGGCGCGCTCACCATCGTCATCGCCGAGGAGGGGGACGAGACGGTCGTCCCGTACGCGGACCACCTGGTGCGCATCCCGCGTACGCCGACCCTGCTCCAGCCGATGGTCTCCACCGTGCCGCTCCAGGTCTTCGCCTGCGAACTGGCCACCGCCCGCGGCAACGAGGTCGACCAGCCGCGCAACCTCGCCAAGTCGGTGACCGTCGAATGATCGTCGGAGTGGGGATCGACGTCGCCGAGATCGACCGGTTCGCGGCGGCGCTGGAGCGCACCCCCGACATGGCCCGGCGGCTGTTCGTCGACCGGGAGCTGACGCTGCCCAGCGGCGAGCGCCGGGGCATCGCCTCGCTCGCCGCGCGATTCGCGGCCAAGGAGGCGGTGGCCAAGGCGCTCGGGGCGCCCGCCGGGCTGCGGTGGACGGACGCGGAGGTGGCGGTCCTGGAGACCGGGCAGCCGATACTGAAGATCCGGGGCACGGTCGCCGAGCGGGCGGCGGAACTCGGCGTGCGGTCCTGGCACGTGTCGCTCAGTCATGACGCGGGCGTGGCCTCGGCGGTGGTGATCGCGGAGGGGTGAGCGGCGCGGGTGCGTGGCCGGTCCCGGCCGGCCCGTGTCCGTACGGACCCGTACCCGCCTCCGCCGGCCGGGCGAGCCAGGAGGAATGCCCGTGCCGTCCGGGGTGAGACTGGGGGCATGAGGACTGCGTTCAGCGTGGATGTCGTACGGGCGGCCGAGCGGGACCTGATGGCGCGGCTGCCCGAAGGTGCCCTGATGCAGCGGGCCGCCGCCGGTCTCGCGGTGGCCTGCGCGGAGCTGCTGGGGCGGGTGTACGGATCCCGGGTCGTGCTGCTCGTGGGCAGCGGTGACAACGGCGGCGACGCGCTGTACGCGGGCGCCCGGCTGGCCCGGCGCGGCGCGGGCGTACGCGCCGTCCTGCTGTCCCCGGACCGGGCGCACGCGGGCGGCCTGACGGCCCTGCGCGCGGCGGGCGGCCGGGTGTCCGGTGACGCCCTGGGCGACCTCGCGCGGGCCGACCTCGTGGTGGACGGCATCGTCGGTATCGGCGGCAAGGGCGGGCTGCGGCCGGAGGCGGCCCGGCTGGCCGAAGCGGCCCGGCAGGCCATGACCGTCGCCGTCGACCTGCCGAGCGGGGTGGACGCGGACACCGGGGAGGTGCCGGGGGACGCCGTACGGGCCGATGTGACGGTGACGTTCGGCGCGTACAAGCCGGGGCTGCTGATCGATCCGGCGCGGGAGTACGCGGGCGCGCTGCGGCTGGTGGACATCGGCCTGGACCTGCCGGGGGACGCGACGGCCGAGGCGCTCCAGTACGCGGACGTGGCGGCGCTGCTGCCCCGCCCCACGGCGGAGAGCGACAAGTACCGGCGCGGCGTGGTGGGTGTCGTCGCGGGGTCCGCGCGCTACCCGGGCGCGGCGGTGCTGGCGGTCTCGGGGGCGCTGCGGGGCGGCGCCGGGGCCGTCCGGTACGTGGGCCCGGCGGCCGACGCCGTCCTCGCGCAGTTCCCCGAAACCCTGGTGCACGCCGGACCGCCCTCGAAGGCGGGCCGCGTCCAGTCCTGGGTCATCGGCCCCGGCATCGGCGACGACGGCGACGCCATGGGGGACGTCCTCGACTCCGACGTACCCGTCCTGGTGGACGCCGACGGGCTGCGCTTCCTGGACCCCGCGCGCGTCCGGGGCCGCGGCGCGCCGACCCTGCTCACCCCGCACGCCGGGGAGGCCGCGGCCCTGCTCGGCACCGACCGGGCGGACGTGGAGGCGTCCCGCCTGCGCTGCGTACGGGAGCTGGCCGAGCGGTACGGCGCCACGGCGCTCCTGAAGGGCTCCACGACGCTCGTCGCCGACCCGGCGGGCGGCCCGGTGCGCGCCAACCCCACCGGGACGGGCTGGCTGGCCACCGCGGGCAGCGGCGACGTGCTGTCCGGGCTGACCGGATCGCTGCTGGCCACCGGCCTGCCCGCGCGGGAGGCGGCCGCCGTGGGCGCGTACCTGCACGGCCTGGCCGCCCGCCTGGCGGCCACCCCGGACGGCGCCCCGGTCCTGGCGACGGACGTGGCGGGGGCGCTGGGCGCGGCGTGGCGGGACGTCAGCCGGCCCTGAGGGAGCCCGTACGGCGCGAGCGAGGAGGCCCGGGAGCGGCCGGGAACGGCGCGGCCGCGGGCCCCCGCCCCGTACCCCGGCGCACCTGCCTCTCCGCGCCCCAACACCCCGTTCTGCGACACTGGGTGGATGAACCATGCAGCCATGCGGGCCCGTGCGGCCGTCGACCTCGACGCGGTGCGCTCCAACGTGCGGGCGCTGCGGGACCGCGCGCCAGGGGCCGAGCTGATGGCCGTGGTGAAGTCCGACGCGTACGGCCACGGCGCGCTCCGGTGCGCCCGGGCCGCCCGCGAGGCCGGGGCGGCATGGCTGGGCACCGCGCTCCCCGAGGAGGCGTTCGCGCTGCGGGCCGCGGGCGACACCGGCCGGCTGATGTGCTGGCTGTGGACGCCCGGCGGGCCCTGGCGGCAGGCGGTCGAGCAGGACATCGACGTGTCGGTCAGCGGGATGTGGGCGCTGCGTGAGGTGACCGCGGCGGCCCGGGCCTGCGGCCGTACCGCCCGCGTCCAGCTGAAGGTCGACACCGGACTGGGCCGCAACGGCTGCCAGCCCGCCGACTGGGCCGAGCTGACCGGCGCCGCGCGCGCCGCGGAGGCCGAGGGCACGGTGCGCGTCACCGGCGTCTGGTCGCACTTCGCCTGCGCCGACGAGCCAGGACACCCCTCCATCGACGCCCAGCTCGCCGCCTTCGCCGAGGCCGACGCGGTGGCCCGCCGGGCGGGCCTGGACCCGGAGGTGCGCCACCACGCCAACACCCCGGCGCTGCTCAGCCTGCCGCACGCGCACTTCGACCTGGTGCGCGCCGGGATCGGCATCTACGGCGTCTCGCCCGGCCCGGAGATCGGCGTCCCGGAGGACTTCGGGCTGCGGCCCGCGATGACGCTGGAGGCGTCGCTGGCGTCGGTCAAGCACGTACCCGGCGGGCACGGCGTCTCGTACGGGCACCGCTACACGACGTCCGGTGAGACCACCCTCGCCCTGGTCCCGCTCGGCTACGCCGACGGCATCCCCCGCCATGCGTCGAACAGCGGGCCGGTGCTGGTCGCGGGCAAGTGGCGGACCATCGCCGGAACCGTCGCGATGGACCAGTTCGTGGTCGACCTGGGCGGGGATCCGGCCACGGAAGGCGATGTCGCCGTGCTGTTCGGCCCGGGGGACCGGGGCGAGCCGACCGTCGAGGACTGGGCGCGTGCCACGGGCACGATCGGGTACGAGATCGTCACGCGGATCGGTACCCGGGTGCCACGCGTCTATGTCGACGAGCGCGCGGACACGGGGAGCGGGACATGAGCGACAGGACGGGGGCGGCCACCGACGCCACGATCGACGCGGCGGCCGCAGCGGCCACGACGGCCGGGAACTGGACACGGGCCGGCCGCCACGCGGGCCTCGCGGGCGCCGCGATCGGCGTGGTCGCGGCCGGTGCCGCGGCGGGCGTGGCCATCGAGCGGCTGACGGTCGGCCGGGGCGTACGGCGCAAGGCGCGGCTCGCGCTGGACGCGGCGGGCCCGTACGGCACGCTGCGCGGCACACCGGGCACGGCGGTGGCCGAGGACGGCACCGAGCTGCACTACGAGATCGACGAGCCGGGCGACGGCAAGGGCGGCAAGGGCGGCGGAGCCGGCGGCGCGCGCCGCAAGCGGCTGCTGGGGCTGCTGGGACGCCGCTCCGGCGCGCCCACGGTCGTCTTCAGCCACGGCTACTGCCTGAACCAGGACTCCTGGCACTTCCAGCGCGCGGCCCTGCGGGGCGCGGTGCGCAGCGTCCACTGGGACCAGCGCAGCCACGGCCGCTCGGAGCGCGGCCGGGCCCAGCGCGAGGGCACCGAGCGGGTCACCATCGAACTGCTGGGCCGGGACCTGAAGGCGGTGCTGGACGCCGCTGTGCCCGAGGGGCCGATCGTGCTGGTCGGGCACTCCATGGGCGGGATGACGGTGATGGCGCTGGCCGACCAGTATCCGGAGTACGTCGCGGAGCGGGTGGTCGGCGTGGCCCTGATCGGCACGTCGGCGGGCCGGCTCAGCGAGGTCGCCTTCGGGCTGCCGTCGCTGGGCGTCAAGGCGTTCCACAAGCTGGCGCCGGGCGTGCTCAAGGCGCTGGGCGCGCAGAGCGAGCTGGTCGAGAAGGGCCGCCGGGCGACCGCCGACCTCTTCGCCGGGCTGGTCAAGCGCTACTCCTTCGGTACGCCGAAAGAGGTGGACCCCGCGGTGGCGCGGTTCGCCGAGCGGATGATCGAGGCGACACCCATCGACGTGGTCGCCGAGTTCTTCCCCGCCTTCGCCGTGCACGACAAGACCGAGGCGCTGGTCGCCTTCGACCCCGTACCGGCCCTGGTGCTGGCCGGCGACCGGGACCTGATCACCCCGTCCGACCACAGTGACGCCATCGCCGAGCTGCTGCCGGGCGCGGAGTCGGTGTGCGAGGCGGGGGCGGGCCACCTGGTGATGCTGGAGCGCCCCGAGGTGGTCACCGCCCATCTGGAGGCGCTGATCGAACGGGCGGCGGCGACGGCGGCGGCGACGCGGTCGGAGCGGGCGTAGGCAGGCCTGCCGCCGCCCGTCCGCCGCGGGCGTGGACCGGCCGTCCGGTGCCCGTCCGCCGCGGACGGGTTCGGAATGCCGGTTGTGTGCGCCGTACCATCGGCGCATGAGCGCCACCGAGACGATCGAGCACGTAACCGTCAAGTCGCCCCAGCGGATGCAGGAGTTGGGCCGCACCCTGGCCGGGCTGCTGCGCCCCGGGGACCTGGTGCTGCTGACCGGCGAGCTGGGAGCGGGCAAGACCACGCTGACCCGCGGACTGGGCGAGGGTCTGGGCGTGCGCGGCGCGGTCACCTCGCCGACGTTCGTGATCGCCCGGGTGCACCCGCCGCTGGCCGACGGCCCGGCCCTGGTGCACGTGGACGCGTACCGGCTCGGCGGCGGCCTCGACGAGATGGAGGACCTGGACCTCGACGTGTCGCTGCCGGAGTCGGTGGTGGTCGTGGAGTGGGGCGACGGCAAGGTCGAGGAGCTGTCCGAGGACCGGCTGCACGTGGTCATCGAGCGCGCCGTCGGCGCGGACGCGCCCGCCGCTCCCGTGGACGGTGCGGCGGCGGACGAGGACGACGTGCGGGAGGTCACGGTCCGCGGCGTGGGGCCGCGCTGGGCGGCGGCGGATCTTTCGGTGCTGGCCGGGGAGTAGCCCGCGCCCGTACCGTAGTTTCCGACAAGCCGTCGGGAAGATGTTGCGCGCGCGGCGCCGAACGTGGTCACATGGGTGAAGAGAGAGCCGGTTAGGTCTGCCTAACTACGCCCGCTTGCCCAGGAGCCACGGGAGGCATCCATGTCGGCCCACCAGCCCGTCACCGCAGCGGTCCGCAACGGCGCGGCCGAACCGACGCCGACCATGAACGAGCTGCTGGCGGCGTGCGCCGCGGCCAGCGCCGTGTCCACGCCCCCGCAGCCGCCGGCCCGCGCCCAGGAGGACGCGCAGGACGAGGCGCGCGATGCCGCGGCGGAGGACGCCGGCCCGTGTCCGCACGGGGCGCGCGACGCGGCGTGACGGGGCGCACACGGGCGTTTCGAACGGCGCGCAGGGGCGGGTGTCCGGTCCGGGCCGCGTACGCCCGCCGTCAGCCGCCCCGGCTCACTTGACCACGACGACCTTCGTCTTGTGCAGCGCGAAGTCCCACATCGCCGTGCCGTCCGCGCGCGTCTCCCGGATGCCGCCGGTCTTCTTCGTCGCGCCCGGGTCCGGCATCGAGCCGTCCACCGCCGCGCTGAAGCCGATCACCACACCGTCGGCGACCGCGAACCGCACCACGTGCTCGATCGGCACCCCGTCCGAGCCCTTGACCTTCAGCGACCGCCCGTCGACCTTGTAGGTGCCCGGCGCCGGGCTGACGGTGCTCGGCGTGACCTCGTACGTCCGCTTCACCTTGCCGTCCGCCGTGACCAGCCACACCCGCCGCGCGCCCAGTGAGTAGACGACCCGCTCGCCCTCGCCCGAGTCGGCCGGGACCGGTACCTCGGTCTTCTGCCGGTCCGCGTCGCCCTTGCCCTTGCCCGGGGCGGGGCTCGCGGTGGCCGGCGGCTGCTTGGCCGCGGTGGTGTGGTCGGGCGCCGAGGCGGACGCCTGGTAGGCCAGGAAACCGACGGCGGCGAGCGCAGCCGTGGTCAGAGCGGTGACGATCGAGCTGCTCTTTGCGGACACCGCCGTGCCACCTTTCGTACGCGCGTGACTACGGGTGACGGTAGCACCCGGCAAGGCACCCACCGCCGCGCCGTAGTCTTGGAGGCGTGCTGCTGCTTGCTCTGGACACCGCAACCCCTGCCGTCACCGTCGCCGTCCACGACGGCGCCCGCGTCCTCGCCGAGGAGCGCCAGGTGGACGCCCGGCGCCACGGCGAACTGCTGCTGCCGGCCGTCGACCGGGTGCTCGCCGAGGCCGGCGTGAAACTCGGCGCGGTCAGCGACATCGTCGTCGGGGTCGGCCCCGGCCCGTACACCGGCCTGCGGGTCGGGCTCGTGACGGCCGCGACGTTCGGGGCCGCGCTCGGCGTGCCGGTGCACGGCCTGTGCACGCTGGACGGCATCGCGTACGCCGCCGGGCTCGACGAGCCGTTCCTGGTGGCGACCGACGCCCGCCGCAAGGAGGTCTACTGGGCGCGCTACGCCGACGCCCGCACGCGGCTCACCGAGCCCGCCGTGGACCGCCCCGCGGACCTCGCCGACGAGGCCGGCGCGCTGCCGTCGGTCGGCGCGGGCGCGCTGCTGTACGCCGACACCTTCACCGGCGTACGGGACGGCGGCCCCGAGCACCAGTCCGCGGGCGCGCTCGCCGCGCTGGCCGCCGAGAAGCTCGCGCGCGGCGAGGAGCTGCTGCCGCCGCAGCCCCTGTACCTGCGTCGGCCCGACGCGCAGGTCCCCGCCAACTACAAGGTGGTCACCCCCAAGTGACCGCGCGTCCGGCAACCCGGAACGGCGTGCGCAGCGGCGCCGTGCTCCGCGAGATGCGCTGGTGGGACATCGCGCCGGTGCTGGACCTGGAGCGCGAACTGTTCCCCGAGGACGCCTGGTCGGCAGGCATGTTCTGGTCCGAGCTGGCGCACGCGCGCGGCCCCGCCGCCAACCGCCGCTACCTCGTCGCCGAACTCGACGGCCGCCTCGTCGGCTACGGCGGCCTGGCCGCCGTCGACGGCACCGGCGACATCCAGACCATCGCCACCGCCCGCGACCAGTGGGGCACCGGCCTCGGCTCCCGGCTGCTGACCGAGCTGCTGTCCGCCGCCACCGCCTTCGAGTGCGCCGAGGTGCTGCTCGAAGTGCGCGTCGACAACACACGGGCGCAGCGCCTGTACGAACGGTTCGGCTTCGAGCCGATCGGCTTCCGGCGCGGCTACTACCAGCCGGGCAACGTGGACGCCCTCGTCATGCGCCGTACCACCGTGTCCCCCTCCGAATCCCCGGCCGATTCCGCCCCGGAACCGGCCGCCGACGTCCCCTTCTCCCCACCCCCCGTGCAAGGAAACCGGACCCATGGCTGACGAACCGCTCGTCCTCGGCATCGAGACCTCCTGCGACGAAACCGGCGTCGGCATCGTGCGCGGCCACACGCTCCTCGCGGACGCCGTCGCCTCCAGCGTCGACGAGCACGCGCGCTTCGGCGGCGTGGTGCCCGAGGTGGCCTCGCGCGCGCACCTGGAAGCGATGGTCCCCACCATCCAGCGCGCCCTGAAGGAGGCCGGCGTCGCCGCGTCCGACCTCGACGGCATCGCGGTCACCGCGGGCCCGGGCCTGGCCGGTGCCCTGCTCGTCGGCGTCTCGGCCGCCAAGGCGTACGCCTACGCCCTCGGCAAGCCGCTCTACGGCGTCAACCACCTCGCCTCGCACATCTGCGTCGACCAGCTCGAACACGGCGCCCTGCCCGAGCCGACGATGGCCCTGCTGGTCTCCGGCGGCCACTCCTCCCTGCTGCTCGCGCCCGACATCACCTCCGACGTCCGCCCGCTCGGCTCGACCATCGACGACGCGGCGGGCGAGGCGTTCGACAAGGTCGCGCGCGTGCTGAACCTGGGCTTCCCGGGCGGCCCGGTCATCGACCGCTACGCCCGCGAGGGCGACCCGGACGCGATCCGCTTCCCGCGCGGCCTGACCGGCTCCCGCGACCCGGTCTACGACTTCTCCTTCTCCGGCCTCAAGACCGCCGTCGCCCGCTGGATCGAGGCCAAGCGCGCCGCGGGCGAGGAGGTCCCGGTCGCGGACGTCGCGGCGTCCTTCCAGGAGGCGGTCGTCGACGTCCTGACCCGTAAGGCCGTACGCGCCTGCAAGGACAACGGCGTCGACCACCTGATGATCGGCGGCGGCGTCGCGGCCAACTCCCGCCTGCGCGCGCTCGCCCAGCACCGCTGCGAGAAGGCGGGCATCACCCTGCGCGTCCCCCGCCCCAAGCTCTGCACCGACAACGGCGCCATGGTCGCCGCCCTCGGCGCCGAGATGGTCGCCCGCAACCGCCCCGCCTCCGCCTGGGACCTCCCGGCCGACTCCTCCCTCCCGGTGACCGAACCCCACGTACCGGCCCCGGACCACGCCGGCCATGCCCATGAGCACGGCCACGGTCATGGTCACGACCACGATCACTTCCATGAGCTGAGCAAGGACAACCTGTACTCGTAGGGAGGCGGAAAGGGCGCTGCGGCAGGTTTTCCGGCACATGCCGCGCCACTCGTTCGCATGAAGCGCTCAGGATCCCGCTGGCTACTCTGGGCCCACGGCCCAGAATCCCGCCCATGGGAGAACCGATGACCGCCAGTGCCTCAGAACACCCCCTCATCCCACAGCCGCCGGCGTCGATCACGCTGCTTCGCGATGCTGTGGCGCAGATCGCCCCTGCGGCCCTGCCCGCGTTCGCCCGGGAGCTCTCTCGGGCCGCCGATCAGGCCCGGCAGGGCTCCGATCTGCTGCCGTTGCGGCGCTTCACGACCCAGTGGGCCGTCTACGTCCACATCCAGCGTCACCCCAAGATCGCCTCCAGGTTCCGGGAGCTGGAGGACCTGGCCGCGGCCGCCGACAACGCTGACCAGGCCCGTAGTGCCGCAGCCGAACTAGGCCGCATCCTGGACGCCGCCCACGCCGCGGTGGCGCAGGAAGCGTCTTGAGGGAGAGCTGGGGCTGGGAGTACGACCCCGACTCCCAGCACGTGACAGAAGGCTTGCCCACCGAGGTGGTGGCCGAGGTCGAGCACCTGGTCGGCCAGCTCGTCGAACTGGCCGACACGGGAGTGGACATCACCGACATGGGCGACGGGCCGCGGCCCGGTGGGATGCGCCGGATGGATGCTGCCGGCGGATATTTCTTCTTTCTTCCCGCTCCTCGGAGCAGGCTGGTGGTGGTCACGCGCATCATTCCGCCGTTCGCGAGCCTCTGAGGAAGCCCTCCTCTCCCTCCCCCTGACGCCAGGTCATACCCTGGCTGCAGCTGACAAAAGTGGTGACGGGGGAGGAGACAGGCTGTGAACTGGGTCTGGTGGGTGTTCGCGTTCTTCATGGCGGGGGGTTTCGCCAAGGTCGTCGATGCGGGGCGCAAGGCGATGAGTACGCGGCACGCGCGGAAGATGGAGCGGCTGGAGAGCGTGCGGCGGGAGCGGCTGGAGCTGGAGGCGGCGCAGCGGCCGCCGGAGCCGGTGTGCGGGTGTACGCATCATCTGGCCAAGCACGACAAGCGGGGCAAGTGCCATGAGGTGACGCAGGTTCCGACGGCCTGGGACGAGGAGCGCAAGCCGGTCGCGTTCGAGCCGGGACAGTGCACCTGCCAGCAGTACGTCGGCCCGCAGCCCCTGTCGCAGGTGTTCGCGGAGGAGCTGACGGACCGGGCGTGAACGTCAGGACTTCGGTGGCGTAGGGGCCTCCCGGCCCAGCAGCATCGTGGGGGCGCCCGCCACCCGGGTCAGGAAGACGACGCAGGAGCCGGGGCCGGAGAGCTTCAGCTTCTTGCGCAGGCCCTCGGGTTCGACGGCCGAGCCGCGCTTCTTGATGACGGCGACGCCGATGCCGCGTTCGCGCAGCAGGGCCCGGAGCTTCTTGACGTTGAACGGCAGCGTGTCGGTGATCTCGTAGGCGGTGGCGTACGGGGTCGGACGGTGCTCGTCGGCCGTGACGTAGGCGATGGTCGGGTCGATCAGGCGGCCGTCCACCTGCTGGGCGACCTCGGCGACCAGGTGCGCGCGGATGACGGCGCCGTCCGGCTCGTACAGCCAGCGGCCGACCGGGCCGGGCTCGGGGTCGGGCAGCCCGGTGCCCAGCAGGAAGTCTCCGGCGGGCAGCAGCGTGGCGCGGCGTGCGCCCGGTGCGGTGCCGAACCACAGGACGGCTTCCTTCACGTCCCCGCCGTCGGAGATCCACTCCGCCTCGGCCTCGTCGGGGATGATCTCGTGCGGGATGCCCGGCGCGATCTTCAGGGCCGCGTGCGGGGCCTTGCGGGCGGCCGCCACCGCCCAGGACAGCGGCGGCGAGTACGCCTCGGGGTCGAAGATCCGCCCGCCGCGCCCGCCCCGGCCGCCGCGCCGCGCCGGGTCGACGAAGACCGCGTCGTACGCCGTGGTGTCCACCTCGGTGACGTCGGCGCAGCGCACCTCGATCCGGTCGGCCAGCCCCAGCGCCGCCGCGTTGGCGCGGGCCGCCGCGCAGGTCAGCGGGTCGCGGTCGACGGCCAGGACGTGGATGCCGGCGCGGGCCAGGGCGATGGCGTCGCCGCCGATGCCGGAGCAGAGGTCGGCGAGCGAGCGGACGCCGAGGGCGGCGAGGCGGGTGGCGCGGTGGGCGGCGACCGTGCTGCGGGTGGACTGTTCGACGCCGTTGGGCGTGAAGTACATGCGCGCGGCGTCCGCCCCGAACTTGGCCGCCGCGCGCTGGCGCAGCCGCGCCTGGCCCAGCGCGGCGGAGACCAGCGGAGCGGGGTGGTCGCGCCGCAGCCGGGTCGCGGTCGCCAGCTCGTCGGCCGGGTCGTGGTCGCGCAGTTCGGCCAGCAGCGCCTGGCCTTCGGGCGTGTGCAGCGCGGAGAAGGAGTCGAGGTCGTTCGCCTGGTTCACCCGGTCCATTGTGGGCCAGCGCGCGCGTACGGGAGCGGCGGGGCGCCGGGGCGCGGGGGTCAGCCGCGCGCGCGGCGGGCGCGGCGGCCGTGGCTTGCGGCGGGCCCGCTGGCCTGGGGAGCGGCCGGGGCGGGCAGTGCCGCGACCACGCGGGGCGTGACCTGTGTCTCGTCCGGGTCCGGCACCGTCCGCGCGCGCCGCCCGCGCCGCCCGCCGGGCCCGTCCGGCTGCCCTACCGGCTCGCGGCGGCGCTGCGCGCTGTCGCTGATACGGATGAGCAGCGCCACCATCACCCAGTTCGCGACCAGCGACGACCCGCCCTTGGCCAGGAAGGGCAGTGCCTTGCCGGTCAGCGGTATCAGCCCGGTGACGCCGCCGGCGACGACGAAGACCTGGAGCAGCAGCGCGCTGGCGAGGCCCACCGCCAGCAGTTTGCCGAAGGGGTCGCGGGCGGTGAGGCCGGCGCGCAGGCCGCGCTGGGCGAGCAGGACGTACAGGAGCAGGACGGCCATCACGCCGGCCAGGCCCAGTTCCTCGCCGACGGTGGTGAGGATGAAGTCGCTGTTGCCGGCGAAGCCGATCAGTTCGGGGTGGCCCTGGCCCAGGCCCGCGCCGCTGATACCGCCGCTGCCGAAGCTGAACAGCGCCTGGGCGGCCTGGTCGGACTGCAGGCCCGGCGGCCGCTGTTTCTCGGGCAGGAAGATGTCCATGGGGTGCAGCCAGGCCATGACGCGGCCCTTGACGTGCGGCTCGGTCGTGCCGACGACGGCGGCGCCGGCCACCGCCATGGCCAGGCCGCACAGCACCCAGCTGGTGCGCTCGGTGGCCATGTAGAGCGTGATCACGAAGAGCCCGAAGAAGATCAGCGACGTGCCGAGGTCGCGCTCGAAGACCAGCACCAGCAGGCTGATGACCCATATCGTGAAGATCGGTCCGAGCTGGCGGCCGGGCGGCAGCTGGACGCCCATGACGCGGCGTCCGGAGAGCGCCAGCGCGTCGCGGTTGAGGGTCAGGTAGCCCGCGAAGAACACCGCGATCATGATCTTCACGAACTCGCCGGGCTGGAGCGACAGCGGCCCGATGAAGATCCAGCGCTTGGCGCCGTACGTGTCGCCGGGGAAGAACGCCGGGGCCATCAGCAGCACCAGCGCGACCGCCATCGTCAGGTAGATGTAGCGCTGGAGGAAGCGGTGGTCGCGCAGCAGCATCAGCGCGCCGGTGCAGACCGCCACGCCGATCACCGTCCACACCAGCTGTCCGCCCGCCGCCGGGGTCATGTGCAGGCTGGGCTTGGCCGCGTACGTGATGTCGAGGCGGTTGAGCAGGACCAGGCCGATGCCGGACAGCAGGGTGGCGAGCGGCAGCATCAGCGGGTCGGCGCGCGGCGCGAAGCGGCGCACGATCAGGTGCGGGACGAGTGCCATGAAGAAGACGGCGGCGGCGAAGCCCGGCAGCCCGGCGGGCAGCCGGCCGTTCATCGACAGGCCGGTGTACGTGTAGCCGAAGACCGTGATCAGCACGGCGAAGGCGAGCAGCCACGCCTCCGTACGCCGCCGGTTCGGGGCCTGGGCGAGAGCGGCGAACGTCATCGTGCGCTCGGCGTCGCTCTCCGGCGCCCCGGAGGGCCGCAGCGAGCTCGTCAGTCCACGCACGGGATGCCTCCGCCATCAATCATGGGAGCCGTCTGCCCGGGACCTTCCGCCCCGGAACCGGACTCCACCGTCGACGAGGAAGACGAGAGCGACGGTTCCAGGGTTCCCGCAGGTGAGCGGGGTGCGGCCGGATCGCTCCCCGGGGTGTCGCCGCTGGTGGGAGCGGCGGAACGGCTGGCTCCGGGCCCGATTTCCCGGGCCACCAGCCGCCGGATCCTGTCCGGATCCACCCGGTTCACGTCCTCACCGCGATGCGTGGCGAACCCTTCCACGGGCAACGTACTGAATCGTACATTCCCGCCCGAAAGGTTCTTCGCCTGCCGTACGAACGCCATCAGGTCCCAGCCCTCGTCGGTCACCAGGTCCTGCTGGGCGACGTCCAGCAGCTTCAGCAGCCGCAGCGGGTCGGTGAACGTGCCGGCCGAGTTCAGCTTGTGCGTGGCGGAGGCGAGGAACGCCTGCTGGCGGCGCGTACGGTCCAGGTCGCCGCCGGGCAGGCCGTGCCGCTGCCGTACGAAGGCCAGCGCCTGCGGCCCGTCGAGCGTCTGCCGCCCGGCCGGGAAGTCGGCGCCCGAGTACCGGTCCCGCACCGCGTGCTTCAGGCACACCGGTACGCCGTCGAGCGCGTCCGCGAGGTGCAGGAACCCCGCCAGGTTCACCTCGGCGAAGTGGTCGACCGGGACGCCGAGGAAGGCGCGTACCGTCGCGATCTGCGCCCGGCGGCCGGCCTCCCGGCCCGCGTGTTCCAGCTGGTCGTGCCCGGTGACGCCCTGGCTTGCGAGCCGCTCCTCCGCCGCCGCCTTGGCCAGCCCGTACGCCTTCTTGATCTTGTCCTGGCCGTGACCCGGGATGTCCACCAGGTCGTCGCGCGGGATCGAGAACGCGGTGGCCCGCCCGCCGTCGCCGGGCACGTGCAGCAGGATCAGCGTGTTGGTGTTGTACCCGCCGACGTCGGACGAAGCGCCCGCGTGCAGCTTCTCCAGCACGTCCGCCGGCAGGTCGTTCCCGTTCTGGTCCCTGCGGCTGTCCAGCCCCATCAGCAGGATGTTCGTCGCCCCGCCGGACGACCTGGGCGCACCGTCGCCGAGCGCCTGCGACGAGCCGATCCGCTCGGCGAGGTCCCGGTAGAGGTACCAGCCCGCGCCCGCCGTGCCCAGCACGAGCACGGCGACGCACAGGGCCAGCCTGCGCAGCACGGCCCGGCGCCCGGGCCTGCGCCCGTGCCGCGCCCGGCGCCGGTGCCCGCGCGGACGGGCCGCGTCCGGTTCGGTGAGCCTGCGACAGTGCTTCATCCCCACAGGCTCGCCGGGCGGCGCTGAAGGAAGTCTGAAGGTCCTGAAGAGGGCCTCAGGAGCGGTGGATGCGATGCCCGTACGGCGTGGCCTGTACGGGCAGGACGGCCACGAAGCGGGCACCGGGCCGGCCGTCCGCCCTGCCCCGTACGGTCAGCTCGCCGCCGTGCGCGCGGGCGATCCCCCGGGCGATGGCCAGGCCCAGCCCCGTACCGCCGGTCTCGCGGTCGCGCGCCGCGTCGAGGCGGGCGAACCGTTCGAAGACCTGCTCCCGGTGGGCCTCCGGGATGCCCGGCCCGTCGTCCACCACCTCCAGCACGGCCCGCGCCCCGGCACCTCCGTGCTCCCGGCCCGGCGAGCGCGCGGTGACCCGTACCTCGGAGGCCGCGTACCGCAGGGCGTTGTCGACCAGATTGGTCAGCAGACGCTCCAGCTGCGCCGGATCACCCCGTACGGGCACCGGCTCGCCCGCCTCCACGGCCAGCCGGGGCCCGCCGCGTGCGGGCCGGCGCGCGGCCTCCTCCGCCGCCAGCAGCGCCAGGTCGACCGGCTCCGCGGCCTGCGGGGCGTGCGCGTCGAGGCGGGCGAGGAGGAGCAGGTCGGCGGCGATCCGCTGCAACCGCTCGGTGTCGCGGAGCGCGGCGCGGACGGAACCGTCCAGGGAGACGGCGGGGCCGGTGACGCCTTCGGCGCCGCTGTCCGCGAGCGCCACCTCCAGCCGGGACCGCACCGCCGCGATCGGATTGCGCAGCTCGTGCGACGCGTCCGCGACGAACTGGCGCTGCCGGGTGACGGCCTGCTCCAGCCGGTCCAGCGTCGCGTTGACCGTACGGGCCATCAGCGCGATCTCGTCACCGCCCGCCGGATCCGGCACCCGCCGGTCCAGCTCGCTCGCGCTGACGGCCGCCAGCTCCCTCCTGATGGCCGTCACCGGGCGCAGCGCCAGCCCGGTCACCGCCCAGGCGATCGCGGCGGCCAGCGCGATCAGCGGCGGCGCGCTGGCGAGCAGGGCCACGCCGATCGCGTGGGTCGCGTCGTCCACGTCCGAGAGCACGGTCACGGCGTACACGTACCGCTGCTGACCGCCGCCGCCGGGCGGGGTCGCGCGGACCACCACCACGTCCGCGCGGTTGCCGCCCGCCGCGGCGGCGGGGGCGCCGGTGATGATCCGGTCGGCGGAGTCCTGCCCCGGGGACGGGCGGAAGCCGCTCAGCTCGGCCGCGAGCGGGTCGGCCGTACGGAGGCTGGTGGCCACGACCCGGCCCGACGCGTCCAGGACCAGCACCAGGTCGACGCCGTCGGCGGGCGAGGACAGCAGCCCGGGCAGGGCGCCGGTGTCCGCCTGCGCGGCGACCTTCCTGGCGGCCACTTCGGTGCGGCTGGTGGTGTTGTCCAGCAGGTTCGCGCGCAACACCACGTAGAGCCAGGCGCCGCCGACGGCCAGCAACAGGGCCATCGCGAGGGCGGCGGCCGTGGCGGTGCGGCCGCGCACGGATGCGGGGCGGGGGCGGAATCGGGGTGGCCGGCGGGGTGGCCGGCGGTCAGCCGTCATCGGGCGCCATGCGGTAGCCCGTGCCGTGCACGGTACGGATGGAATGGCGGCCGAACGGCACGTCCACCTTCTTGCGGAGCGACGAGACGTACACCTCGACGATGTTGGGGTCCACGTCGGCCGGCGTGTCCCAGACCTCGTCGAGGATGTCCCGCTTGGCGACCGCCTGGCCCTCGCCGGCCATGAGACAGCGCAACACGGCCAGTTCCCGGGCGGTCAGCTCGATGTCGGTGTCGCCGCGGCGGCAGCGGCGGGCGTCGGCGTCCAGGGTCAGATCACCGCTCTGCAGCGTACGAGCCCGCTCGGCGGCGCGGCCGCGCCGGGTGAGCGCCCGCAGCCGGGCGAGCAGCACGACGAACGAGAACGGCTTGGCCAGGTAGTCATCGGCGCCCGCGTCCAGCCCTTCGGCCACGTCGTACTCGCCGTCCTTGGCGGTCAGCATCAGCACCGGCGTCCAGTCGTCCTGCCGCCGCAGCCGCCCGCAGATCTCGTACCCGCTGGGCCCCGGCAGCATCACGTCCAGCACGATCGCGTCGTACGACCCGGTGAGCGCCAGCTCCGTCCCCCGATGCCCGTCCCGGGCCACGTCGACCCAGTGCCCCTCGGCAGCCAGTCCCCGCCGCAAGGAGTCAGCGAGACCTTCTTCGTCCTCTACGACCAGTATGTGCATGGGGCCATTGTCATGGTTCGGCGCGGTTCCGGTTTTTTGCGGCCTTGTGGGGGTGCGCGTTGTGCGCGATGGGTCCGGTGGGTGGGGGCTCGGGGCCACACAGGGGTCACTCCTCGGCACCGTGTACGCAGCCCGGGACGTGAAGTGAACCCAGGCTCCCGGCTGACCTGCGGGGAGACCCCTGTATGTCCCCGAGCCCGCGTCGTCGGGCGGGTATCGCGCCATCGTGGCAACAATCCCGTCCCTCGCGCGCAGCGCGAGGGAACCTTTCTCGCACGGGGCAGCGGGGGGATCTTCCTCGCGCGCGTTACGGGGGGACCTTCTCGCGCGCAGCGGGGGCCTTTCTCGCGCGCAGCGCGAGGGGGCGGGCAGGCTACCCGGGCCGCGATCAGGCCTCGCGTGCAGTGGGGCCACGCCCCTGCCCCGGCGTGAGCCTCACCATGTGGTGGGGGCTCACCGGGGTGATCGACCCCTTCCCCCCAGCTGTCCCGGCCTCGCCAAACGGCCTGAGGGGGCGTGTAGGGGGCCATCCCCGCAGGTCAGCCGGGAGCCCGGGTTCACCTCACGCCCCGGGTGACGTACACGGTGCCGAGGAGTTGGCCCCCTGCGCGCCCCCGCCCCGGCACCTACCTATGCGAGCCGCGCGACAGCGCAACCCTCGCGCGAAGCGCGAGACCAGGTCCACGGCCACCCGCCACGCCATCGCGCGCGAAGAGCACGGGACAGGATTGCCCAGCCCACCACCTGGGCAAGGTGGGCCCACAGCCAGCGCACCCCCACCCAACACGCGCCGCGAGGCAAATTGGCACTCCGCTTGACCGAGTGCTAACCGCGTCATAGTCTCGGCCCTGGCACTCTCCACCGGGGAGTGCCAAACACAGCGACGGGCAGGTCCGGCACCCGCGACGACGGATCCACCTGGTCGCCACCTCAGACAGTTAACCCCGTGAGATCTCCGAAGGGGGAGGTCGGATCGTGACGACCGCCAGCTCCAAGGTTGCCATCAAGCCGCTTGAGGACCGCATCGTGGTCCAGCCGCTCGACGCCGAGCAGACCACGGCTTCGGGCCTGGTCATTCCGGACACTGCCAAGGAGAAGCCCCAGGAGGGCGTCGTCCTGGCCGTGGGCCCGGGCCGCTTCGAGGACGGCAACCGTCTTCCGCTCGACGTGACCGTCGGCGACGTCGTGCTCTACAGCAAGTACGGCGGCACCGAGGTGAAGTACAACGGCGAGGAGTACCTCGTTCTCTCGGCGCGCGACGTGCTCGCGATCGTCGAGAAGTAATTCACCGAAGATTGCCTTGTTCTGCGCCCCTGGTTCCCGCGTCTAAACAACCGGTTTCCCGGGGCGCAGTTCGTTGGAGAGAACGACTAAGGACACGTAACTCATGGCGAAGATCCTGAAGTTCGACGAGGACGCCCGTCGCGCCCTTGAGCGCGGCGTCAACAAGCTTGCCGACACCGTGAAGGTGACGATCGGCCCCAAGGGCCGCAACGTCGTCATCGACAAGAAGTTCGGCGCCCCGACCATCACCAACGACGGTGTGACCATCGCCCGCGAGGTCGAGGTCGACGACCCGTACGAGAACCTCGGCGCGCAGCTGGTGAAGGAGGTGGCGACCAAGACCAACGACATCGCTGGTGACGGCACCACCACCGCCACCGTGCTGGCCCAGGCCCTGGTCCGCGAGGGTCTGCGCAACGTCGCCGCCGGTGCCTCCCCGGCCGCCCTGAAGAAGGGCATCGACGCCGCGGTCAAGGCCGTGTCCGAGGACCTCCTCGCGACCGCCCGCCCGATCGACGAGAAGTCCGACATCGCCGCCGTGGCCGGCCTGTCCGCGCAGGACAAGCAGGTCGGCGAGCTGATCGCCGAGGCGATGGACAAGGTCGGCAAGGACGGTGTCATCACCGTCGAGGAGTCCAACACCTTCGGTCTGGAGCTGGACTTCACCGAGGGCATGGCCTTCGACAAGGGCTACCTCTCGCCGTACATGGTCACCGACCAGGAGCGGATGGAGGCCGTCCTGGAGGACCCGTACATCCTCATCCACCAGGGCAAGATCTCCTCGATCCAGGACCTGCTGCCGCTGCTGGAGAAGGTCATCCAGGCCGGCTCCTCGAAGCCGCTGCTGATCATCGCCGAGGACGTCGAGGGCGAGGCCCTGTCGACCCTGGTCGTCAACAAGATCCGCGGCACCTTCAACGCGGTGGCCGTCAAGGCCCCCGGCTTCGGTGACCGCCGCAAGGCGATGCTCGGCGACATGGCCGCCCTGACCGGCGCGACCGTCATCGCCGAGGAGGTCGGCCTCAAGCTGGACCAGGCCGGTCTGGACGTGCTGGGCACCGCCCGCCGCGTGACCGTCACCAAGGACGACACGACCATCGTGGACGGCGGCGGCAACTCCGCCGACGTCGAGGGCCGCGTCAACCAGATCAAGGGCGAGATCGAGGCCACGGACTCGGACTGGGACCGCGAGAAGCTCCAGGAGCGTCTGGCGAAGCTGGCCGGCGGTGTCTGCGTGATCCGCGTGGGCGCGGCCACCGAGGTCGAGCTCAAGGAGAAGAAGCACCGTCTGGAGGACGCCATCTCCGCGACCCGCGCCGCGGTCGAGGAGGGCATCGTCTCCGGTGGTGGCTCCGCCCTGGTGCACGCCGCCAAGGTGCTGGAGGGCTCCCTCGGCAAGGAGGGCGACGAGGCCACCGGTGTCGCCGTGGTCCGCCGCGCCGCCGTCGAGCCGCTGCGCTGGATCGCCGAGAACGCGGGCCTGGAGGGCTACGTCATCACCTCGAAGGTGGCGGAGCTGGAGAAGAACCAGGGCTTCAACGCCGCGACCGGCGAGTACGGCGACCTGGTGAAGGCCGGCGTCATCGACCCGGTCAAGGTCACCCGCTCGGCGCTGGAGAACGCCGCTTCGATCGCCTCGCTGCTGCTCACGACCGAGACCCTGGTCGTCGAGAAGCCGGCCGAGGAGGAGTCCGCCGAGGCCGGTCACGGTCACGGCCACGCTCACTGAGGCAGCTCAGCCGTACGAGGCCCGGTCCCCTTTCGAGGGGGCCGGGCCTCGTCCCGTTGACGGGCCTGGCCGTTCGTCTGGGCCGCTGAGCGCTGGGAGTGCTGGCCCGGTGGGGGCCGGGAACGCTTCCCCGGCGGGCACCGGGAGTGCCGTGGTCTCGGCTCAGGCCGAGCGGCCCAGGCCTTCCGGTCGTACGGGATCGGCGAACGGTACTCCTTTCGTGTACCGCTCCACCTCGTCCAGGGCCTGGTCGGCCATGCGGTGCAGCTCGCCGCCCAGGGAGCCGGCGATGTGCGGGGTGAGCAGGACGTTGGGCAGGTCGTAGAGGGGTGAGGCGGCGGGCGGTACCGGCGGGTCCGTCACGTCGAGGACGGCGTTGAGGCGGCCGGCGACGAGTTCGGGGAGCAGGGCCGCCTCGTCGACGAGGGTGCCGCGGGCGGTGTTGACCAGGGTGGCGCCGTCGGGCATGCGGGCCAGCTGGCGGGCGCCGATCAGGTGGTGGGTGGCGGGCAGTTCGGGCGCGTGCACGGTGACCACGTCGGAGGCGGCGCAGAGGTCGTCGAGGGGCGCGAGGGTGACGCCGAGGCGGGCGGCTTCGGCCTCGTCCACGTACGGGTCGTGGAGGAGGACCGTCAGGTCGAAGGGGCGCAGGAGGGTGATGACGCGGCGGCCGATGCGGGAGGCGCCGATGACGCCCACCGTGCGGTGGTGGTTGCCGGCGCCGTCCAGGTCGGGGTGCCAGTTGTGGGGCGCGCGCAGCGCGCGGTAGCGGTGTGCGGCGTGCAGGACGCGCTTGTTGGCGAAGAGGATCGCGGCGAGCGTGTACTCGGCGACGGGCTGTGCGTTGGCCTCCGCCGCCGAGGTGACGGCGATGCCGCGTTCCCAACAGGCCCGCCTCACATACGGTTTGACCGAACCGCCCGCGTGGACGACGGCGCGCAGGCGCGGGGCCCGGTCGAGGACGTCGGCGGTCAGCGGGGTCGCTCCCCACGACGTCAGCAGGATCTCGGCGTCGGCCAGCGCGGCGGCCACGGCCGGGGGCGGGTCGGCCAAGTCGTGGGCGACCAGGTGCGGGTCGGTGCGGGTCAGGGACGCCAGGCGGGTGCGGTGGTGGTCGGTGAGCAGGCGTTCGGCCAGGCCCGGTTCCATCGCGAGCAGCAGTCCTGGGCGGGGAAGTGCCTGGTCGGGGCGATTGTCAGTGGTGTGGTGCATGGTGGAAGCGTGCTCCTGGTCCGAGGCGTCACGTGACGCTTCCGGCGGCGAGTCCGGCCTTCCAGTGCCGCTGGAGGGTCACGAAGGCGATGATCAGGGGGAGGACGGCGAGGAGGGAGCCGGTGACGACGAGGGGGTAGAAGGACGGCTCGCCGTGGGCGTTGCCGTGCCAGGCGTACAGGCCCAGGCTCGCGGGGAAGAGCCGCTGGTCGGAGAGCATCACGAGGGGGAGGAAGAAGTTGTTCCAGATCGCGGTGAACTGGAAGAGGAAGACGGTCACCAGGCCCGGCGCGACCATACGCAGACCGATGGACCAGAAGACGCGCAGCTCGCCCGCGCCGTCGATACGGGCCGCTTCGAGCGCCTCGTCGGGGACGTAACCGGCGCTGAAGACCCGTGCCAGGTATACGCCGAACGGGTTCACGAGGGCGGGGACCAGCACCGACCAGTAGGTGTTGACCACGCCGGTCCGGCTGGCCAGCAGGTAGAGGGGGAGGGCCAGCGCCGTGGTGGGGACCAGCACTCCGAGCAGGACGACGCCGAACAGCTTCTCCTTGCCGGGGAACGCGTACTTGTCGAAGGCGTACCCGGCGGCCACGGAGATCAGGGCGCACAGCGCGGCGCCGACGCCCGCGTAGAGCAGGCTGTTGGCGTACCACCGGAAGTAGATGCCGTCGCCTTCGGAGGCGAGGCGGGTCAGGTTGCCGGCCAGGTCGAAGCCCTCGAAGGACAGGGCGTCGCCGGCGAGCAGGCCGCCCGCGTCCTTGGTGGCGGCGGTGACCAGCCAGACGAGGGGGAAGAGCGTGTAGAGGACGGCGAGGCCGAGCGCCGCGTTGACGGCGGCGGGGGAGAGCCAGCGGCTGCGCGGGCGGTGGCCGGGGGCGCGTACGGACCGGGTGCGGGACGGGCGTACGGGCGCGGGGGCCGCCGGGCCGGCGACGGCGGTAGGGGGCGGGGACGCCATCAGGGCCTGCCCTTCGGGTGGGCGAGTGGGGGGCGGGCCGGGCCCGGCAGGCGGCGGCCGGGCAGACGACCTTTGGGCCGGGAGGAGCGGGCGGAGAGGCGGGTGACGGCGAAGGACAGCAGCGCGGCGGCGAGGTCGAGCAGGACGGACGCGGCGGCCGCGAGGCCGTAGTCATTGCGGGCGAAGGCGGCGGTGTAGGCGTACAGGTTCGGCGTCCAGGAGGAGGTGACGGCGGATCCGGAGCCCTGGCCGAGGATCAGCGGTTCGGTGAAGAGCTGGAGCGAGCCGATGACGGTGAAGAGGGCCACCATGACGAGGGAGGAGCGGATGAGGGGGATCTTGATGCCGGTCGCGATACGCCAGGCGCCCGCGCCGTCCACCGTCGCGGCCTCGATCACCGACCGGTCGACGGCCTGGAGGGCGGCGTAGAAGATGACCATGTTGTAGCCGAGCCACTCCCACAGGGCGATGTTGACGACCGAGGGCAGTGCTCCGGAGGGCGACAGGAAGGCGAAGCCGAGGCCGCCGGACTCCATCGCGGCCACGACCGGGCTGAGCTGGGGCGTGTAGAGGTAGACCCAGATCAGGGCGGCGATGATGCCGGGCACGGCGTGCGGCAGGAACAGGGCGAGCTGGAAGAAGCGCCGGGCGCGGGCGAGGGCGGAGTCCAGCAGCAGGGCCAGCGTCAGCGCGCCGGCCAGGAGGAGGGGGAGGTAGAGGGCGCAGTAGCCGAGGAGGACGAGGAAGCCGTCGCGGAAGGCGTGGTCGCCGAGCGCCGCCGCGTAGTTGCCGAGTCCGCTGAAGACCGTACGGGTGCCGCCGAAGCCGAGGCCGGACTGCTGCTCGGTGAAGAGGCTGAGCCAGACCGCGTAGCCGACCGGGACGACCATGACCACGGTGAACAGGGCGAAGAAGGGGGTGAGCAGGACGGTGACGGCGCGCGCCTTGGCGCTCACCGGCCCATGACCTTCAGGCCGCGCTTCCTGAGTTCGCGTACCGTCGCGTCGCTTCCGGCGCGTACGGCGGCGGCGAGCGAGCCGGTACCGCCGCCCGCGCCCGCCGCCTTGCCGAACTCGTCCTTCAGCGTGGTGTTGGTGGTGCTGGTGGCCGGGCCCCAGCCCCACCCCGGGCCGACCGACGCGGCCGCGGCGTCGAAGAGGGCGTACACGTCCTGGCCGCCGTAGTAGCGGGTGTCGAACGCCTGCCGGGCGACCGGGCGCAGCGCCGTGGCGGCCGGGTAGGCACTGGAATCGCCGGAGGCGACCCGGGCCTTGACCGCGTCGGCGGCGGTGGACATCCAGGCCGCGAACCGCACCGCGGCCCCGGTGTGCCGGCTGCCTTTGGTCACGGCGGTCGTCGAGCCGCCGAGCATGCCGCTGGCGGGCCTGCCGTCCCAGCTCGGCACGGGCGCCGCGGCCCACTTGCCGCTCTGGTCCGGCAGGGTGCCTTTCAGGACGCCCGCGCCCCAGGAGGCGCCGAGGTAGCCGACGGTGCCGCCGCTCTTGAGCGAGTTGGTCCAGCCGGGGCTGAAGGAGACGTGGGTGTGGACGAGGCGGTCCCGGAGGAGGCCCTGCCAGTAGTCCGTGACCTTGCGGGTCGCCGGGTCGGTGGTGTTCAGCTTCCAGGAGTCGCCCTGGGTGGCGAACCAGTGGGCGCCGGCCTGCCAGGCCATCGCCTCGAAGGTGGTCGGGTCGTCGGGGAAGAAGGTGCCGATGCGCGCCTTCGGGTCGGCCTTCTTGACCGCGGCCGCGGCGGTACGGAAGGCGTCCCAGGTCCGCGGCACGTCGATCTTGTGCT
Organism: Streptomyces sp. NPDC052496; assembly: GCF_040679095.1. NCBI lineage: Bacteria > Bacillati > Actinomycetota > Actinomycetes > Kitasatosporales > Streptomycetaceae > Streptomyces > Streptomyces sp. NPDC052496. Next base: position 239,826 of record NZ_JBFAUH010000008.1, read on the forward strand.
GGGTGAAGAAGTCCTTGCGGTAGTAGTAGATCTGCGGCGCGGCGTCGAAGGGGACGGCCCAGTTGCGGCCGCCCAGGGTGGTCAGCTGGACGGCCTGCGGCAGCAGCTTCTTCTTCAGCTCGGACGTCACGTACGGGGTGATGTCCTGGAGGGCGCCCTGGCTGACGAACTCGGGGAGCGTCGGGTACTCGATGCTGACCAGGTCGGGCGCGTTGCCCGCCTTGACCGCGTTGGAGATCTTGGCGTACCCGCCCGCGGTGCCCGAGGGGATCTCCTCGAACCGCACCGTGATGTCGCGGTGCGTGGCGTTGAACGCCTCCACGGCTTGCTTCGTGCCCTTGGTCCACCCCCAGTACGTGAGGGTGACGGGGCCTTCGCTCCCGGCGGCGCCACTGCCGCCGCCGCAGGCCGTCAGCAGGGTCAGGGCGGTGAGACCACCGGCTAGCGCGAGCGTCGTTCTGCTCCAACTGAGGCTCATGGCGCGGCTCCTGAGCATGAGGGAGGGACGCGGCGTGAAGGTGATGGCCGCGATCCGCGATCCTTGGGCTGGCCTTGAGCGAAGTCAAGAGCGAAAGATTGATTGATCGAAAAAAGAACAGGATGGGGGAGGGGGAGGGCGGCGTACGGGGGTGGTCAGACGCCCTCGGGGTCGGAGCTCTTGGGTGCCTTGGGCCCGTTCGGTCCGTTCGGCTCGTTCGGTCCGTCTGGCCCGTTCGGCCCGTCCGGCCCGTCCGGCTCGTCCGGCCTGTTCGGTCCATCCGGTCGCGCCCCTGCCCCTGCCCCGCAAGAAGCCCGCACCCGCAGCGCCGGCAGCAGGGTGAGGTGGCGTCGCGGGGACGGTTCGGGGCCCGCGTCGGCCCCTTCGGACAGCCGGTCCAGCAGGAGGCGGGCCGCCTGCCGGCCCACCTCGCGTTTGGGCGGCGCCACGGCCGTCAGCGGCGTGTCCGCCAGCGCCGCCACCTCGTCGTCGTACGCGACCAGCGCCAGGTCGCGCGGCACCCGTACGCCCAGTTCGGCCAGCCGCTGCACCATCTGGATGGCGTCCACGTCGTTGTGCACCAGCGCGGCCGTCACCTCCCCCGAGGCCACCGCCGCCCGCAGCTCCCGTACGGCCCGCTCGAAGCCCCGCGGGTCCAGCTCGGCCGGCACCGAATCGATCACCGGCCGCGGCCGGGGCACGCCGAGGGCCCGCAGCGCCGCCTCGTACCCCTCGCGCACCGCGAGCGCCGTCGGGCTGTCGGCGCGCGCCACCAGCAGCGGCGCCGCGTGCCCCCGCGCGATCAGGTGGCGCAGCGCGAGCAGCACCCCGTGGCCGTGGTCCGAACACACCCGGTCCAGTCCCGCCAGCGGGCTGCCCGGCGGCACGCTGCGTTCCAACAGCACTACGGGTACGGGGAGTCCGGCGACCCAGCCGCCGTACTCGGCCGGATCGCCCGGGCCGCGCCAGCCCGGCGCGACCAGCAGCCCTTCGGCCCCGGCCGCCAGCAGGCCCTCGGCGCGCGCCGGGTCCTCCTCGGGCCGGTAGTCGGATATCCGCAGGACGAGCCGGGCCCCGGCCCGCGCCGCCGCCTCGTGGGCCCCGCGGATCACATCGGCGAAGTAGTACGTGGCCGAAGGCGCCAGCAGGCCCAGTACGGGCCCCTCGGCGGCGGGCGTACGGCCGTCGGCGGCCCGGCCGCGCTGCCGGGGCCAGGACACCGCGCCGTGCACCCGGTCGAGCAGGCCCTTGCCGGTCAGCGCCTCGACGTCGCGCCGTACGGTGACGGGTGAGACGCCGAGCTGGTCGGCCAGGTCGGTGACGCGGGCGGAACCGCGTTGCCGTACCAGGGCCAGCAGGCGGTCATGACGTTGCACGGCACGCTCGCGCACGGCGGCAGCCCCCTCGTGGTGTGGTGGCCCGGCGGCCGGCCCGGCCCGTCTCCGAAGTGAAGACGCACCCTAGTGCAGGTCTGATCGAACGGACCGGTATCCGGTCGTTCGATCAGGCCGTCTTGACGTTCGATCGCGGCGAGTTGAGGATGCTCGGGTCGTCGACCGTGAGGGAAACGCCCATGACCGTGCCCCCGCCCCCGCAGCCCGCCGGCCGGGAGGCCGGTCCGCTCCCGCCCGAGGACCGCGAGCTGAGCCCGTACACCGGCTGGACCCGCGCGCACTGGGAAGCCGCGGCCGACCGCCTCCTGGGCGCGGTCGTTCCGTACGCGTCACCGCGCAACGGGCTGATCAACCTCCCGGGTGCCCGCCCGAGTTGGTCGGGGCCGCGGTCGGACGGCCTCGAAGGGTACGCCCGTACCTTCCTCGCGGCCGCCTTCCGGGTGGCCGGCAGCGGCGGCCGGGATCCGCACGGCTACCTGGCCCGGTACGCCGAAGGGCTCGCCGCGGGCACCGAGCACCCGGTGACCGAGCCGGGCCTCGGCGGCCCGCACCCCGACGCCTGGCCGGTCATGCCGGACACCCGGCAGGCCATCGTCGAATCCGCCTCCGTCGCCCTCGGCCTGCGGCTGACCCGCCCCTGGCTGTGGGGCACCCTGGACGACAAGGTCCGCGCCCGGGCCGTGGACTGGCTGCTGCCCGCCCTCGACCCGCCGCCCATCGACAACAACTGGTGGCTGTTCGGCCTGACCGTCGGCGGGTTCCTCCTGGACACGGGCATCGAGACGGAGCGCGCGCAGGCGTCCGTCGACCGCGCGCTGGAGCGTATCGACGGCTGGTACCGGGGCGAGGGGTGGTACAGCGACGGCCCCAATCAGGCGTTCGACCATTACAACGGCTGGGCGCTGCACTTCTATCCCGTCCTGCACGCCCATCTCTCCGGCGACCGCGCGCTGCTCGACACGTACGGTGGACGGCTGCGCGCCCACCTCGACGGTTACCGCCACATGTTCGACGCCAACGGCGCGCCGATGCCGTTCGGCCGCTCGCTCACCTACCGTTTCGCGACCCTCGCCGCCCCCTGGCTCGGCGCGCTCACCGGCCACACCCCGCTCACCCCCGGCGCCACCCGCCGCCTCGCCTCCGGCACCCTGCGGCACTTCCTGGACCACGGCGCCGTGACGGACCAGGGCCTCCTGCCGCTCGGCTGGTACGGCCCGTACGCGCCCATGCTCCAGGGCTACTCCGGGCCCGCCTCCCCGTACTGGGCGTCCAAGGGCCTCCTGGGCCTGATGCTGCCGGCCGGCCACCCCGCCTGGACCGCACGCGAGGAGCCGCTGCCCGCCGAGACCGCGGACGCCGTCACCACCCTGCGCGCGCCCGGCCTGCTCGTGCAGTCCACGGCCGCCGACGGGCTGGTCAGGCTGCACAACCACGGCAGCTCCTCGGTCTTCGGCCCGGCCGACCCGAACTACGCGCGGTTCGCCTACTCGACGCGTACGGGCCCGTCGGCAGCGGAGCCCACCGGAAACCCCAGCGACTCCACCGACCCCGGCTCCGACACCACCCCCGCCGCGACCCCCGACAACCACTTCGCGCTGCTCGTGGACGGCGCGCCCACCGGCCGCGGGCCGGTCGAACCGCTGGGCAGCGGCCCCGGCTGGGCCGCCTCCGCGCACGTCCCGCGCCGCGCGGACGGCTCCGAACTCACCGGCGTACGGGTGCGGTCCGCGACCCTGGCGCACGGCCGCGCCGAGGTCCGCGTCCACCTCGTCACCGGTGCCGCGCCCGGCACGCCCGTACGGCAGACCGGCTGGGCCGTCACGGACGGCGGGCCCACCGCCCAGCTCCACCCGGTCCACGGCTTCACCGAAGGCGGGCAGCCGAGGACCGTACCGACCGGCAGTACGCCCTTCGGCGACCACACCCGCACCGCCTGCCTCGACGGCACCGTGCCCGACGCCCCCGGAGGCGCCCTCTTCGTCTCGCTCGCCTCACTCACCGCCGAGCCCGGCCCGGCGCCCGTCCACGAGCTGGCCGAGGTCCGGCTCACCGGCCGCCACACCCTCCACGTGACCTGGCAGGACGGCACCACCAGCACCCTGTCGGCCGACTCGCTCGACGGCCCGGACGCCAAGGCCGCCACCACCGCCCCCTGAGGGCCGGACAGCACACGGCGGGCAACGGCAGCCGCGACTACTTCGGCACACCGTTGCCCGCCGGACCCGCCCCGTCCCGCCTCACTGCGGCCCGTACTTGCGCCCCGTCTTCGAGGTGATGCCGCCGAGCAGATTGCGCGGCGCCAGCTTCGCCACGCCCATCAGCGCCTTGTAGCGCGGGTCCGGGACGGACAGCGACTTGCCGCGCGCCAGGTCCTTCATCGCCGCGTCCACCAGCTTGTCGGCGTCCAGCCACATCCAGTCGGGGATGCTGTCGGTGCCCATCCCGGCCCGCTCGTGGAACTCGGTGCGGACGAAGCCGGGGCAGAGCGCCATCAGCCGTACGTTGCTGCCCGCCAGGTCGCGGGCGGCGCCCTGGGTGAACTGCACGACCCACGCCTTGCTCGCCCCGTACGTGCCGCGCGGCACGAACGCGGCCACCGAGGCCACGTTGACGACCCCGCCGCGGCGCCGCTCGCGCATCCCCTTCAGCGCCTCGGACGTCAGCCGCAGCACCGCTTCGCAGTGCACCTTGAGCATCTTCAGCTCGTCGGCCATCGGCACGTCCAGGAATTCACCCTTGTTGCCGAAGCCGGCGTTGTTGACCAGCAGGTCCACCGGGTGGGTGCGGTCGCCGAGCCGCTTCTCGACCGTCGCGATGCCGTCGTCCGTCGCCAGGTCGGCGACCAGGACGGAGGCCTCGACGCCGTGCCGGTCGTGCAGCTCGGTGGCCTGCTCCCGCAGCCGCTTCTCGTTGCGCGCCACGAGCACCAGGTTGTGCCCGTCGCCCGCCAGGCGGCGGGCGAAAGCGGCGCCGATGCCCGCCGTCGCTCCCGTAATCAATGCAGTCGTCATACGGGCACGCTATCCGCATACGGGCGCGTCACTCGTCCCGGCCGGTACCCGCCGGCCGGGCCTCGGCTCCCTGTTCATCCGGTTCAAGCCTCTTGGGTACGGATGTACTTGAGCGCCGCCTCGCGCTCCTCCGGATGGAGCGCCGCCCCGGCCTCCAGGAGCCGCGGCAGCAGGTCGCGTGCGGTGGTCACGGCGCGGAACGCGAGCGCGACCGTCACGTCGTGGTCCGGGCGGTGCTCCATGGTGATCGGATCCCCGGCGCGTATCTCGCCCGGTTCGACGACCCGCAGGTACGCGCCGGGCACCCCGGCCTGCGTGAAGCGCTTGATCCAGCCCGGCTCGCCCATGCGTCCCTGGAAGGTCATGCAGGGGATGCGCGCGGAGGTCACCTCCAGCAGCAGCCGGGGGCCGACGCGCCAGCGTTCGCCGATGCGGGCGTGGGTGACGTCCAGGCCGCTGGTGGTGAGGTTCTCCCCGAACAGCCCGGCGGGCAGTTCGCGGCCCAGTTCCTGCTCCCAGACGTCCAGGTCCTCGCGGGCGTACGCGTAGACCGCCTGGTCGTCGCCGCCGTGGTGCTGGAGGTTGACCACCGCGTCACCGGCCAGGCCGCTGCCGGCGACCCCCTTGGGGCCTGGTGCGGAGACCGCCACCGGCCCGTCGACGGGCTGCTTTCCGATGCCCGTACTGCCCGTGGCACCGGGGTACCCCATGGGCCCCGGCCGCCCCACGTTCACAGACAGAAGCTTCATGGCGGCACGCTACTGGCACCCGGCCAAAGCCGCGACCCATTATTTCCCGCCCGATCCAAGGTTCGCTTATGCTCGAAACATGATCGAGGCCCGTCATCTCCGCGTGCTGCGCGCCGTCGCCCGGACCGGCTCCTTCTCCGCCGCCGCCCGCGAACTGGGCTGCACCCAGCCCGCCGTCAGCCAGCAGATGAAGGCCCTGGAGCAGTCGGCGGGCACCCCGCTGCTGATCCGTACGGGCCGCGAGATGCGGCTGACGCAGGCGGGCGAGGCGCTGGTACGGCACGCCACCGGCATCCTGGCCGGGCTGACCGCCGCCGAGGAGGAGGTCGCCGCCATCGCGGGCCTGCGGGCCGGGCGGGTGCGGCTGGTCTCCTTCCCCTCGGGCAGCTCGACGCTGGTGCCGACCGCCCTGGCCGCCATGCGTGCCGCCCACCCCGGCACCCGCGTCTCCCTGGTCGAGGCCGAGCCGCCGCGGTCGGTCGAGATGCTGCGCAACGGGGACTGCGAGATCACGCTGGCCTTCCGGTACCCGGACGTGCGCGGCGCCGACCCGGCCGCCGAGGCGGAGTGGGACGACCTGGTCGTCCGGCCGGTCCTGGTCGACCGGCTGGTGGGGCTGGTCCCGGAGTCGCACCGGCTGGCCGGGGCCGGGACGGCGGGCTACGCCGACCTGGCCCGCGAGCCGTGGATCGCGGGCTGCCCGCGCTGCCGGCGGCACCTGGTCGAGGTCTGCGAGGGGGCGGGCTTCACCCCGCGCATCGACTTCGCGACGGATGACTACCCGGCGGTGATCGGCCTGGTCGGCGCGGGACTCGGGGTCGCCGTACTGCCGGAGCTGGCGCTGGAGTCGGTACGGCACAAGGGGGTCCGTACGGTCACGATGGAACCGTGCGTGCAGCGCGAGATCGTGGCACTCACCCTGCCGGACCTCGCGCAGGTGCCGGCGGTCGAGGCGATGCTGGGGCGGCTCGCGGGGGCGGTCAGCCGCTAGGGCGGGCGGCGGCGTTCGGCGGGGACCTGGCCGGACTGCGCCGTCCGGGTGAAGTTTTCGAAGAAACGTTTCTTCAGTCCGTGTGCTCAACCGCCCCCGACGCCGGGGCGCCCCGCCGCCGCCGTCGCCGGCACCAGCCGGTGCCGTGCCCGGCCCATCAGCTCTTCGCGCTCGTCCTCCGTCAGCCCGCCCCAGACCCCGTAGGGCTCGCGGACCGCCAGGGCGTGCGCCGCGCACTGGGCGCGTACCGGGCAGCGCATGCACACCTCTTTCGCCGATGTCTCACGCGCGCTGCGCGCGGCACCGCGCTCGCCCTCGGGGTGGAAGAAGAGAGAACTGTCCACGCCACGGCACGCGGCGAGGAGCTGCCAGTCCCAGAGATCTGCGTTCGGGCCCGGAAGGCGCGAGAAATCTGCCATTGCTAGTCCCCTCGAAGCGATACCGGTTCGGGCTCGGTGCTCACGACCGTACATCTACTGTCTAAGTAGATGTAAATATGACTCATTGCGAATCTAGCCACAGACACCGTGAAAAAGGAAGAAAAGCCACCAAATAGGGCACGGTGGTACGAAGGGGGGCGTTGCTCGACCGTGCATCTTCTGCGTGTCCGGGCCCTCACGTAGAGTGTCGAAGGCGGCTGCCCAACCCGTAACTCTTTCGAGTGACCGTCGTTGAGAGGGCGGAAGCGGTTGGCGGAGGTAGGTCTCGGGCAGGTGTCCGAGGCGGTCGATCGCTCAGGTGACGATACGTACCAGCCTGGAGGCTCAAGGTGACGCGCATCAGCTGCGGAGGGCGGTCATGACATCCGTCCTCGTCTGTGACGACTCCCCGCTTGCCCGAGAGGCGCTCCGCCGCGCGGTCGCGACCGTGCCCGGTGTAGAGCGTGTGACGACGGCGGCCAACGGCGAGGAAGTCCTCCGCCGCTGGGGCGCCGATCGCTCGGACCTGATTCTGATGGACGTGCGGATGCCCGGACTGGGCGGGGTCGAGACGGTGCGCCGGCTGCTCTCCGCCGACCCCGGCGCCCGGATCATCATGCTCACGGTCGCCGAGGATCTGGACGGGGTCGCCTTGGCGGTCGCCGCCGGCGCCCGCGGCTATCTGCACAAGGACGCCTCGCGCGCCGAACTGCGGGCGACGGTCACCCAGGCCCTCGCCGACCCCACCTGGCGGCTCGCCCCGCGCCGGCTGCGGTCCGCCGAGATGGGGGCCGCGCCGACGCTGACCGCGCGCGAGATCCAGGTGCTGGAGGGCATGAGTCACGGCCGCTCCAACGCGGAGATCGGACGTGAGCTGTTCCTCTCCGAGGACACGGTCAAGACCCACGCCCGGCGGTTGTTCAAAAAGCTCGGCGCCTCCGACCGGGCCCACGCGGTCGCGCTCGGATTCCGCTGGGGTCTGGTCCGCTAGGACGGCCGTGACGTGCAGCGATGCGGGGGAGTGAGGAACCCCGCCCGCCGCGTGGCGGGCGGGGTGGCAGGCGGTCCCGCAGGCGCCGGTCCGGGAGCGGCATCCCGGTTCGGCGCGCGGTGCCGCATCCTTGAGGTATGGAGTTCCTCGGGGACGGGCCGATCCGGTGCGAGGGGAGGGCGCGGGAGATGACAGCCGGCGCACCTGCCGCGCATAACGCTTCGGTGCACAAGTACGGACCTGATGCCGCGGATCGTGCCGCGCCAAGGCACCATGGACCGATGCGCGATGACGGGATTCAGGAGATCGGCGATCTCGTCGCACGCGCCGTGGAAGGGGATCGCCGGGCCACCCACGACCTGCTGGCCCACGTGCATCCCCTCGCGCTGCGCTACTGCCGCACCCGGCTGTCCCGGCTGCCGGGTGACGCGCGCCACTTCGTCGAGGACCTGGCGCAGGAGGTCTGCGTCGCGGTGCTCTGCGCGCTGCCGCGCTACCGGGACACCGGGAAGCCCTTCGAGGCGTTCGTCTTCGCCATCGCCGCCCACAAGGTCGCCGATCTCCAGCGGGCCGCGATGCGCGGCCCCGGCAGTACGGCCGTGCCGTCCAACGAGATGCCCGAACAGCCGGACGACTCCCTGGGCCCCGAGGAGCGGGCGCTGCTCAGCAGTGACGCCGAGTGGGCCAAGAAGCTGCTGGCCAACCTGCCGGAGAACCAGCGTGAGCTGGTGCTGCTGCGGGTCGCGGTCGGGCTGACGGCGGAGGAGACCGGGCAGATGCTGGGGATGTCGCCGGGCGCGGTGCGGGTGGCGCAGCACCGGGCGCTGAGCCGGCTGCGGGCGCTGGCCGAGCAGTAGCCGGGCCATGGCCGAGCGGTAGGGGCCGCGTCGGGACGGGGTGTGCCGGAGGTCGGGGCGACCGGACACCCCGGGGGAACGTACAGTCGAAGGATCGTGCAGCCGTAGGAACGTACGTCCGTACGGCAGCGATTTCATAGGAACGCACAAGTGATGCGGTCCTCACCGGTCGTGGAATGAGACGCCTGTGGTGGCCGTTAGCATGGGTGTCCGCGCTGAGGCAAGACCATTTGGGAAGGTGTCATGACTGACAACGTCGACGGAATGCCCGCCAAATTCGCGATGCTCGGTCTGACATATGACGACGTGCTGCTGCTTCCCGGCGCCTCCGAGGTGCTGCCGAACGCGGTCGACACGGCGTCCCGGGTCTCGCGCAACGTCCGGGTGAACATCCCGCTGCTCTCCGCGGCCATGGACAAGGTCACCGAGGCGCGGATGGCGATCGCCATGGCCCGCCAGGGCGGCGCGGGCGTGCTGCACCGCAACCTGTCCATCGAGGACCAGGCCAACCAGGTCGACCTGGTCAAGCGCTCCGAGTCCGGCATGGTCACCGACCCGATCACGGTCCGCCCGGACGCCACCCTCGTCGAGGCGGACGCGCTGTGCGCGAAGTTCCGCATCAGCGGCGTTCCGGTGACCGACCCGGCGGGCAAGCTGCTGGGCATCGTCACCAACCGCGACATGGCCTTCGAGCTGGACCGCAGCCGTCAGGTGCGCGAGGTCATGACCCCGATGCCGCTGGTCACCGGCAAGGTCGGCATCTCCGGCGAGGACGCCATCGAGCTGCTGCGCCGCCACAAGATCGAGAAGCTGCCGCTGGTCGACGACGCGGGTGTCCTCAAGGGCCTGATCACGGTCAAGGACTTCGTGAAGGCCGAGAAGTACCCGAACGCCGCCAAGGACTCCGAGGGCCGCCTGGTCGTCGGTGCCGCGGTGGGCGTCGGCGACGAGGCCTTCGACCGCGCCCAGGCGCTCGTCGAGGCCGGCGCGGACTTCCTGGTCGTGGACAGCGCGCACGGCCACAGCCGCGGCATCCTCGACATGATCGCCAAGGTGAAGTCCAACATCCGCGTCGACGTGGTCGGCGGCAACGTCGCCACCCGTGACGGCGCCCAGGCGCTGATCGACGCCGGCGCGGACGGCATCAAGGTCGGTGTCGGCCCGGGCTCGATCTGCACCACCCGCGTCGTCGCCGGTGTCGGCGTGCCGCAGGTCACCGCGATCTACGAGGCCGCGCAGGCGGCGAACGCGGCGGGCGTGCCGCTGATCGGCGACGGCGGCCTGCAGTTCTCCGGCGACATCGCCAAGGCCATCGCGGCCGGTGCCGACACGGTCATGCTGGGCTCGCTGCTGGCCGGCTGCGAGGAGTCGCCGGGCGAGATGGTCTTCATCAACGGCAAGCAGTTCAAGTCGTACCGCGGCATGGGCTCGCTCGGCGCGATGCAGTCCCGCGGCCAGGCGCGCTCCTTCTCCAAGGACCGCTACTTCCAGGACAACGTCCTCTCCGAGGACAAGCTGGTGCCCGAGGGCATCGAGGGCCAGGTCCCCTACCGGGGCCCGCTCGGCTCGGTGGCCCACCAGCTCGTCGGCGGCCTGCGCGCCTCCATGGGCTACGTCGGCTCCGCGACCATCGAGGAGCTGAAGGACAAGGGCCGCTTCGTCCGCATCACCGCGGCGGGCCTGAAGGAGAGCCACCCGCACGACGTACAGATGGTGACCGAGGCGCCGAACTACGCGCGGCGGTGAAGCCGGTAGGCTTGAGACGCCTGTTTAAGGGGGTCAGATGTTGTACTCGGTGAGTTACAGCGAACGCGCGGCCCAGATCCGCGACAGTTTGCCCGAGGACCGCAGGGCTTTGCTGGAGCGGGGCCTCAAGAAGCTGGCGGACGACCCGCGGCCGAAGATATCGGTGCCCATCTCGAACGACGAGAACACACGATCGCTGGCGCTCACCCAGAACATCGCGATCGAGTACGTCATCAGCGACGGCTTGCTGATAGTCCTCGTGGTCCACGTCGTGGACACCTCGCAGGTGCTCCTCGAAAACGAAGAGTGATCAAGCCCTGATACGTCCCCAGCGTCCCCGGTCGGGGATACTGGGGACGTAATCGTATGGAAGGGCCACACACGTGACTGAGATCGAGATCGGGCGCGGCAAGCGCGGCCGCCGGGCGTACGCCTTCGACGACATCGCCGTCGTACCGAGTCGGCGCACCCGCGACCCGAAGGAGGTCTCGATCGCCTGGCAGATCGATGCCTACCGTTTCGAGCTGCCGTTCCTGGCGGCCCCGATGGACTCGGTCGTCTCGCCGCAGACCGCGATCCGCATCGGTGAGCTGGGCGGGCTGGGCGTACTGAACCTGGAAGGGCTCTGGACGCGCTACGAGGACCCGGAGCCGCTGCTCGCGGAGATCGCGGAGCTGGACGGCGACGCCGCCACCAAGCGGCTCCAGGAGATCTACGCCGCGCCGATCAAGGAAGAGCTGATCGGGCAGCGCATCAAGGAGGTGCGCGACTCCGGTGTGGTGACCGCCGCCGCGCTCTCGCCGCAGCGCACGGCCGAGTTCTCCAAGGCCGTCGTGGACGCGGGCGTGGACATCTTCGTGATCCGCGGCACCACCGTCTCCGCGGAGCACGTCTCCTCGGCCGCCGAGCCGCTGAACCTGAAGCAGTTCATCTACGAGCTGGACGTCCCGGTGATCGTCGGCGGCTGCGCCACGTACACCGCGGCCCTGCACCTGATGCGCACCGGCGCGGCGGGTGTGCTCGTCGGCTTCGGCGGCGGCGCCGCGCACACCACCCGTAACGTGCTCGGCATCCAGGTGCCGATGGCGACCGCGGTGGCCGACGTGGCCGCTGCCCGCCGGGACTACATGGACGAGTCCGGCGGCCGGTACGTGCACGTGATCGCGGACGGCGGTGTGGGCTGGTCGGGCGACCTGCCCAAGGCCATCGCCTGCGGCGCCGACGCGGTGATGATGGGCTCGCCGCTGGCGCGCGCCACCGACGCGCCGGGCCGCGGCCACCACTGGGGCATGGAGGCCGTGCACCCGGACGTGCCGCGCGGCAAGCGGATGGACCTGGGTGCGGTCGGCACCACCGAGGAGATCCTGTGCGGTCCCTCGAACACGCCGGACGGGTCGATGAACTTCTTCGGCGCGCTGCGCCGGGCGATGGCGACCACCGGTTACTCGGAGCTCAAGGAGTTCCAGCGGGTCGAGGTGACGGTCGCGCCGTCGCAGCACGACAAGCGCTGAGCACACCCGGACACACCGAAGGGCCCGGACCGCACGCGAGGCGCGGTCCGGGCCCTTCGTGTCGTGCGGGGTGTCAGGCGCCCAGCTTCTTGGCGACCTGGAAGCCGCCGGCTCCCGCCAGCAGGTAGAAGACCACGTCGATCGGGCCGAGGTACTCCTTCCAGACCGCGTGGACCAGGTCGAAGTGGCTGAAGACGGTCTCGGTGAGCGTGGCGTGCGCGACGTCGGCCGTGATGAGGGCCATGCCGAAGACCTGGCCGAGGTAGAGCCCGGCCAGGCCGAGCACCGCGGCGATGACCGGCAGCGCGGCGCCGCGGCCGCCGACCTTGCCCACGACGGCGCCGATCAGCGCGCCGACGGCGAGCGCCGCGTACCCGATGGAGGCGCCGTCGACGGCCTTGAGGACCGCGCCGTAGATCCCGGCCGCGACCAGCGTGACGACGACACCGAGCGCGACGGCCAGCCCGGCGTTGCCCTGGCGGGCGGCCGGCGGGGCCATCGGCGGCGGGAAGCCGCCCGGTGCGGGAGCGCCGTACGGAGCCTGCGGCGGCTGGTGGGGCTGCTGCGGCTGTCCGGGCGCGGGCGGCCAGGGCTGACTCATGAGGTTCCCCCGAGGTGGCGACCGTCGCGGCGCTGGGCGCGGGACCGGTCGGTATGTGGAAGCGCACACGTTCGATGCGCGGACACAAATTAACAGACCGGTCTGACATGTCCACTCAGGTTTTGTCCCCGCCGGCTCGCGGCGGGCCGAAGAACCCCAGGTCACAACCGGTGGGCGGCGCCCGTCGGCGTCGCTCCCCGGGTGTCCAGCAGCAGCTGGGCCTTCACCGCCAGGCCCTGGAGGTCGTACGTACGGTGGTGCTGGAGCAGCAGTGTGAGGTCGGCCCCGGCGGCGGCCTCGTAGAGGGCGTCGGCGCGCGGGACGGGCCGGTCCCGGACCTGCCACTGGTGGACGTACGGATCGTGGTACGTGACGTGCGCGCCCAACTCCATGAGCCGGGAGGCGACTTCGCGGGCGGGGGAGCCTTCCTCGTCGCCGGTGTCCGGCTTGTAGGTGACGCCGAGGAGCAGGACGCGGGCGCCGCGCGCCGACTTCCCGTGCTCGTTGAGCAGGGTGGCGCAGCGCTGTACGACGTACCGCGGCATCCGGCTGTTCACCTCCTGCGCCAGCTCGACCAGGCGCAGCGGGTAGCCCATCGAACGGCCTTTGTAGGAGTAGTAGTTGGGGTCGATGGGGGCGGTGTGGCCCCCGACGCCGGGGCCGGGGCGGAACGCCTGGAAGCCGAACGGTTTGGTCTCGGCGCAGCGGATGACGTCCCACAGGTCGACGCCGATGTCGTGGCAGAGCACTGCCATCTCGTTCATGAGCGCGATGTTCAGGTGCCGGTAATTGGTCTCCAGCAGCTTGGCCGTCTCCGCCTCGCGCGGGCCGCGGGCGCGTACGACCTTGTCGGTGAGCCGCCCGTAGAACGCCGCCGCGGCTTCCGTGCAGGCGGGGGTCAGGCCGCCGATGACCTTAGGGACGGTGGCGTAGCGGTGGGTGCGGTTGCCGGGGTCGTGGCGGGCGGGGGAGCAGGCGAGGTGGAAGTCGCGGCCGGCGGTCAGGCCGGAGCCCTCTTCCAGGAGGGGGCGCAGGAATTCCTCGGTGGTGCCCGGGTAGACGGTGGATTCGAGGACCACCGTGGTGTGCGGGCGCAGCTGCGCCGCCAGTACGCGGGCGGCGTCGGCGACCGCGGTCAGGTCAAGGGCGCCGTCCTCGCCGAGTGGGGTGGGGGCGCAGATGACAGCCGTACGGACCCGGCCGAGCACGGTGGGGTCGTCGGTGCTGCGGAAGCCGGCCGAGAGCAGCCGGCGGATTTCGGGTGCGGTGAGCGGGTTGTGCGCGGCGGGCGGGCGCCCTTCTGCGGGCGCGGCCGCCGGTTCGCCCGGTGCGGACGCCGGTGGCGGTCCGGGGTCGTAGCCGATGGTGCGGACGCCGGCGAGGGTGGCGGCCTGGGCGAGGGGGAGACCGATATGGCCTAGTCCGATGACGGCGAGGTCTGCGGGCATGGCTGGCTGCCGTCCTTCCCGAGCGGTTCCGGATGAGGCGTTGAAGCATAAGAGCATAAGTAGACTAAGCGGACATTTGGCCCAGAATGGGGATTGGTGGACCGGTGCGGCGGGGTGTTGCCCTGCCCGCCGGAGGGTGGATCCGGGCCGGTGGCGCGGCCAAAATCGACGGACGGGGAGTGTGACCCCGACCACAGCGGGAGGCAGCGGTGAGGACAGCGACACTCGGACCGGCCCAGCGGGCCGAAGCGCTCGCACGGATGGCCGAACGGGAGCTGGACATTTTGGTGGTCGGCGGCGGAGTCGTCGGCGCCGGCACGGCACTGGACGCGGCGACCCGCGGACTGGACACCGGACTGGTCGAGGCCCGCGACTGGGCGTCAGGCACGTCGAGCCGGTCGAGCAAGCTCATCCACGGCGGGCTGCGGTACCTGGAGATGCTGGACTTCGCGCTCGTCCGCGAAGCGTTGAAGGAGCGCGGACTGCTGCTGGAACGGCTCGCGCCGCACCTGGTCAAGCCGGTGCCGTTCCTCTACCCGCTCACCCACAAGGGCTGGGAGCGCTGGTACGCGGGCTCCGGCGTCGCCCTGTACGACGGCATGTCGGTCTCCTCCGGACACGGCCGCGGCCTGCCCGTCCACCGGCACCTCTCGCACCAGCGCGCCCTGCGCGTCGCGCCCTGCCTGAAGAAGGACGCCCTGGTCGGCGCGTTGCAGTACTACGACGCCCAGATGGACGACGCCCGCTTCGTGATGAACCTCGTCCGCACCGCCACCGCCTACGGGGCGGACGCCGCCAACCGGGCCCGGGTGGTCGGCTTCCTGCGCGAGGGCGAACGCGTCGTCGGCGCCCGGGTGCAGGACGTGGAGGCGGGCGGTGAGTACGAGGTACGGGCCCGCCAGGTGGTGAACGCGACCGGCGTGTGGACCGACGACACCCAGGCCCTGATCGGCGAGCGCGGCCAGTTCCACGTACGGGCCTCGAAGGGCATCCACCTGGTCGTGCCCAAGGACCGGATCCACTCCACGACCGGGCTGATCCTGCGCACGGAGAAGAGCGTGCTCTTCGTCATCCCGTGGGGCCGGCACTGGATCGTCGGTACGACCGACACGGACTGGGACCTGGACAAGGCGCACCCGGCGGCGTCCAGCGCCGACATCGACTACCTGCTGGAACATGTGAACTCGGTGCTCGCGACGCCGCTGACCCGCGACGACGTGGAGGGCGTCTACGCGGGCCTGCGCCCCCTGCTGGCGGGCGAGTCGGACGCGACCAGCAAGCTGTCGCGCGAGCACACCGTCGCGCACCCGGTGCCCGGCGTCGTGGTGGTCGCGGGCGGCAAGTACACGACGTACCGGGTGATGGCCAAGGACGCGGTGGACGAGGCGGTGCACGGGCTCGACCAGCGGGTGGCCGAGTGCGTCACCGAGGACACGCCGCTGGTCGGCGCCGAGGGCTACAAGGCGAAGTGGAACGCGCGGGCCCACACGGCGGCGCGCACCGGCCTGCACGTGGTGCGCGTCGAGCACCTGCTGAACCGTTACGGCTCCCTGGCCGACGAGGTCTTCGAGCTGATCCTCACCGACCCGGCACTCGGCGAGCCGCTCGCCGCCGCCGACGACTACCTGCGCGCCGAGGTCGTCTACGCCTGCACCCACGAGGGCGCGCGCCACCTCGACGACGTCCTCACCCGGCGTACCCGCATCTCCATCGAGACCTTCGACCGGGGCACCCGCAGCGCCCGCGAGTGCGCCGAGCTGATGGCGCCGGTGCTGGGCTGGGACGCGGACCAGGTCGACCGCGAGGTGCAGCACTACGAGAAGCGGGTGGAGGCGGAGCGCGAGTCGCAGCGGCAGCCGGACGACCTGACCGCCGACGCGGCGCGGCTGGGGGCACCGGACATCGTGCCGCTGTAGGACCCGGGCGCCGCGGCACGTGATGTGGGCGGAGGGGCGGCGGGGGTGAGCGGGCGAAGGAAGGTGCGGGCGGGTGCGGTGGGCGGAACGTGGGGAGAACCGAGGGGGCGGCGGAGTGCGTGAAGGAGGGAGGGGGCGGATCCGGACAGGACGACGGGAGCGGACAGCGTGACGGGAGCGGCATGTGAGGCGGCGGGGAGGGTGCGGCACCTCGTGGTTCCGTCCCCGTCGCCTCGTGTGTTCCCGCGGAGGTTTTCCGTCCCGGGGCCCGTCGGCACCGCGCCGACGATGCCCTCGTCAGCAGGGATACCGCCCTTCCAGGCCATCATGGCGGGTACACAACAGGCGCCGAGTCGTGGACCCTGGCCTTCCACACAGGCGCGGATGAGAGAGAATGAAGGCTCCGCCAGGGTGGGTTGTCCGAGTTGGGCCAGTTTGGTGATCGACAAGTGTTCGAGATGCCAACTCGGCTGGATTGCAGAGGGGATTCAGTGGGCGACGAGGTCGAGATGGACGGCAAGGAGGGCAGGCTGCTCGCCGGCCGGTACCGGCTCGCCGAAGTCCTCGGCCGGGGCGGAATGGGTACGGTCTGGCGCGCACGGGACGAAGTGCTCGGCCGTACGGTCGCGGTCAAGGAACTGCGCTTCCCTGGCGGAGTCGAGGAGGACGAGAAGCGCCGCCTGATCACCCGTACGCTGCGGGAGGCCAAGGCGATCGCCCGGATCCGCAACAACGGCGCGGTGACGGTCTTCGACGTGGTCGACGAGGACGACCGCCCCTGGATCGTCATGGAGCTGGTCGAGGGCCGCTCGCTGGCCGAGGTGGTACGCGACGACGGCCCCCTGACGCCCCGCCGGGCGGCGGAGGTCGGCCTCGCCGTGCTCGACGTGCTGAACGCCGCCCACCGCGAGGGCATCCTGCACCGCGACGTGAAGCCCTCCAACGTCCTGATGTCCGACGACGGCCGGGTCGTGCTCACCGACTTCGGCATCGCCCAGGTCGAGGGCGACCCCTCGGTGACCTCCACCGGCATGCTCGTCGGCGCCCCCTCCTACATATCGCCCGAGCGGGCCCGCGGCCAGAAGCCCGGGCCGCCGGCCGACCTGTGGTCGCTGGGCGGCCTGCTGTACGCCTGTGTCGAGGGCGTGCCCCCGTACGACAAGGGGTCGGCGATCGCCACGCTGACCGCGGTGATGACCGAGCCGCTGGAGCCGCCGAAGAGCGCCGGTGTGCTGGAAGAGGTCATCTACGGGCTGCTGATCAAGGACCCGGCGGCGCGGCTCGACGAACGGGCGGCGCGGGCGCTGCTCCTGGACGCGGCCAGCGCGCCGGAGGACACCGGACCGGAAGCACCCGCTCCGGATGCCACCCGGGCGATGGCGCTGCCGGTCGTCCCCGAGGAGCCCGCGGCGAAGTCCAGGGACCGCGGCCGCGACAAGGACCGGGAGCGGCCGAAGCCGCCGGCGCCGCGCTCGCAGTGGAAGCCCAAGCCGCGCGCCAAGGAAGCCGAGAGACGCGTACCGGAAGCCGGCCGCGGCACCTCGCGCCCGTCGGCCGCGGGGGCGCGCGCGGCGTCGGCCGCCGCTCCGCTCACGGACAGTGGGACGCGTACGGGCTCGGGGCCGCGTGCGGGAGTGGATTCCCGTACGGGCACGGGCTCGCGTACGGCCGCGGGCCCGGGGGCACGTACCGGATCGGGTACGGGAACGGTGGCCGGGGGCGCGTCGGCGACCGCCTCGACGACGCGGAGCACCACCGGCAGCCAGTCGGCGCAGACCGGCTCGACCAACGGGCCGAAGAACTGGCCCACGGCGGTCGGCTCGGCCGGCCGGACGGGCTTCGAGTCGGAGGGCGCCAAGGAGAAGGCCCGTGCCGCGCTCCAGGCGGTGCGCAAGGCGGCGGTCGCCGCGGTCGCCGCGGCCCGGCCGGAGCCGAAGGCGGACGACGGCACCCGCCCGGCGGGCCCGCCGCGGGCGTCCGTCACCGATGTCGTACCCCGCCGCACGCTCGTCATCATCGCGGTGGTCGTGGTGCTCGCCGTGCTCGGCACGGTGCTCGCCTTCGCGCTCAGCGGCGGCGACGAGAAGAGCGGCGGCCGGGCGGCGGGCGACCCGGGCCAGGCCACCGCCGGCCAGGCCGGCCCGTCCGGTGACGGCGACGCGGCGGGTGACACGGGCAAGGGCGCCGACGGGAACGCGTCCCGGCCGTCGAACGGTACGCCGGGCGGCGGCCAGGGCGGCAAGCCGGGCGGCGACGCGCAGGGCAAGGCCGTGCCGCAGGGCTACGCGACGGTGGCGAACGGCGGGTTCCACTTCGCCGTGGCGCTGCCGTCCGGCTGGAAGCAGACGGACACGGCCGGCCAGAACTCCGGCGCGATCTACAGCGCCTCGGGCGGCTTCCCGCGCGTGCAGATCGACTACAACGCCAAGCCCGGCAGCGACGCCGCGGCCGCCTGGCGCAGCCTGGAGCCGGCCGTCCGCGGCAGCGTCCAGAACTACCACCGCATCGACATCAAGACGATCGGGTGGCGGGGCTACCCGACGGTCGCCGACTGGTCGTTCACGCGCAAGCAGAGCGGCCAGGACGTCCGCGTGCTCAACCGCGGCTTCCGGGCGGACGATCAGCACGGCTACGCGATCATGATCACTTGCAAGGCGGACGCCTGGGACGCGGCGGAGTGCCGGCAGCTGCGGGACACCGCGTTCGCGACTTTTCAGGTGAAGGACTGACCTTTCGGGGCAGGGGCCGGCCTGGCGGGGTGTCCCGGGCCGGTCTTCCAGGTGTGAATGCACGGTCTTCCGCGGCGTGCGTACCGGAAGGTGCGCAGGCTGACGCGGTGTGCGCGGCTGCGGTCGCAGGGCGGGAGCGACGTCCTGGGGGAACTGTTGGCCGGAGCGCTCCTCAACGCCCGCCCCCGGCACGTATCGTGAGACCCCGAAGACCGTACGCAGCCGCAATCGGAAGATATCCGACCGGTTTTGACCACTCGGGGTGACCGGTGGGGCCGGGAGCTCCCGGACAAAGACGGGCAGGCGGCGTGAATCGCGCGCTGGGGAGGCGTCGTGGACGAGTACGCGGGAAGAGTGCTCGCCGAGCGCTACCGCCTGCCGGTGCCGCCGGCGGACGAGTACGAGTTCGCCGAGACCCGCGCCTTCGACACGTACAGCGGGCAGGAGGTCCTCGTCCGGCAGGTGCCGCTGCCCGAGGTCGTGGACGCCGAACTCCTGGACACCGGGTACCCCGGCGGGCGGGCCGCGCCGGGCGGGTACGGGCACCGGGCGCCCGGCGCCGACCGTACGCCGCAGGACCCCGCCGTACGGCGCGCCCTGGAGGCCGCGACCGCCGCGGCCCGGCTGCCCGACCACCCGCAACTCGACCAGGTCTTCGACGTCTTCGCCCAGGACGGCAGCCTGTGGATCGTCAGCGAACGCGTCGCCGCCCGCCCGCTCGCCGCCCTCCTCGCCGAACGCACCCTCACCCCGCACCGCGCGGCCGAGGTCGCCGCCGACCTCCTCACCGCCCTGCGCGCCCTGCACGCACACGGCTGGACCCACCGCAACATCACCGTCCGTACGGTCCTGATCTGCGAGGACGGGCGGGCGATCCTGACCGGCCTGGCAGCGGGCGCGGCGGAGGAGGCGCTGTGCGGGTACGACCCGGTGCCGGGGGAGGAGGCGGCGGAGAGCGCCGCGGGGGAGACGGCCGTGGGGGAGACGGCCGTGGCGGCTGGGGCGGGAGCGGAGTCGCGGGGCTCAGGGGAGTCAGGGGCTTCTGCCACGGAAGGGGATGGCGGTCGAGGGGCGGGCGCCACGTCCGAAGCGGATGCCCGCCGGGCCCGGGCCGGGGCCATCGCCGCCTATCAGGCGGGCACCCGGGCGGCGGCCGCCCGTACGGCCACCGGCGAGGGCCCGCCCGCGCCCCGGGAGGCCGGCCGCGCGCACCCCGCCGACCCGCACTTCAGCCCGTACCGGGACCACATCACCGCGCCGGCACCTCCGACGGGGCCGGGCAACGCCACGTACGGCGGCAGCCTGCCGGGCCCGGGACCGCACCCGGGAGGCGTACGGATACCGGACCCGCTGCCGATACAGCGCCCGGCGCCCGGATCGGGCCCTTCGTCCGCTTCGGGCCCTTCGCTGGCCAAGGCGCTGCACGGGCCGGCAAGGCGTGACGAGCCGGCGCAGCCCCGGCAGCCGGTCCCTCAGCCCCCGGCCGGCTCCTACGGGCGTCCGGGCGCGGCCCTGGCCGCCGAGCGGGCCCGGCAGGTACGCATCAACGTCGTCGGCCCGGTCACCGAGCGCTGGGCGCCGGAGCAGGCCGGTCCGGTGCACGCCAACTGGCAGCTCGCGCCCCCGGTCGGCCCCGCCACCGACCTGTGGGCGGTCGGCGCGCTGCTGTTCCGGATCGTGCAGGGGCACTCCGCCTACCCCGAGGACAGCGCCGCCGAGCTGGTGCAGCTGGTGTGCTCGGAGCCGCCGTCGTACGCCGAGGAGTGCGGCGCGCTGCGGCCGGTCGTCGAGTCGCTGATGCGGCAGGACCCGGCGGACCGCCCGGACTTCGAGCAGTTGCGCGGCTGGCTGCGGTCGCTGATCCGTACCGCGCCGGAGCCGGAGGTGGGCAGCCGGGTCGTGACCGTACCGTCGCTGGAGGGGCCCGGCGACGCGCGGCGGCTGCCGATCCTGCGGCGCCGGGGCGAACTCGTACGCAAGGGGCGGCACAAGAAGGCGCGCCAGTCCCGGCCGCAGCGCCCGGCCAAGCCGCCGCGGCAGCCGAAGGGCAAACGGCCGGCCGCGGCGTACCGGGAGACCACCCGGCACGCCCAGCCCGGTCTCACCGAGACCCCTGTCGAGCAGCCGCAGCACCGCACGCCACCGGCACCCCAGCCTCAGCATCCCGCGCACCCACACCCGTACCCGCACCCGGATTCGCACCCGCACCCGGATTCGCACCCGCACCTGGATCCGCAGCAACACCAGCAGCACCAGAACCAGCACCAGCCCCCACCCCCCGCCTCACCTTCACCGTCGCCCTCACCCACATTCCCGCCCTCCTCCCCACCCCCACCCCCGCACCGATCCGACCCGGCCCGCGCGCCCAAGCAACCCCGCCCGGCCAAGCAGCTCAGGCGCAGCGAGGGCGCCACGCCTCCGGGTGGTCGCAGCCCGCGCCGCCTCGGGCTGCTGCTCGTCGGGCTCGTGCTGCTGCTCGTCGTGGGCACGATCCTGGCCGCGGTGCTGTTCATGCCGAAGACCGGCTCGGGGCAGGACGGCGCGGGCAGTGTGCGGGAGCGCGGGGGCGCGGTGGGCGCGCAGAGCTCGACGCCCGACGGCAGTTCCGGCGGCCGGCCCGGCGACCAGGGCTCACGCAAGCAGCAGCCGCAGACGACCGAACCCGCCGGCCTCGCCGAAGGCTTCGCGGTACGCAAGGACCCGGAAGGCTTCCAGGTCGCCGTCCACCAGGGCTGGCAGCGCCGCGGGGAGAACGAGCGCGGCCAGGTCCGTTATCTGGGGAACGACTTCGAGCTGCTGATCGTGCCCGGCCGTGACACCACGTCCCGCTACGGCACCGACCCGATGGCCTACCAGCAGGACAAGGAGGCGGAGCTGGCCCCTTACCGGGAGTCCAGCTGGTCCGGCTCCTCCGGGCTGCGCCGCATCGACGTCGGCAAGGCCGCGATGGCCGAAGGCACCTTCACCTGGCAGGACAGCAGTGGCCGGCAGGTCTACGTGCGCAACCTCGCGATGATCCACGAAGGGCGCTACCACGTCGTCCAGGTCATCGGCCCGGACAACGAACGCCGCGAGGTCGACCGCCTCTACGACCAGGCGACGGGGTCCTACCGCCCCAACTAGCCACGCCCGCCCCGGTCGGGGAGCGGACGTCCGGCCCGCACCGCGCGCCTTGTCGCCACGTGGGAGCCCGGCTAGCCTCGTACCTGACGGCCCGTCAGGTACCGCTCGGTCACGACCTGCCGGGCGCCAGGCACCAGTTCAGGGAACCGCGTGAGCCTCACGAGGGGAACCAGATGGAGAGCCGGATCGGCGGCAAGTACATGATCACGATGGACCCGGACGAGCCGCCCACCGACTGGTGGATCCACGAGGACCTGCGGTTTCCGTACCAGCGCAACATCGCCGCCGTCGGCTTCGACCGCGACGGGATGACGCTGGACGGCATCACCCGTGCCGAGATGCGCCCCGGATGCCGGTATCCGGCCGAGCGGCTCAGGGGCATGGACCTCCATCACGTCGAGGCGTCACTGTACTTCCCGGCCTTTCCCCGCTTCTGCGGCCAGACGTTCGCCGAGGCGCGCGACAAGGAGGCCGCCCTCGGCCACGTGCGGGGCCTGGACGAGGAGAGCGCGTACGAGCTGATGCGCGGCAACGCGATCCGGATGCCCGACCTCGGTCTCGCCTGATGGAGCTGACGTACGCGCCCGAGGAGGAGGAGTTCCGGACCCGGCTGCGGGAGTGGCTCGCCAAGACGCTCCCGGACCTGCCGGCCCGGCCCGACCCGCTGGACTGGCCCGGCCGGCGCGCCTACGACCTCGGCTGGCAGCGGCGGCTGTACGACGCCGGGTACGGCGCCCTGCACTGGGACGCCTCGCCCACCCTGCGGCTGATCTTCCTGGAGGAGACCGAACGGGCCGGCGCGCCCTACGTGGGCGCCAACTTCGTCGGGCTGCTGCACGCCGGGCCGACCATCGCCGCCGAGGGCACGGACGAGCAGCGCGCCCGCTGGCTGCCGCCGATCGTGCGCGGCGAGGCGGTGTGGTGCCAGGGCTTCAGCGAGCCGGAGGCGGGCTCCGACCTCGCCGCCCTGCGGACCCGAGCGGTCCGGGACGGTGACGCGTACGTGGTCACCGGACAGAAGATCTGGACCTCGCACGCGGAGATCGCGGACTGGTGCGAGCTGCTGGTGCGTACGGACCCGCTGGCCCCCAGGCACCGGGGGATCTCCTGGCTGGCGATGCCGATGGACGCGCCCGGGATCACCGTACGGCCGCTGCGTACGCTCGCGGGCCCGGCCGAGTTCGCGGAGGTCTTCCTCGACGGGGTGCGGGTGCCGGTGGCGAACCGGGTCGGCGCCGAGCACGACGGCTGGCGCGTCACCATGGTCACGCTCTCCTTCGAGCGGGGCACCGCCTTCGTCGGCGAGGTCGTCGCCTGCCGCCGTACGCTCGGCGAGCTGGCCCGTACGGCGCGGGCGAACGGGCGCTGGGACGACCCGGTGCTGCGCCGCCGGCTGGGCCGGCTGAACGCCGAGTTCACGGCCCTGTGGCGGCTCATCCAGCGCAACGTCGGCGCGGCCCGGGACGCGGGCGGGGTGCCGGACGCGGGCGGCTCGGTCTTCAAGCTGCGCTACTCGCAGGCCCGCCAGGAGCTGTACGACGCGGCCGCCGAGGTGCTGGGGGCGGCCGGCGCGCTCGACGCGGACCAGCGGTGGACGGCGGACCGGCTGGCGTCCCTCTCGTACACGATCGCGGCCGGTACGTCGCAGATCCAGCGCAACATCATCGCCGAGCGGATCCTCGGCCTGCCGAAGGGACGGTGAGCGGCGCCGTGGACCTGCGACCCACCGCTGACCAGCGCGCCGTGCAGGCGGGAGCCCGCGACCTGCTGGCGCGGCGCTTCGGGAGGGACCGGCTGCGGGAGGCCGTGGAGAACCCCGTGCTCGACCGCGCGCTCTGGCGTGAGCTGGGCGCGGCCGGTTTCTTCGCGCTGCGGCTGCCGGCGGCGGACGGCGGGGTCGGGCTCGGGCTGCCGGAGGCGGTGCTGGTCTTCGAGGAGGCGGGCCGGGCCCTGCTGCCGGGGCCGCTGGTGGCGGGACAGCTGCTGGCGGGGGTGGTGCCGGGCGTGGCCACGGGGGAGCGGGTGGTGGGGCTGTGCGACGCGGGGGCGGGCGGGGGGTGTCTGTGGGAACACCCTGGGGACTGCGATGAGTTGATCTTGGTGGAGGGGGAGGCGCCCGCCGCTCCCCCGTGTTCCGAGCCTCCCGGGAAGGCGTACTGGAACGCTCCCGGCTGGCCCGTCCTGGAACCCGTCCGCTCGATCGACCCGCTCACGCCGCTCGCGCGCGTGGTGTCCTACCCGCGCCGCGCGCCGCGCTCTCTGGACGTGCCGCGGCTGCGCCGCGAGGCCGCACTGCTGACCGCGGCGCTCCAGCTGGGCAGCGCTGCCCGTACGGTCGAGATGGCCGTGGAACACGCCCGGCGCCGCGAGCAGTTCGGTGTACGGATCGGAGCGTTCCAGGCGGTGAAACATCTGTGCGCCGAGATGCTGATACGGGTGGAAATGGCGCGCAGTGCCGTATATGCGGCTTCGCTCGCCGAACGGTCACTCGCAGTGATCGGCGCAAAGTTGCTGGCCGACGAGGCCGCGGTGCGCAACGCCCGGGACTGCCTCCAGGTGTACGGCGGTATGGGCTTCACCTGGGAGGCCGACGTGCATCTGCATCTCAAGCGGGCCTGGTGCCGAGTCGAACAATGGCAAAGCGGCCCAAAGGCGGAGGAAGCGCTCGCCGAGGCGCTTTTGGTGGGTGATGTCGATGTCTAGCGCCTTCTGTGCGGAATGTCGGATTCCGTACACGCGAGCGGTCACGGAGGGTCGATATGGGGTTGTGTCCTAGGCGTAACTCGTCACAGGGGGGAGTCGGCGGCCCGCTCGGGTACGCTCCCTTGGGTGCGAGTGGTTCTGAGGCGCAACTGTTCCCGTGGGGTCGTGGCGACCGGCCCGGGATGCCGAACGCGCTCCGCCCGCCCTCGAAGGAGGGGCGTGAGGCCCTCTTGTTCGACTCCCGGCAAAGCGCGTCGCACAGTATGCACCACGCATACTCCCTTGCGCTGGAATATGCCCGAAGCGCTTGTTGGGGTGACTGAACGTCAACCATGCTGTGCATCACCGGGGTCACGGAGTGTGACCCCGAGGAGGCGCGAGGCGATGTGTCCGCCGGTTCGGATGGTGTGAGCGGTGCAGGTGCTTCAGGTGCAGTTGGAAGTCCGGCCTGACCCCGCGGAGGTGGGGCGGGCCCGTAGGTGGGCCAGGTCGCGGCTGGCCGGCTCGGGTATAGGGGCCGACGAGCCGCTGGCGGAGACGCTGATCCTGCTGATCTCCGAGTTGGTCACCAATGCCGTCGTGCATACCGGGAACCCCGCCGAGCTGCGGATGTGCTTCTCGGGGTCGGGTGCCGTGGTGGGCACCGTACGGGTCGAGGTCGCGGACCGCAGCACCCGTGCGCCGCGCCCCCGCCGCGCCGACGGTGACGACACCAACGGCCGCGGCCTGGAGCTGGTCGACGGGCTGGCGGACCGCTGGGGCTGGCGGCCCGAGGGGAGCGGCAAGAGCATCTGGTGCGAGGTGGACCGCGGCCAGTCGATGCTGATGGCGGCGGGCTCGGACATGGGCGCGTACGACCCGCACTGCGCGCTGCCGAACCGGGCCTGAGTCCGGGACCGGCGTACGGGAGGGCCGGGGTGCGTTCAGGTGTTGACGTGCTGTGTCCGTCTGATCACGCTGGGGTGGAGCGATTCGCCGCGAGGGGACGCCGAGGGTACGGGGGCGGGAGCCTCGGCGAGTGCGGGTCGTGTCCCGTAGCCGGGTGGCGGTCCGCGGTGCCGCGCTCGGGGTGCGCACGGGCGTACCGCCGCCTGGCCGGGACGGTGCTGATCTTCGTACGACCGGTCCGTTTCACAGCACCGCGACCGGCGCCACCGGTCACAGCACCGCGACCGGCGCGACCGGCGCCCCCGTGCCGCCCACGAACGGCTCCGCCGTCGCGGCGAGCAGAAACGCGTAACGGTTCTCCGCCGCGCAGGCCCCGGCCAGCTCCTCCAGGTTCCAGTTCTGCCCCTGGAGCATGCCCATCTCCACCAGGTGCAGCGCGTGCACGGGCATCCAGAGGCCGTCGATCTCCGGCGGGAAGATCTCGAAGGTGAGGGTGTCGTCGGCGACCGCCGCGACATCGCGGGCGTGGAACCACTCGGGCGTACGCACCGAGAGTCCCGGTGACGGGAAGGCGTACGCGTCCCGGTCGCCCGCCAGATAGTGCTGGATGTGCCCGGTACGGACGAGGACGATGTCCCCGGGCCGTACCCGCGTCCCGGCCAACTCCTCCGCCGCGTCCAGATCTTCCGGCGTCACCGCGTGGCCGGCGGGCAGCCGCCCGGGCCCTTCGGCGTCGCCGCGGCGGGCGCGCGCCACGTCGAGCAGGACGCCGCGCGAGACGATCGGCGGCGCCTTCTCGATGCCGAGGGCGGTGGCGCCGCCGTGTGCGGTGACGGTGCCGGCGGGCCGGCCGTTGTAGAGCCGGCCGGAGTGCGAGACGTGGGCCAGGCCGTCCCAGTGGGTGGCCGCCTGGAGCCCCATGGTGACGGCGTCGTCG
The DNA here is from genome assembly GCF_040679095.1 of Streptomyces sp. NPDC052496. Classification (NCBI taxonomy): domain Bacteria; kingdom Bacillati; phylum Actinomycetota; class Actinomycetes; order Kitasatosporales; family Streptomycetaceae; genus Streptomyces; species Streptomyces sp. NPDC052496. Next base: position 266,318 of record NZ_JBFAUH010000008.1, read on the forward strand.
GAGGTGGCGACCGTCCCGGGGCCGAAGATCTCCTGGTTGATCGCGGTCATGGTGTGCAGCGGGTTGACCCGGCCGGGGATCACGCCGGTCTGTACGCCGTCCTGGCGCAGCGGCAGCGCGAGCGCGACGCGCCGGCCGGAGCGGACGGTGGCGGCGGCCTGCCGTACGACCTCGGGCGTCAGCAGGTTGAGCGTGCCGAGCTCGTCGTCCGTGCCCCAGCGGCCCCAGTTGTTCACGCGCTTCGCGAGGTCGTGGAACTCCGCCGGCAGGGGCATGGGGCCTCCTCGGACCGGCCCGCGGGGCGGGCCGGCGGTTTCTGCTACAGGCTGCGCGCGGGTCTTGTGCTCGGTGCGGCGCTGCCCAAAAATCTAACGGGCCGTCAGAAACCGTGGGAAGGGGCGCGGCATGGGGAACTTCTTGGCGGGCAAGGTGGTCGCCGTCACCGGCGCGGGCCGCGGCATCGGGCGCGCGGTGGCCCTGGCCTGCGCCGCACAGGGGGCCCGGGTGGTCGTCAACGACTTCGGGGTGGCGATCGACGGCGCCGGACCGAGCAGCGAGATCGCCGAGGCGGTGGTCAAGGAGGTCGAGCAGGCGGGCGGTGACGCGGTCGCCGTCGCGGACGACGTGTCCACCATGGAAGGCGGGCAGCGCGTCGTCGACACCGCCCTCACGCGGTACGGACGCCTGGACGGCGTGGTGTGCGTGGCCGGCATCCTGCGCGAACGGATGCTCTTCAACATGACCGAGGAGGAGTGGGATCCGGTCGTCGCCACCCACCTGAAGGGCACGTTCACCGTCTTCCGCGCGGCGTCGGCCGTCATGCGCCGGCAGAAGTCCGGCACCCTCATCGGCTTCACCAGCGGCAACCACCAGGGCAGCGTCTCGCAGGCGAACTACGCGGCGGCCAAGGGCGGCGTCATCTCGCTGGTGCGCAGCGCCGCGCTCGGCCTCAGCCGGTACGGCGTGACCGCCAACGCGGTCGCGCCCGTCGCCCGTACGCGGATGTCCGCCAACGTACCGACGCAGCTGACGGAGATCGGCGAACCCGAGGACGTCGCGGCCCTCGTCGTCTACCTGCTCAGCGACCGCGCCGCGGCAGAACGGATCACCGGGCAGGTCTACACCGTCGCCGGACCGAAGATCGCGGTCTGGGCCCAGCCGAGGGAGCTGCGCTCCGGGTACGCGGAGGGCGGGTGGACGCCGGAGAAGATCGCGGAGTTTCTGCCGGGGACGGTGGGGGCGGATCCGATGCCGTTGCTGGAACGGGTGGCGGGGATGGCCGCTGATGCGGCCGGTGGGCGGCGGCCCAACGTGTAGCTCCGCTGTTGGTTGCCGGTTCTGCGGTGGCCGGTTCGGGGGGTGGCCTGTTCGGGGAGCGGCCAGTTCGGGGTGGCCGGTTCGGGTGGGTGGCCTGTTCGGGAAGCGGCTGGTCCGGGGCGGCCGGTTCGGGGGGGTGGCCGTTCGCTTTTGGGCGCGGGTCCGTTGCGCCTGCGGCGGGCGGTGGCCGCTGCGCGGGGCGGGCAGATGCGGGGACGGGCCTGCGCGGCAGGCCGCTCCGGCCCGTCCCCTTCCGTAGGTGGGGAGGAGTGGTGGGTGGCTGATCTCGGTGGGAGGTGTCCGGTGGATTTTTTGTTCGGGGCGGCCGATGAGGTTTTCCGGGGTGAGGCCCGTTGCTGGCTTGCGGAGCAGCTGGGGCGGGGGGTGGGCGGTGACCCTGCTGACTGGGGGGTGCGGCGGGCCTGGGAGCGGGAGTTGGGGCGGGCCGGGTGGATCGGGATCGGCTGGGACCGTGCGCACGGCTCGTACGGGAGCCGGGTGGCCACGCTGACGCAGCAGGTGGTGTGGGCCGAGGAGTACGCCGCGGCGCGCGCGCCGGAGCGGGTGGGGCACATCGGGGAGAACCTGCTGGCGCCGACCTTGCTCGCGTACGGGGACGACGCGCAGCGGAAACGTTTCCTGCCGCCCGTCGCGCGCGGCGAGGAACTGTGGTGCCAGGGGTACAGCGAGCCCGGCGCGGGCTCGGACCTCGCGGCGGTCCGTACGGCGGCCGTGCGCGACGGGGACACGTACCGGATCAGCGGGCAGAAGATCTGGACCTCGCTCGCGCGGGAGGCCGACTGGTGCTTCGTGCTGGCCAGGACCGACCCGGGCGAGCGGCGGCACCGTGGGCTGTCCTTCCTGCTGGTGCCGATGGACCAGCCGGGGCGCGTCGAGGTGCGGCCGATCCGGCAGCTGACCGGGACGGCCGGGTTCAACGAGGTGTTCTTCGACGGGGCGGTGGCGCGCGCCGGGCATGTGGTGGGCGGGCCCGGCGCGGGCTGGCGGGTGGCGACGGGCCTGCTGGCGCTGGAGCGCGGTGTCTCCACGCTCGCCCAGCAGATCGGCTTCGCGCGGGAGCTGAGCGAGGTGTGCGACGCGGCCGTACGCACGGGCGCGGCGCGCGATCCCGTCCTGCGGGACCGGCTCGTACGGCAGTGGGCCGAACTGCGGGTGATGCGGTGGAACGCGCTGCGCACGCTCGGTCCGGCGGCCGGCGACGCGGGGGCGCCCAGCGTGGCGAAGCTGCTGTGGTCCGGCTGGCACCAGCGGATGGCGGAGCTGGCGCTGCACGTACGGGGAGCGGGCGCGGCGTGCGGTCCTGGGGCGTGGACGGCGGACGCCCCGTACGGGCTCGACGCGGAGCAGCGGCGGTTCCTCTTCAGCCGGGCCGACACGGTCTACGGCGGTTCGGACGAGATCCAGCGCACGATCATTGCCGGGCGCGTGCTCGGCCTCGACGGAGGGCGGGAACGGTGATGCGAGGCGTCATCTTCGCGGGCGGGCAGCCGCGGGTCGTGGACGACCTGGAGGTACGGGCTCCGGGGCCCGGCGAGGTGCTGGTCGGCATCCGGGCGGCGGGGCTGTGCCACAGCGATGTGTCAGTGGTCGATGGGACGATTCCTCATCCGGTGCCGGTGGTGCTGGGGCATGAGGGTGCGGGCGTGGTCGAGGAGGTGGGGGACGGGGTCACACATGTAGCGGCAGGAGATCATGTCGCGCTGTCCACGCTGGCCAACTGCGGGACGTGCGCGGAGTGCGACCGGGGCCGGCCGACGATGTGCCCGGCTTCGATCGGGAGACCCGGCAAGCCGTTCCGGCACGGCGGCCGGGAGGTGTACAGCTTCGCGTCCAACTCCGCCTTCGCCGAGCGTACGGTCGTCAAGGCCGTCCAGGCGGTGCGGATTCCCCGTCGGATACCGCTGACGTCGGCGGCGCTGATCGGGTGCGGTGTGCTGACCGGGGTCGGCGCCGTCCTGAACCGCGCGCGGGTGGAGCAGGGCGACACGGTGGTGGTGATCGGCACGGGCGGCATCGGGCTGAACGTGCTCCAGGGCGCGCGGCTGGCCGGTGCCTCGGTGATCGTCGCGGTGGACGTCGAGCCGGCGAAGGGGGCGGTGGCCCGGCGCTTCGGGGCGACGCACTTCGTGGACGCGTCGGCGGTCCCGGACACCGTCGAGGCCGTACGCGGCATCCTGCCGCACGGCGCCGGCCACACCTTCGAGTGCGTGGGCCGTACGGACCTGATCCGGCAGGCGGTGGACCTCCTCGGCCGGCACGGCCAGGCGGTCCTGCTGGGCGTGCCCCCGGCCGCCGCCGAGGCGTCGTTCCTGGTCTCGTCGATGTACCTGGACAAGTCCATCCTGGGCTGCCGCTACGGCTCCGCCCGTCCGCAGCGCGACATCGCGCGGTACGCGAGGTTCTACGAGGAGGGCCGCCTCCTCCTGGACGAGCTGGTGACCAGGACGTACGCGGTCGCGGACTTCGCCGAGGCGGTGGCGGACCTGCGGCGGGGGCGGGTGGCGCGTGGGGTGGTGACGTTCTGACGTGGTGGCGTGGTGGCGTGCTGGCATGGCGTTCCGGCGTTCCGGCGTTCTGCCGGGGGCGGGGCCCGGCCTACGCGCTGAAGCGGGCGAAGGCGCCCCGGTGGAACAGCAGCGGACCGGACCGTGCGGCGTCCGGGTCCGTGCCGAGGGCGGCGACCCGGCCTACGACGATGAGGTGATCGCCGCCGGTGTGCACGGCCTGGACGGTGCAGTCGACCCAGGCGGGGGCGCCCGCCAGGCGCGGTGAACCGGTGACCGGGGCGGGCGTGTAGAAGACCCCCGCGAACTTGTCGGCGCCGCTGACCGCGAAAGCGCGGCACAGACCCTCCTGGTGCGCGCCCAGGATGTTGACGCAGAAGACACCGGCGCGGGCGATCCGGGGCCAGGTCGTGGACGTACGGGCCACCATGAACGTGACCAGCGGCGGGTCGAGGGACAGCGACGCGAAGGACTGGCAGGCGAAACCGGCCGGGGCGTCGGCCGGAGGGGCCGTCGGGGGGGTCGTCGGGCCGTCGGTCGGGGTGTCGGCCGGGCCGTCGGCCGGGGTGTCGGCTGTGGGATCGGACGTACGGGGCGCGGGCGCGGATACGCGGGCGGGCGCGGACGCGGATACACGGGCGGGCGCGGGCGCGGTGATGACCGTGACGCCGCTGGCGAAGTGGCCGAGGACGGCGCGGAAGGCGGCCGGGTCGAGGGGCGCCCGCTCACCCTCCCGTACGGCTCTGAGGGCGGGGCGCGGCGCCACGGGGGTGGTGTGGGCCGGGGCCGCTGCCTCGGCCGAGGTCGGCGCGCCCACCGACCGCAGATAGCGCACCGCGGTAGCTGCCATGGCGGCGTGTCCCATCATGGTTCCATTGAACCTGACGGCCCGTCAGATCGGAAGGGCGGCGGGCCCCCGATCCGCCTCGTCACCGCCCCCGGTACGCCGGCCGCCGGCGCTCCACGAAGGACGCGACGCCCTCCCGCGCGTCCGCCGTCGTCATGTTGATCTCCTGGGCCGCCGCCTCGGCGGCGAACGCCGCGCCGCGGTCGCCGTCCAGGGAGGCGTTGACCAGCTGCTTGGTCAGGGCGAAGGCCCGGGTCGGCCCGGCGGCCAGCCGCTCCGCCCAGTCCCGCGCGGCCTGCTCCAGCCCGGCGTCCGGGACGACCCGGTTGACCAGGCCCATCCGTTCGGCGTCCGCGGCCGTCACGGCGTCGCCGAAGAACAGCAGCTCCTTCGCGCGCTGCGGGCCGACGAGCCGGGGCAACAGGTACGCGCCGCCCCCGTCCGGCACCAGCCCGCGGCGCGCGAACGCCTCGATGAACGTGGCGGACTCGGCCGCCACCACCAGGTCGCAGGCGAGCGCGAGGTGTACGCCGAGCCCGGCGGCGGTGCCGTTGACGGCGGCGAGGACCGGCTTCTCGCAGTCCAGTACGGCACCGATGAGGCGCTGCGCACCACGCTGGATCGTCCGGGCCACATCCCCCGCGACGCCGCCACCGCCTCCCGGCCCGTCCCCCGCACCGCTTCCCGGCCCGTTCCCCGCATCGCTGTCCGGCCCGCCTCCCGAACCGCGCCCCGGCCCGCTCCCCGAACGGCCTCCCGCCCCGCTCCCCGCCCCGCTCCCCGGGCCGCCTCCCGTCCCGCCCCGGAGGTCCGCGCCCGCGCAGAAACCTTTGCCCGTGGCGGTGAGCACGACGGCTCGTACGGCCGGGTCGGCGGAGGCGTCGGAAAGCAGTGTGATCACGCGTTCGCGCTGGTCCCAGGTGAGGGCGTTGAGGGCGGCGGGGCGGTTGAGCGTGATCCACAGCACGGCGTTGTCAGTGGTGTCGAGTATCAATGAGTCAGCGGGGCCGGCAGGGGATCCGGGCTCGGGGGAGACGGGGGTGGGGGCCATGGTGAGGCGGCTCCAAGCTGTGTGGTCGGGCGTCCGGGCAGTGGCACGGCCGGCCGGCCGCGCAGCCGCGCGGGCGCTGGTGCGGGCGCTGGCCCGGCCGGTAGCGCGGTCAGTGGCAGACGGCGAGCGCGTCGAGCGCGACGGCGCCCTGTCCGCGCGGCAGCACCAGCAGCGGATTGATGTCCAACTCGGCGAGCTCACCGCTCAGTTCCAGCGCCATCCGCTGCACGCGCAGGACGACTTCGACGAGCGCGTCCACATCGGCCGGCGGCGCTCCCCGTACGCCGTCCAGCAGGGCGTGCCCGCGCAGCTCGCCGAGCATCGCGCGCGCCCGGTCCTCGCCGAAGGGCGGCACGCCGACGGCGGTGTCCCGCAGCACTTCGACGAGTACGCCGCCCAGCCCGACGGTCACGGTCGGCCCGAAGAGCCGGTCCGCGGTGACGCCCACGACCATCTCCACCCCCCGCTCGACCATCTGGCAGACGAGCACACCGTCCAGCTCGATGTCCTCGTAGCGGGCGATGTCGGTCAGCTCCCGATAGGCGTCCCTGACCTGGCTTGCGGAGGTCAGTCCGGTCTTGACCAGCCCCAGCTCCGTCTTGTGCGCGAGCCGCGGCGCGGACGCCTTCATGACGACGGGGTAGCCGACCAGGCTCGCGGCGCGCACGGCCGCCGCCGCGCTGGTCACCAGCTGCTCGCGCGGCACCCTGATCCCGTAGGCGCGCAGCAGCTGCTTCGCCGCGTGCTCGCTGAGCTGCTGTCCCGGGCGCATCAGGTCCTGTGCCTTGCGCGCGGCGGGGGACGGGGTGCGCGGGGCGTCGTCGAAGGGGGAGCGGTAGGCGGCCGTGAAGCGGTGATGTGCGAGGTGGGCGCGGACGGCCGTCACACAGTTGGCGAACGTGCGGAACGTCGCCACCCGCCGCGACCCCAGCAGAGTGCGCCGATAGGCGTCCTCGGTGCCGACCGGCGAGCCCCAGACGACGCACACCAGCTTGTCCGTCTCTTCCGCCGCGTCCACGAGGTCCTGCGCCAGCTTGTCGCTCATCGGCGGGAACGGGCCGGTGATCGGGCAGATCAGCACGCCGACGGACGGGTCGGCCAGGATCGCGTCGATGATCTTGCGGCCGCGCCAGTCGCCGACCGGGTGCCCGCCGCTGTCCACCGGATTGGCGACGCTCAGGTAGTCCGGGATCCACTGGTGCAGCTCGTCCTGCTTCGCGCGGCCCAGTGCGGGCAGCCGGAGCCCGGCGGCCGTCGCCAGGTCCGCGAAATGGGCGCCGGTGCCCCCGGATATCGAATAGACGGCGACGCCCTCGGCCGTCGGTGTGCGGGCCCGGGCGAGCAGGGCCGCGGTGTCCTGCAGCTCGTCCAGCCCGTCCACCCGGATCACGCCGAACTGCCGCATGGCCGCGTCCACCACCGCGTCCGCGCCGGTCAGCTTGCCGGTGTGGGAGGCGGCCGTACGGGCCCCGGCCTCGGTGCGGCCGACCTTGACGGTGACGACCGGGACCTTGTTGCGGGCCGCCCGGTCGGCGGCGAGCAGGAAGCTGCGGCCGTCCTTGAACCCTTCGATGTACGCGGCGACGGCGCCCACCTCGGGACGGGAGGCGAAGTAGGAGAGGAAGTCGGCGGTCTCCAGATCGGCCTCGTTGCCGGTCGGTGCCCAGTGCGAGAGGCGGATGCCCAGCTCCTGGAGGGAGAAGACGGGGCGGCCCTGGTGGCCTGACTGGGTGATCAGGGCGATGGCGGGACCGTCCAGGTCCGCGCGGAACGACGCGAAGGCGTTGAGGTTGGTGTTCGGGCCGAGCAGCCGGATGCCGGTACGGGCCACGGCCTCGGCGAGCCGGTCCTGGGCGGCGGCGCCGGCCGCCCCGGTCTCGGCGAAGCCGGAGGCGAAGGCGACCGCGAACCTGACCTTGGCGTCGGCCAGTTCCTCGATGACCGGTACGGGGTCCGCGACCAGCAGTACGGCGAGATCGACCTGCTCGGGCAGGTCGGAGACGGAGGTGAGACAGGGCAGGCCGAAGACATGGTCACGGCCCGGGTTGACCGGGTGCAGGCGGGCGCCGACGCGTTCGGCCCACGCCATGAGCTGCCGGGTGATGCCGGTGTTCGGGCGGCCCTCGCTGTCGGAGGCGCCGACGACCGCCACCGACTCGGGCCGGAAGAACCGGTCCAGGTCGGGGACGGGGGCGTACAGCGGCCGTCCGCTGACGTCCAGGTCGGCCGTCTCGTGGACGGTCCGCGGCGGAGCCTGCCCGCACGTCACCACGCGGGCCGGGCTGGAGTGAGTGGTGAGGCTGCCGTAGGTCGATCCAAGCATCGCTGACGCCCGCTCCCGTGTGACGAGTGCCGATTCGACTGACGCGCAGTCAGGTTAGGCGACCTGACGGCCCGTCAGGAATGGTCCGGAGTGCTAAACCTTCCGGGCGGGCCGCCTCGTCCCTCGCGTAGGCGGTGGCGACGGCGCGGGCGATGCGGCGTGCGTCGGCGGCCAGCTCGCGGAACATGCCGCTGATCGGGTTCGTGTAGCCCGTGAAGTACAGGCCGGGGGCGGACGGGAGGGTGCGGGGGCCGTGGACGCGCGGCCGGCCGCGGCTGTCGAGGAGGCCGAGGTGGCCGACGAGGCCGTCCAGGCCGCGCCGGTATCCGGTGGCGGCGATGACGGCCTCCGGCTCGATCGCGTCGCCGTCCGCGAGCCGTACGACGCCGCCGTCGAAGGACGTCACCGCCGCGACCGGCCGTACCGCACCGCTCCGTACGGCGTCGATCAGCCCCACGTCCTGGACGGGGATCGCCCCCTCCAGGACGCGGCTGTAGAGCCCGGTGTCCGGCACCGGCAGCCCGTGCGCCGACAGGTCCGGTACGGAGAGGCGGCGCATCACGTGCGCGGCCCGGTCCACGAGGCGTGGCGGCAGGCGGCGTACGAGGATGCCCGTTGCCTGGGCGGGCCAGCCCGCCGTCGAGCGCCGCACGATGTGCGGAGCGGTGCGGACCGCCAGGCGTACCCGCGCCGCGCCACCCGCCGCCAGGTCGACGGCGATCTCGGCCCCGGTGTTGCCGGTGCCGACGACCAGGACGTCCTTGCCCGCGTACGGGCGGGCGTTGCGGTATTCGCCGGCGTGCAGGAGTTCGCCGGGGTAGCTGTCGCGGCCGGGCCAGTCGGGGAGGTAGGGGGTGTGGTTGTAACCGGTGGCGATCACGACCGTACGGGCGGCCGGCGCGCGCCCGCCGTTCGCGTGCAGAATCCATCCGCCGTCCGCCGCGCGGTCCAGGCGGTGCACTTCCACGCCCAGGGCGACTTCGAGCTGGTGGTACTCGGCGTACTGCTCCAGGTAGCGCACCACGTCGTCGCGCGCGACCCACCGCCCGTAAGCGCGCGGGATGGGCAGGCCCGGCAGGCCGGAGAGGCGGCGCGTGGTGTGCAGTCGCAGACGGTCGTAATGCCCCCGCCAGGAGGCGCCCACCGCGTCGGCCTTTTCGAGCACGACGGCACGGATGCCGTAGGCACCGAGCGCCGCCGCGGTGGCGAGCCCTCCCGGCCCGCCCCCGACGACGTACACGGGCGGAACGGCAGCAGGCGGCACGGCGCTGGACGCAGACGTGCGGGCTGCGGGCGTACTGGACGCAGACGTGCGGGCTGCGGGCGTACTGGGCGCAGACGTGCGGGCTGCGGGCGTACTGGATGCAGGTGCGGGGGATGCGGAGGAGCTGGCGTGCGCTGCGTCGTCCGGCATGCCGGTGAGGGTAACCGCGCAGCGTCCGCCTGTCGCCGTACGGGCATCCGTCCGCGCCCGCCCCCTTGCGCATCCCGGCCAACATCGACTGAACTGACGAGGCGTCAGCCACCGTCCACCGCACCGACCACAAGCGGGTGACCGAAGTGAAACCGGATGCGCAACCCTCACCAGGCGGCGGCCCAGCAGCAGCCCCACCCACCGGGCCCCGCTACGACCTCCCCGAAACCGACGCGTTCAACCGCACCTACTGGGACGCCGCAGCCCGGAGCCGCCTGCTCCTGCGCCGCTGCCGCGCCGGCGGCTGCGGGGCGGCACACCACTACCCGCGCGAATTCTGCCCGCGGTGCTGGAGCGAAGACGTGGCATGGGAGGAGGCGAGCGGTCGGGCCACGCTCTACACATGGTCGGTGGTGCACCGTAACGACCTCCCGCCGTTCGGCGAGCGCGTACCCTACGTGGCCGCGGTGGTGGACCTGGCCGAAGGCCCGCGCATGATGACGGAAGTCGTCGAATGCCCGGAGGCGGCCCTCCGCATCGGAATGCCGCTACGAGTGCACTTCCGTACCGCGGACGCTTCAGGAATTGCCGTCCCCGTATTCCGCCCCGCCTGAATTCCGCGCCGGAGGGACTACGCGTGTGAGCCGGGCGTTTGACGGTCACGGTGACACGTACGCCCCGAAGACGCACCCTGGTGTCGGCCGATGCCGGTGTGGTGGCCCTCGTCGCGGTCTCGGCGTGCGGTGCGGCACCGGGCGGGTTGTTGTCCCGTGGGGTCTGGTCGGTGCACGACTTCAAGGGCGAAGATGAAGGGCTCAGGACCTTCCCTTCAGGGCCCGCTGACGATCACCGAAAAACGACCCGAAGACCGCGAGTCCCCGAAGCCCCCGGTATTCCCTGGAGTTGAAGAATGACCGCGGCGAGACGGTCACTCTGGTGCCCAACCGGCACGAGGAGTTCTTCACTACCCGGTACCGGCCGGTGCGAGCGCAGACGTACGACTCCCCGTACCGTTTCGACTACAGGACGACGAACAGGTGGTGTCCGCGCTCCTGAAGTCGCAGCCCTACCAGTACGTGGCCGGCCGCGACGGCATGACGATACGTCGGGGTGACGCCCCCTACATCACCACCCTTTACCTCACCGGCACGCCACGCCCCTAGCCGCTTTCCCGCCCGCCCCGGAAAATCGCTGGCCCCCCGTGCCCGCCCCCGGCATCCTGGCGCGCGTGCTGATCCGAGAAGCGACCGCGGCCGACTGGCCTGCCATCTGGCCGTTCTTCCGGGCCATCGTGGCGGCCGGCGAAACGTACAGCTACCCCCGCGACCTGGACGAGCCGGCCGGCCGTGCGATGTGGATGCTCGAACCGCCGAGCCGTACGGTCGTGGCCGTGGACGGCGACGGTACGGTCCTGGGCTCGGCCAAGATGAACGCCAACCACCTGGGTGGCGCCGCCCACATCGCCAGTGCCTCCTTCATGGTCGACCCGGCGCACAGCGGCCGCGGCGTGGGGCGCGCGCTCGGCGAGTACGCCCTCGACTGGGCGCGGGCGACGGGCTTCCGGGCCATGCAGTTCAACGCCGTGGTCGAGACCAACACCCGCGCCGTCGCCCTCTGGAAGTCCCTCGGCTTCGAAATCATGACGACCCTCCCCGAGGGCTTCCTGCACCCCACCAAGGGGTACGTCGGCCTGCACATCATGTACCAGCGTTTCTGAAGCGCGGAGAAGTGCCGGACAGGGGCGGGGCGTAGGGTAAAGGGGTGGAAACGATCACGTATCGTCCCGCGTCCCGTAAGTGGCAGTGGGGGGCGCTGGCTGTTTTTGTCCTGACCGTCGTCATCCCCGCGGGCGTCGTCACCTTGGGTATGGGGTGGCAGGAGTTCGTCAGGCGGTATTCCGCGGACGATTCCGGGAGTTCGCTGAGCGAGACGACCATCGCGCTCCTGGTGTTCGGGCTGTCCGCCCTCGCCCTGTCCTACTGCTGCGCCATGCGTACGTACGTCGGCGCCGCGGGCATACGCGTCAGGACACCGTTGCGGCGGCGTTCCGTCGCCTGGGGTGACATCACGGATATCGGTGTCAGGAGGTACGACCCCAGTTTCTTCGGCCGCCGGGGTACGGCCACTTATCGCATCCGCCTGCTCCTGGCGAGCGGTGAAGGCCTTTTCCTGCCCGCGCCGGTCACGGAGGAATTCGACTCGGAGATGGAGGCGGCCAAGGGGGAGATCATCCGCCGCTGGAAGGCCGCGACGGGGACGCCGGCAGAGACGGGGACGCCGGCAGCGACGGCAGTGACGGGAACGACGGCAGCCACATCGGCGGCAGAGCCCCCGGCGTAGGGGCGTCTCGTACGCCCGCTCAGGGCCAGAGAAGTTCCCGGGTCCAGCCCGTGCCGCCTTCCCGGCGGTAATGGATACGCACGTGCCGGCGGCGGGCGTCGCCCTGGAAGAACTCGACCTCGTCGGGCACCAGCACGTACAGGGTCCAGCTCGGTACGGGCGCGGTGGGCTCGCGCCGGGCCCGGTCCCAGGCGGCTTCCGAGGCGCGTTCGAGGTCCGCGTACGAGGCGAGGACCTCGCTCTGGCGGCCCACCAGGGCGGCGGCCAGGGCGCCCGTCGAGCGGCGGTGCAGGTCGGCCGCGCTCTCCTCCGGGCCCGCCTCGGTCACCCGGCCCCGTACGCGGACCTGGCGTCCGAGCCCCGCCCAGTAGAAGCCGAGGGCGGCGCGCGGCCGGGCGGCGAGTTCGCGGCCCTTGCGGCTGCCGCGGTGGGAGGCGAAGTGCCAGCCGCGCTCGTCGGCGTCGTGCAGCATCACGGTGCGTACGTTCGGGTCGCCGGCCGCGTCCGCCGTCGCGAGGGTCATGGTGTGCGGCTCGGGGACGCCCGCTTCCGCGGCCTCCCGCAGCCACTGCCGGAACAGCGGCAGCGGGTCGGCCGGGGCGTGCGCCGGATCGGGGTCGACGGCCGGCAGCTCGCCGTCCCAGACACGGAGGGAGCGGAGGAGCGCGTGAAAGCGCTCACCGGAGTCTGGGCCCGCGCCCGCGGTCGTGCCCGTGCCCGCGGTCGTGCCCGTGCCCGCGGTCGTGCCCGTGCCCGCGGTCATGCCCGTGCCCGCGTCGGGCCCCGTGCCCGTGCCCGTGTCCGTGCCCGTGTGCGGTGGCGCGCTCTCTGCCGGGTGTTCGACCATGCCCGGCAGCCTAGCCCGTGGGTACGCGGGGCAGGGCGGCGGACGAGTCCGCGCCTGCTGCGTGTTCCGGGTTAGCGGCGGGTGACCGAACGGATCCAGGCGAGTTGCTGGGAGACCTCTCCGGCCTGGGCGACCGTCTCCCGGTCCGAACCGTTGAAGACGCCGAGGAGGGTCTCGGTGCCACGCGGGCCGATGCTCATCACCGGGCCGCCGGAGTCGCCGCCGGCCGGGATCCCGGTCACCTTCTCCATGCAGAAGTCCGGGCCGCCCGGTGCCGTGTAGCCCTTGCAGCGGCGGTCGTCCTGCCGTACGACCCGCAGGTCCGACTGCTTGAGCACGGGAGACTGGCAGGCGTTCTCGTCGTCGGTGCAGGTGGCGCCCCACCCGTACTGGCGCACGGTCTGGCCGACGCGGACACCGGCCGTGGCCAGGCGCGCCGTGGGGATCTTCATCGTCGGGACCTTGACCAGCATCATGTCGGACTGTGCGCTGCCCACACGTTTGCCGGGCAGTGGCCGGACCGTGGTGCCCTTGCGCATGTCGAGGTTGCCGATCCGGAAGGAGATCCGCCGGTCGGCGACCGGCTCCGCCTGCTCGTAGAAGCAGTGCGAAGCGGTGAGTATCCACTGGGGGGTGACCGCCGTCCCCGTACACGCCGGTTTGCCGTCGACGAGCATCCGTACCGCCCACGGGCCGTAGGAGCTCTTCGCCCCGCCGATGACGGCGGAGGCGGGCGCGGACCAGATCACCGAACCCGTCAGCAGCAGTGCGGCACTCAACAGCAGCACCCGAACTCGACGCACCATCCGAACAACTCCTCCGCCAGGCAGGGCCCTTACGGGCGGAAAGATGCCCCGCCGGGGCAAAAGGTTCCGGCTCACGCCGAGGTGGGCGCCGGGGCCGGGCGGCGGGTGCCGTACGGCTTGAGGGTGATCGCGCGGGCGCAGCGCTGTACGTCCTCGGCGAGCTTCTTCGCCACGTAGTGCTTCCACGGCATGTGGGGCAGCATCCGCAGCATCACGTGCCGGAAATGGATCGCGCCCTGGGAGGCAGGCGCCATCTGGGGTACGAACTTCTCCGCCATCCGCTGGTTCGCCGTGACGTAGGGGCGCATCTCCGCCTCGTAAGCGGCGAAGGCGGTACGCGGGTCGGCCGTACGGGGGGCGCCTTCCGCCGCCAGCTCCCCGGCCAGTACGTACGCGCCCACCAGCGCCATCCCGGTGCCCTGCCCCGACGCGGGGGACGCGCAGTGCGCGGCGTCGCCCAGCAGCACCACGCGCCCGCGCGACCAGCGGTCCATCTCGATCAGGTGCAGCCCGTCGAAGTAGAAGTCGGCGGCGGTGCGGGAGGCTTCGAGGAGCCGGGGGACCTGCCAGCCGACGCCCTCGTACGCGTCCGCCAGGAGCCGGCGCTGCGCGTCCGCGTCGCGGTGGTCGTAGTCCAGCCGGGGCGAGCGGAAGGAGAGCCACGCCTTGGCGCCGCTGTCCCCGGCCGCGCTGTACGCGCAGACGAGCCGGCCGGGCGTCAGGTGGTACAACTCCTCGCGCGGCGGCGCCAGTTCGCCGGGCACGCTGAACGAGGATATGTACGCGCCGATGTGCCGCAGGTAGCGGGACTCGGCACCGAAAGCGAGGCGGCGGACGGTGGAGTGCAGGCCGTCCGCGCCGACGACCAGGTCGAAGCGGCGCGGCGCCCCGCGTTCGAAAGTGACGTCCACCCCCGCGCCGTCGTCTGCGAGGGAGCTGATCGAGTCGCCGAAGACGTACTGCACGTCGTCGCGCGTGCGGTCGTAGAGGATGCGCGTCAGGTCGCCACGCATGATCTCGTCGTCACCGTCCACCCGGGCGCCGAAGATGTCGGCGGGCAGCGTGGCGACCCGCCGCCCGTCGCCGTTCACGTACGCGCCGGTCCGCATGTCCGTACTGGCGCGCCGGATCTCCGGCAGTACGCCCATACGGTCCGCGACGTCGATGGCGACGCCGCGGAGGTCCACCTTGTAGCCGCCGGTGCGCAGGGCGGGCGCGCGCTCCACGACGGTGACGTCGTAGCCGTAACGGTGCAGCCAGTACGCGAGGGCGGGGCCGCCGATACCGGCGCCGGAGATCAGGGCGTGGGGACGAGGTGTTGAGGTCATGGCGCGACTATACGAGCGTCCTAGACACTTGTCTATGACGAACGTATAGATCGCGCGTCTTCACGGTGCGCGAAGGGCCTGATCGAGCCTGCGGCCCCGGCTGTCCGCCACGCGGACGGCGTCGCTGAGCGATTCGGTGAGGCGGTTGGTGATGAAGAGGAGCTCGGTGGGAGTGGGCGTCTCGGGCCGGTTCAGGGCGGCCCGCGAATGGTCCAAGAGCTGCACCGCCATGGACAGTTGCATCTCCTCCAGCCCGTCCGCCAGGTCGGACACGGGACCGCGCCCTTCGCCGATCAGGTAGCAGGGCTTGCCGTCCTGACTGGCCCAGGGGAGGAGGCGTGGCTCTTGGGGGTGGTTTTCGGTCGTCATGCCGTCAATGGTCGGCGTGTGTGCGTAGCGTCACCAGGAGTAAGAGGCTCACACATGGAGTTGTGGGGAGGAGTGATCATGGCCGTGGAGACTGTGGAGCCGTCGTCTGTGCGCGTGCACGTCGGCGGGCTCATCAGGCACTGCCGCCGGCGCGCTGGGGTGACGCAAAAGTGGCTGGCCCACGAAACGCACGTTTCGGAATCGCTGGAGGGCGCGTACGAGCGGGGCGAGCGGATCCCGAGCGCGGGCTTTCTGATCGATGCGGATCGGCTCACAGCAGCCGAGGGCACGCTTACGCCATGCGTAGAGCTGATGGAACAGGAGCCGAGTCGCGCGCAGTTCCAGGAGTGGCGACTGCTGGAGGCCGAAGCGCTGAGTCTTGGCGCGTACGTCACCATGGTGATCCCTGGGCTTCTGCAGACGCCGGACTACATCCGCGAGCTGCATCGGTCGAGGGTTCCGGCGCTGCGCAGCGAAGAGATCGACGAGTTGACGCAGGAACGGCTGGAGCGACAAGCGGTGTTGGTCCGGGAGAACGCGCCGACCGTGAGTTTCGTGATCGAGGAAGCTGCGCTTCACCGGCCGCTCGGCGGGAACGCGGTGCTCAAGGCGGTGCTGCTGCATGCCGTTACCACCGCTCGCGAGCTGGCGCACGTGACCCTTCAGGTAATGCCCACCGTCACCCAGACGCACGCTGGGCTGAGCGGTTCGCTGGAGATCCTGTTCTCGCCTGATGGGCGGGACAGCATCTTCTTGGAGGGGCAGGACCGGAGTAGGTTGCTGACCAGGCCAGCTGAGGCCGTCCAGCACAGGGATCGGTACGGGGCGCTTCGGGGGGAGGCCCTGTCGCCGGGAAAGTCACTGGAACTGATCGAGAAAGTGGCGGGTGAGCTATGAGCGCCGAACTGGCGTGGGTCAAGAGCAGCTACAGCGTCAACGAAGGCGGTACGTGCATCGAAGTCGCCACCACCCCCACCACCATCCACATACGCGACTCCAAGAACGTGACCGGGCCGGCGCTTGCCGTGCCCCCGGCCGCCTGGGCCGACTTCCTCCGGCTCATCTCGTAGTGCGGGACTCGTCGTACTCGATGACGCGCTCGTTCATGGCCTGTAGGCGCTTGTCCCAGGAGTAGACGCGGCGCAGGGTGTAGCCGCCCGAGCCGGCCGGTTCGCGGATGATCACGTCGTGGCCGGCGAGTTCGACGGACAGGGGTGTCACTCCGGCGTCCATGATCTGGGTGACCACCCCGTCCTTCGCCGTGAAGCCCCAGAGGAACAGAAACGTTTTTCCGGACTCGACGCCCAGCAGCAGCTCGTCCTTGCCGTCACCGTTCAGGTCCCGGTACTCCGGCCTCTGCACGGGACATGGTTTCCGCCCGGCGACCCGGCATTCCTTGATCTTCCTGTTGGTGCCGTCCTCGTCGAGGTTGCCGGTCATGGCCGCGACCTTGGCCTTGGCGACGGCGAGCGCCGAGACCTGGTGCATGTCACCGGACGGTACGCGCGGCACGCCCCGCACCGGTTCGGGGCGCTCGGCGGAGTTGGGCTCGTACGACTGCTGTGGCGCGGGCGTGCGGTCCGGCCACAGCAGCGCGGGCGCCGACGCCCCCGCCGTACGCCCCGCACTCTTCGGCGCGCCCGTCCCGGCACACCCGCTGACCAGCGCACACGTAGCGGCCAGGGCGGCTGCCACGGCCGGCAGGGAACGGTGCATCGGTACGTCATTTCCGGTCGGGGTGGCCGGTCGGGCCCGGCGGGCGGGGCGGGCGGAGGCCCACACCGCACATGATGTTGGCTGCCCATTGTTGCGGCAATTCGGCAGTGGCGTTACGGCATGCCGTAGACGGTGATGCGGTGCTGTTACGGCCGTACGAGACCACCGCCTGTGCAGGGCGCCGCCCATCTAGGACACTCCCTGTCCTGCATGGTGCCTAACGTTGAGGTACTGGGTCAGCGCGGCCGACCGGCCGCCCCGTACCGCGAGGAGCACGTGATGAGTCGTGTCACCGACAGCCAGCCCGACGGGACGCCCACCTGGATCGAGCTGGTCGTGCCCGACCTGGACCGCGCCATGGACTTCTACGGCGCGCTGTTCGGCTGGACGTACGAGACGGAAATGATGGCGGAGGGGCCGTACGCCATCGGCATGGTGGCCGGGCAGCGCGCGGCGGGCCTGATGGAACGGTCCGACGCGGAGGGCGGCGCGTGGACGATGTGGATGGCGGCCGACGACTGCGACGGTACGGCCAAGCGGATCGCGGACGCGGGCGGCCGGGTGCTGTGGGGGCCGGTGGACATCAAGGACTACGGGCGGGCCGCACTCGCCGAGGACACCACGGGGGCACAGTTCGGACTGTGGCAGGCGCGCGCCCACGTCGGCTGCGAGATCGTCAACGAGCCCAACTCCCTCATCCGCAACGACCTGGTGACGCCGGCCGCCGACGCCGCCCGGGCCCGCGACTTCTACACGGCGGTCTTCAGCTACACCCTGGACGGCAACCCGGACATGTCCGACGTCGACTTCACCTTCCTGCGCCGCCCGGACGGACACGAGATCGGCGGCATCATGGGCGACCCGTCGGCGGCGGCCGCGGGCTGGTCGACCCTGTTCGAAGTCGCGGACACGGACGCGGCAGCAGCACGGGCCGTCGCAGCCGGCGGCACGGCCTCCACCCCGGAGGACACCATCTACGCACGACAGTCACGCATCACGGACCCGTTCGGCACGGAGTTCGTCATCGGGGCGCGTCCGACGGCGTAGGGCGGAGTCTCCGTCGTAGGCGGGCCATCGGCCCGCCTACGACGAGCGGCGAACGGGCTCCGCAACGCGGTCTCCCGAATGTGAGCTTTTCCTCAACAGGTACTGTCGCCAATGGCTTGAACGTTTTCCGGAATGGCGAATTCCCTCCGGGGTGGGCGTCGGTCCGCAACTCACCGGAAAACCGACCCGCCAAGGTGCCCTTCTTTCTGTCACCTTGCCGCGGGTGCGGCAGGACGATCAAGTAGCGTGCACCGCATGCAGACTCGACGGCAGTTCAGTGGGGTGGTGACCGCCCCGCCCCGCTGCGGAAACGATGCGGTCCTGCGGGGAGACGCGGGGCGGCTTGGTTCCGCGTGGGGGCGGCATGCGGTCATCGCCTTGGCGGTGTGCTTCATTCTGAATTGCGCGGTCGGGTACCAGGCGTGGGCCAGTCTTCGCGTGGCAGGGTTCGACCTGGGGATATTCGACCAAGGCATGCGGGCGTACGCGCATCTGGGCTTACCGGTGTCCCCGATAAAGAATTACCACCATGAGTTCCCGGAAGGGTTCTCCCTCCTCGGAGACCATTTGTCCCCGGTGCTGGCCCTGCTGGCTCCCCTCTATTGGATCTGGGACGACCCGAGGACCCTGATCATCGCCCAGTCGGCCCTGTTTGCTTCAGGCGTCCCTCTCGTCCGGCGCATCGCGCAGCACTGCTTGAGGGAAGCGTCAGCAATTCCGCCGCGCGCCATGGTGAACGTCATCGGCTATCTGTACGCCCTGGGGTGGCCCCTTCTGAACGCCTCCGGCACCGGCTTTCACGAAGTGGCCTTCGCGGTCCCGTTCGCCTTGTGCATGCTGGAGCGTGGTCTGGCCGGACGCCATGGGGCCGCAGCCTCGTTCGCCGTCCTGCTGAGCCTCACCAAGGAGGACCTGGGGCTCGTGGCGGGAGCCTTCGGCGTCGTCCTGCTGCTCCGGAGCCGCAGGCGAGCCGACCGCCGCGGCACGTACGCCGGTGCGGCGATCACCGTCGTCTGCCCGGCGATCTCCGTACTGGCCATCAAGGTGCTGATCCCGTGGATGGGAGGCCCGCCCGGATACTATTGGTCTTACGGGCGCATAGGCGCGGACTTCCCGGACATGGTTGTCCGAGCAGTGACCGAACCATGGGTGTTGCTGCAAGTGGCCACAGCGCCTTTCATCAAGGTCCTGCTGATCATCTGGCTGCTGGGGACGCTGGCTTTCCTGCCGCTGGGGTCTCCGACCGTCCTCCTGGCGGTACCGCTCATCGCGGAGCGAGTTCTGTCCGACAACCCGAACCACTGGCCGGCGATCAACCATTACGACGCATTCCTGTGGCCGATCCTGCTCACCGCGGCCGTCGAAACCTTCAGCAAAGTGCTGGGCCCCGGGCACCGTCGACGGAGACCGGTGAAGTGGCTGATCGCCACCGTGGCAGCGGCCGGCATCGCGGCCTCACTGTCCGTGGGCGGCCTGATCGGCCTGTTCATGCCTTCGGGATGGAACCTGTCACCCGAGAAAAAGGCACTTCTCCAAGCAGCCGACCAGGTACCGGACGGCGCATTCATCGAAGCAGACAACAACATCGCACCACGCCTCACCCCCCGCACCAAAACAGTCATCGTCGACCTGCACCCCAGAGGCGCCGAATACGTCCTCATCCGCACCACGGGGCGTATCTTCCCCTTCGCGTCCCCCGACCAGCAGCGGGAAAGGGTTTCCCTGCTGCTGCACCACGGTTACCGGAGCGCCTGGGAAAGAGACGGCGTCTACTTGCTCCGCCGGACAGGGGCGAGTGACGGTGACATTCCCGGTTCGCGGACACCGGAAGTCTGGGCGGGAGCCGGCCTGGCGAAAGACGCGCCGCCGGACGACGTCGGGATCAGCCTGTTCGGGCGCTGAACGTCGCACTGCCGGCCGGACCGGCGCGATACGTGTCGCGATACGTATGCAGTGCGGTGCTACGCCAGCACCTCGCGCGTCCAAGCTGTCAGGCCCGTGACGAAACCCGCGCGTTCTTGGGGGGAGAGGGTTTCGAGGGCGCGGAGGAGGGGTTCGGAGCGGGTGGCGATGAAGCGTTCTACGGCGGGGCGGTGGGTGGGGGCGAGGGAGACGAGGATCCGGCGGCGGTTGGCCGGGTCCTCGTTGCGTTCCACGATGCCGGCCCGGGTGAGGGCGCCGACGAGTTCGCTGGCGGTCGGCAGGGAGACGCGGAGCCGCCGCGCCAGGTCGCCGACGGTCAGGGCGCCCGCGAGGAGCTGGGGGAGGACCGCGCCGTGGCGTGGGGTGAGGTTGTGGGCCGTCATCGCGCCGAGGAGGGGTTCGGGCATGGCGCCCTGGACGAGGCCCTTGCGGAAGTACGGGGCGAGCAGCGGGATGAGGCCGATGACCTCGACTTCTTCGGGGGTCGGTACCCGCGCGGAGCTCTCGTCGGGGGCGTGCGGCATACTGCGAGTCTAGATGGTTTGGGTTTCCAAACTGTTTGGCAGTCAGTGCGCACGGGAGGGAGACCCGGATGCCGTCGGTCAGCTATCACGATGCGGTCAACGAAGCCCTGGAGCGGATGGAGGACCTGGGGTACGAACGGGGCGCCGGGGTGGACCTCGCCAACCACGGCCCCATGGGCGCCGAGGCGCTGGCGATGCTCGGCCACGAGGGGGAGGTGGCCGGGTGGGTGGAGCGCTACCGGGCCGCGATGCCCCACCACGAGCCGCCCGCCGCCCGCTTCGCCCTCGATCCCGCCGACGAGGGTTCCTGGCGGCCGGCGCTCGGGGCGTTCGACCGGGCCGGGGACTGGGAGCGGCTGTTCCAGCGGGAGCTGGCCGACGCGTCCTGGCGCGACGTGCTCGGCCGCTGGTGGCCGCGCCTGCTGCCGGGGCTCTTCGCGGGGCTGACGCACGGGCTGATCCGTACGGCGCATGCGGTACGGGCTCTGTACGGCGCGGACGGTGCGGACGGCGGCGGGGCCACGGAAGCGCAACGCACGGAACTGGCGCGCGGACTGGCGTACTGGGCCGCGCGCTACACCGCCCTCCCGGGCCAGGCGCGCCTGCGCGGAACGTACGACCTGGCGGGGGCGATCGCGGCGCTGCCGCGCGTACCGGGCGACGGTGGGCCGATGAACCCGGGCGTCGCAGGCGGCCGGCTGGCGCGCCTCGCCGACCTCCCGGGATACGGCGAGGCGCTGGACGCGCTGGCCGTCGACCACGCGCCGCGGCTGCTGAGCGAGATGACGACGCAGTTCTCGGACGTGTACCTGAGCCACGACGAGGTGTTCCCGGTGCCGCTGATCCACGGCGTCACCGCGCCCGCCGCCGTACGGCTGATCCTGCCGCACCTGCCCGCCGAGCAGTACGAACCGACGCTGGCCGCGCTGTGGCAGGTGCACACCGCGCTGCTCCTCGCCTTCACGACGAGCCGGCGGGGGGAGGGGACGGGAGCGTGGCGCCGGGAGCTGTCCGACGAACTCGTCGACGGGCTGCCGTCGTTGGACGAGCTGGGGGCGCGGGCCGTCGAGCACGGTGACGAGCACGTACTGAAGTTCACCGAGGCGTGCCGCCGGGAGTACGCGCTGCGGCCCGATCCGCGGTTCCGGGCGGCGGTGCTGGCGGCGCAGCGGAGGATTGCTCCGTTGGAGGGGTGAGGGGCCTTGCGTCGGGTGGTTGAGGCCGGAGGGGGAGAAGGGCAGGGGAGGTCTGGTGGGGGCGGTCTGGAGGGGTGAGGGGTGAAGGTGTCAGGGCGTCCGGGGTGGCCGGGCGCCCCGACATTCGGCCTCAGCCGCGCTCGATGGCGGTGCGGCGGCGGCCCGCCGCGACCAGGCCCGCGCCCGCGACGACGGCGACGGCGGCGCCGCCCGCGGCCCACGGGGTGGCGGGGCTGACGCCGGTCGAGGCGAGGGCGCTGCCGGTGCCGCTCCCGCTGCCGGTGGACGTGACGGCGTTGCCGGAGACCGTGGCGGAGGGGGCGGTGGACCCGCCGTTGCCCACGGAGCCGGTGTCGGAGGCGGGCGTGACGTTCTTGCCGCCGCGCTCGGCTTCCTTGGCCTCCTCGGCTTCCCGGTCCGCCTTGTCCTTGGCCGCCTTGTCCTTCGCGGCCTTCTCCTCGGCGGCCTTCTCCTCTTCCGCCTTCTTCTTGGCGGCCTCGTCCTTGGCGCGGGCCTCGTACTGGCCTGCGTCGAGGAAGTGCTGCACGGCCTCCGGCCCCGCGCGCAGCGCCTTCACGGCGGCTTCCCGGACCGCGGGGCCGCCGATGCTGGAAATCTGCACCGCGCGCACCCGGTTGTCAGCGATACGGATATCCGGCAGCCGCTTGAGGAATTCCACCCGGTCCTGCGGCGATCCGTCGATCGCCTTGTTCGCCTCGGCGATGACGCCGGGCCCGTTCTTCTTGTCCGCCAGCACGCGGACGACCGCGACGAGATTGTCCTCGTCGCGCGCCACGTACTGCCCCTTCTCCAGGAAGCGGCGCAGGTCTTCCTCCGTGCCCATGAGGGCCTTGTCGGCTTCCCGGACGAGCGCGCGGCCGGCGTTCTTGTCGCTGATCATCCGTACGACCGTGATGCGGTCCTCCGCCAGGGTCGACGGCTTCTCCGGCTTCTTGGCGGGCTCGTCCGGCTTCGTCTCCGCGCCCTGGTCAGGTGCCGACGTGGCGGTGGCCGGGGCCTCGGCGGCGACCGCCGGGGAGGCGAACAGTACGGCCGGCGCGACGGCGGCGGCCGCGAGGAAGGCCGTCAGACGGGCCTGCTTCTTCATACGCTCACACAACATTTCGGTCAAACAGCGGAAAATAACCTGTACAGGGTAATGGGTCTTCCCCACTAGCGTGTTCGGCATGGACGCATGGCAAGAGCACCGTCATCACCTGCTCCTGGACGGCCGCCGTCTGTCGTATCTCGATTTCGGGCCCGCCGCCGGAAAGCCGCTCCTCGTGCTGCACGGGCATTTCTCCGAAGGCCGCAGCTTCGCCCCGCTGGCCGCCGAACTCGCCCCGGAATGGCGGGTGGTCGCCCCCGATCAGCGCGGCCACGGCGAGTCGGACCGGGCGCCGGACTATTCCCGCGAGGGGTACGTCGCCGACGCGGTCGCCCTCCTCGATCACCTGGGTCTGCCGTCCGCCGCGGTGCTCGGGCACTCCATGGGCGGCAAGAACGCGTACCACCTCGCCGCCCGGCACCCCGGCCGGATCAGTGCGCTGATCAACGTGGACGATCCGGTCGTGATCGCGGACACCGGCCCCAGCGGCATCGCCTTCTGCCTCGACTGGCCGCGGCGGACGCCCACCCGCGAGGCGCTGCTCGACGGTGTCGGCCCGGCGGCCCCGCTGATCGCCGGGCAGCTGCGGCAGGAGGCCGACGGAAGCTGGCGGCTGCCGTTCGTGCCGGAGGACGTGGTCGCGTCCGACCTGGGGGTACGTGGCGATCACTGGCCGGTCTGGCTGGGCAGCGACTGCCCGGCGCTGCTCATCCACGGGCGTACGAGCTTCCTGCTGACGCCCGAGCTGGCCGCGGAGATGACGGAGCGCCGCCCGCACACCCGCCGGGTCGAGCTGGACGCCGGGCACTTCATTCCGGCCGAGGACCCGGAGGGGATGGCCGGGGCCGTCCGGGATTTCCTCGGTTCGCTCGGGTGAGTGGCTGTGGGTATGGGCGGTATGGAGCGGGGGTGCCGGGGCCATAGTGGACAGAGGGGAGAAATTCTCCATAAGGTAAAGAAATGGCAAACTTCGTTGAATGTATAACCGATCCTGACCGTGCCGGTGAGCTGTGGTGCGGCGACCGCACGGTCGCCGTCCTGACCGCCGCTCCCCGAGGAACGGTCGAAGGGTCGGTCGCGCTGCTGGACCTGGGCGCCCCCGACCCCGCCCTGCGCTTCGTCGGCGTCCTCGACTGTGCCGAGGACGAGATCCTGGTGCCCCTGTTGCGGGAGGCGGCGGACGTGGCCCGTAAGGCGGGCGGTACGGCCCTGCGGTGGATCACGGAGGAGGACGCGAGCCCCGGAAAGGCCGCGGTGGAGGTGGGCGCGCTCGAAAGCGGCGAGGTCTACCGGTGGTGGCGGCGTGGCCTGCCGGCCGGCGTGCCCGTGGGAGACGCGGCCGTCCGGCAACTGCCTTCCGAGGAGGAGGGCGTCGCGTTCCGTATCGGTACGGACGACGCCTGGTACGACGTCGAGCTGGACGGCGACCGCGCCCGCCTGGTCCACAACCGCGAGGCCGACGGCACCGCCGACACGCTCACCGCCCTCACCGCGGCGGCCCTCCACGCGCTCGACACCGGACACCCCGGCCTCCGCGACGCCGAGGCCAACGCGGCGCCCGACGACGAGGAACTCCACGCGGCGCTGCGCAGGTTGGGCTTCGAACCGACGAACTCGCGCGCCGTCGAGTACACCCTGTCGCTCACGTAGGGCGGCAGGCTCCCGCATCCCCCGTGTGGAACACTTGACCGCTGACCTGGCAGGTCGGCCGCTGTCGCTCGGGGGGCATTCATGGGCATGGTCATCTCGTTCACGTGCGTGACGCCGGAGGAACTGGACAAGGCGTACGAGGATCCGCGGTGGGCGCGGGAATTCCTCGACGACCTCCAGTGGAACGACCGGCGGCCGGACGCCCCCGCGGTGTACCTCGACAAGGCGTGGGCCGGGATCCAGTACCTGCTGGACGAGGCCGAGGCGGAACTCGACATCCAGACGGGCGGCTTCCCGATCGGCGAGGACGGCACGCTCAGCGGCTGGGACGCCGAAGCCGTACAGGAAGCGGCCCGGGAACTGCGGGCGCTGCCGTTCGACCGGCTGGCCGCGCACTACGACGCGGCGCGAATGACGGAGGAGGACGTGTACCCGGGCGTCTGGGACGAGGGTGACGGGAGCGGCGAGATCCCGTACCTGCGGGCGAACTATGAAGCGCTGGCCGCGTTCTTCGGCGCGGTGGCGGGCGCCGGGGCGGCCGCGGTCATGACGTTCTCGTTTTGAGGCTCACGTTCCAGAACGTTCTGCGGCTCGCATTCCAGAACGTTCTGAGGCTCTCGTCCTGAGGTGCACGGACGCGGCACCGCGAAGCGGTGCCCCTACCCCTACCCCTACCCCCGCCCCAGCACCAACGTCCCCGACGAGCAGAACCAGCCCCCCGTCCCCGACGCCACGGCCAGCTCCGGGAGGCTGCCGTCGGGCCGCCGGACCTGGCGGCCCTCGCCCGCTTCGCCGCGCAGCTGCCGTACCGCCTCGACCAGCAGGAACAGACCCCGCATACCGGGGTGACAGGCGGCCAGACCGCCGCCGTCGGTGTTGACGGGGAGGGCGCCGTCGCGCAGCAGCCGGCCCTTCTCCACGAACGCGCCGCCCTCGCCCTTGGCGCAGAAGCCGAGGTCTTCCAGGGTCACGAGGGTCATGTAGGTGAAGGCGTCGTAGATCTGCGCCACGTCGATCTCCGACGGGCGCACTCCGGCCCGGCCGAAGGCGAGGCGGCCGGAGACGGCGGCGGGGGAGACGGTGAAGTCCTCCCAGCCGGACATCGCGGAGTGCGACACGGCGGTACCCGCGCCCAGGATCCAGACGGGCGGCCCGGCCAGGTCGCGTACGTACTCCTCGGCGGCCAGGAGGACCGCGCAGCCGCCGTCGGAGCGGATGCAGCAGTGGAGTTTGGTGAAGGGGTCGGCGATCAGGGGGCCGGACAGGACGTCGTCGACGCTGACCGGGGTGCGGTACATGGCGTCCGGGTTCGTGGCCGCGTTGGCGCGCGCTTGGACGGTGACCTCGGCGAGCTGGGCGAGGGTCGTGCCGTACTGGTGCATGTGGCGGCGCGCGGCCATCGCGTACTTGGCGACGAGGGTGTGGCCGTACGGCACCTCGTACTGGAGCGGGCCGCGGGCGCCGAAGGAGAGGTTGGCGGTACGGCGGCCGGCCTTGAGGTCGGCGCGCGCCGTGGACCCGTACACCAGCAGCACCGCGCGCGCCTGGCCGGCCGCGATCGCGTCGGCGGCGTGCGCGGCCATCACCTCCCAGGTGGCGCCGCCCACCGAGGTGGAGTCGGCCCAGGTGGGACGCAGCCCCAGGTACTCGGCGACCTCCACCGGCGCGAGGGTGCCGAGTCCGGCCGAGGCGAAGCCGTCGATGAGGGAGCGGTCCAGGCCGGAGTCGGCCAGGGCACGGCGGGCGGCCTGGGCGTGCAGGGCGTACGGGGTGGCCCCGTCCACGCGTCCGCAGTCGGAGAGGGCGACACCGGCTATGGCGACCTTGCGGGGGGACGAGGTGGTGCTCCCGGGCGGCATGGAACTGACGGTACATCAGGAACGGAGGGGCCCGGGAGGGCTCGGCGAGCTCCCGCGGAACGCGCGTGAGGCTGGGAAAAGCAGGCCGGAGTACCTAACATGACGACCCGTCAGGTCGATGCACGGCCCGGAGGAGTCCGCCGATGGATGCCGCGTTCACCGAGGAGCAGGACGAGATCCACCGTACGCTGCGGGAGCTGCTGCAAAAACGCTGCGGTTCCGACGACCTGCGGGCCGCGGTCCGCACCCCCGAGGGCCACGACCCCGGCCTGTGGCGGCAGCTCGCGCAACAGCTGGGGCTGCCGGGGCTGGCGCTGCCCACGGCGTACGGGGGCGTCGGCTGCGGGCCCACCGAGCTGGCGCTGGCCTGCGAGGAGACGGGACGGGTGCTGCTGCCGTCGCCGCTGCTGCCCACCGCCGTCCTCGTCGCGCCGCTGGTGCTGGCGCTGGGCACGGAAGCCCAGCGTACGGAGCTGCTGCCCGCCTTCGCGGCGGGTGAGCTGACGGCCGCGCTGGTCGTCCCGGGCGGGCAGCTGGGCACGGCCCTCGCGCTCACCGGACGTAACAGCGGGGACTGGGCGGGCGGCGGGCGGGCCGGCGGCATCCAGGCGCGGCGGTGCGCGGCGGCAGGCGGGCACGGAGGGCCGGGGGAGTGGCGGCTGTACGGAGAGGCCGCGCAGGTGCTGGACGGGCACAGTGCGGGGCTGCTCCTGGTGGCCGCGCACGCGGGCGGCTATGCGCGGAGCCGTACGCTGCTCTTCGTCGTACGGGGGGACGCGCCCGGTGTGGCGCGGGTCCGGCAGACGGGGATGGATGAGACCCGGGCGCTGGGGACCGTCCAACTGCGCGATGTGCGCGCAACGTTGCTCGGTGCGGAGGACATGAGCATGGCCGGTGAGGCGGGCGCTGCGGCCGATACGGATGATGTGGCCGATATGGCCGATGTGGGCGGACCGGCCGGGCGCGCGCTCGCGCGGGTGGGGGCCGGGGCCGCGGCGGCGGTGGCCGCCGAGGCGGTCGGGGCGGCGGAGGCGGCGCTCGGGCGGACCGTCGAGTACGTGCGGGTGCGGGAACAGTTCGGCCGGCCCATCGGCTCCTTCCAGGCCGTCCAGCACCGGCTGGCGGACCTCTACGTACAGGTGCAGGCGGCCCGGTCCGCGGCGTACTACGCGGCGTGGGCGGCCGGCGGGCCCGAGGGGACCGCGGAGCCCGGCGCCCCCGGCCTCGCGCTCGCCCACGCCCTGGAGGCGCTGCGCGCGGTGGCCGGGGAGGCCATCCAGCTGCACGGCGGTATCGGCTTCACCTGGGAGCACGACGCCCACCTCTTCTTCAAGCGCGCGGTCTGCGACGAGCTGCTGCTGGGGCCCGTGCACCGGCTGCGGGCGCATGCCGCTGAGGCGGCCGGGGTGTTCGGGGGCGGCGGCGGGGTGCGGACGGAGGCCCCGGTGTGAGGGGGCCCGGCAGCGCAGACGGCGGCGCATCCGGCAGCCCATCCCGCGGCGTATCCCGCAGCGCGGGAGCGTCCGGCCGGGTGAAGGCGTCCGGCAGGCGGGTGGTGCAGCGGATGTCCGCGACGCGCGCGTTCGCTCGGGTGGCGCCGTACGTCGTACCCGCTCTGGACCGTACGGTGCACCGGCTCACCCGGGGCCGGGTGCTGCTGAGCGCGCGGATGCTGCCGGGGGCGGTCCTGAGGGTGGCGGGGGCCCGGACCGGTCTGCCGCGGTGGACGCCGCTGGCCTGCCTGCCGGAGGAGGGGACGGGGACCTGGCTGCTGGTCGGCAGCAACTTCGGCCGCCCCGGGCACCCGGCCTGGACGGCCAATCTGCTGAAGCACCCGGAGGCGGAGATCAGTTGGCGGGGCCGGGACGTTCCCGTACGGGCCCGGCTGCTGACGGGCGCGGAGCGGGCGCGGGCGTGGTCGGCGGTGGTCGGGTTCTGGCCGCCGTACGCCGCGTACCAGGCACGCGTCACCCGGGAGATCCGGCTCTTCCGGCTGGAGCCGCGCTGAACGCCGGTGCCCTGGGATGAGCCGGGAGGCCGGCGGGGACCGGGAGGCCGACGGCGGATCGGGAATCCGGCGGCGGACCGGGAGGCCGGCCGCGCCCCAGGAGGCCGCGGCGAACCCGGCGGCCGTACCCCGGCCGGCACCCACTGTGCGCCCCGCAGACGCGCACAGCGGGTGCCGGCCGGCCCCGAGGGGCGGACAACACCCGCTGTGACGTACAGCTATGGCAGGACGAGCGCGAACGAAGAGCGTTCCGTGGGCTATTTCGTGAGGTATTCCCGAGCTGAGTGGTGGGGTGGGTGTTCAGGGTGAGCCGTGGGATGCGCCCGGGTTACTTGGCGGGCTTTTTCCCGGTGACGCCCAGGTGGACCAGGAGCGCCAGGTTCGGCTTCAATTCCTGCTGTTTGACACCCCAGCTCGTGAAGCCCTTCTGATGGGCGGCGACCGCCGCCAGCATGGCGACGAGCGAACCGGCCATCGCGGCCGCGCTGACGTCCTTGTCGACCTTGCCCTTGGACTGGAGCTCCTTGATGGAGTCCGTAAGGGAGTTGGTGACGGCATTCAGGATCTTCATGCGGATCTTGTAGAACCGTTTGTCGCCCTCGGCGGCACCGAGGTCGACGACGCGCAGGATCGCGTCGTTCTTGCGCCAGAAGGAGAGGAATCCCTCGACGAGTTCCTCGGCCGCCTGCCGGCCGGACTTGCCCACCCAGG
Source organism: Streptomyces sp. NPDC052496 (assembly GCF_040679095.1). Classification (NCBI taxonomy): domain Bacteria; kingdom Bacillati; phylum Actinomycetota; class Actinomycetes; order Kitasatosporales; family Streptomycetaceae; genus Streptomyces; species Streptomyces sp. NPDC052496. The sequence goes on from NZ_JBFAUH010000008.1 coordinate 295,227, forward strand.
AGCGGCCGGCCACCAGATCGGTCAGGTTCGCGCCCTCTTTGGCCATCTCCTCGGCGATTTCCAGTACCGCGCCCTCGACATCGGGGAAGTACTGGTAGAACGTCGCGGGCGAAGTGCCCGCTTTGCGGGCCACATCGATGACCTTGACGTCTCTGTACGGGGACGAACTGAGCATGTCGCTGAGGCAGTCGAGCAGCTTCTGCCGGGTCGCCTGTCCGCGGCGCCCGGCGACTCTGCCGTCGACGGTCCGAACTTGTCCTGTCATGCCGTCAGCTTACCGAGGGGTGATCGGAGCGCGATTTGGCTGCCTGCAAATGGGGATTGCGGGAGTTCGGCCCTGTCGGTCCTGGTCGGTCCCGTGTGCCGGGCGGCCGCGGTGGCCCGCGAGCGGGCCCGGCGGGCGGCTTGGCCCGAACAAGTGAATCGTATTGTCAACAGGCTGTGGACAACTTTCCGGTAAGCGGGGGACGGGATTCCGCCGGAGGGTGGTCATTGCCGGACACCGAGGATTGTCCGGTAAGGAACGCGATCGCAGGGAATTGGCAAAATGTTCGATTACTCTCCGGGCGCGCGGCGTGATCCAGGGCTACTTTGGCCCCATGACTGCATTCGCGGCAGGCGCCCCGTGCTGGGCCGACGTCATGCTGCCCGACCTGGAAGCGGGCAAGAGATTCTACGGAGAGCTGTTCGGCTGGACCTTCTCCGAAGGCGCTCCGCAGTACGGGAACTACACCGAGGCGTACAAGGACGGCAGGGCGGCCGCCGGGCTGATGCCCAAGCAGGACGGCCGGATGCCCACCGCGTGGAACGTCTACTTCGCCACCCCGGACGCCGCCCGTACCAGCGCGCACATCCTGCGGGCAGGCGGTCACATCGTCTCGGAGGCCGTGCCCGTCGGTGACTTGGGCACCATGCTCGTCGCCGCCGACCCCGCCGGCGCGGTCTTCAGCGTCTGGCAGGCCGGCGCCCACCAGGGCTTCGGGATCGAGCGGGAGCCCGGCGCGTACGTCTGGACGACTCTGAGCACCCGCGAGCCGGAGCAGGCCGACGCCTTCTACGAAGAGGTCTTCGGCTTCGAGCGCGTGACCGACAGCCCGGCGGCGGACGAGCGCTTCCGCCCCTGGCGGCTGCCCGGACAGGAGCGGGAGGTCGGCGGCCGGATCCGCATGGACGAGCACGCGCCCGCCGCGATGCCGGCGCACTTCACCGTCTGCTTCCTCGTCCCCGTGATGGACGACGCCGTACGGACCACCACCCGGCTCGGCGGCCGGATCACGGTCGAGCCGGTCGGTACGCCGGGCGGCCCGTTCGCGGTGTTCGCCGACAATCAGGGCGCCGGCTTCGGCGTCATGGCCCCTAAGTAGGCCCGCGCCCACCACAATTGGGGCCGGTGGCAGCTCCCGCTGTCGGGCCGCGGACGGCGCGGCCCGGCAGCGGGTCTGTGCGGGGGCGCGTACGGGGCCCGGTGAGGCACCCGTACGGGCAGAGCTGACCGCCCGGCGGGGCAGCGCGGTGACCTTGCGATACGGCACAGTGGGTACGGCCGCGCCGGTGCGCGACGGCACGGCGGCGCGGACCCGGCACGGAGGCCGCGCGCGGGGACGGAACGGGGACGGGACGCATGACCGGTACGGACAGCAGGCCCGGCGGACGGCTCGCGCTGCGGGCAGGGGGCGGCCGGGGATCGTGGGACATACCGGCACCTGACGGACGTACCTGGACGAGGTGACGGCCCCGCGCGGGTTTCGGGCGCAGGTGACGGCGCGGCGACGGCACGGCGCGGCGCGATCCGGTCGTACGGTGTTCGACAGCCCGCCGGCGGACCGCGCCGGTGCCCCGGGCCCGCCCGTACGGACACCCGTCCGCACGGGACCGTCACGGCAGGTGACGGTACCGGTGCGCACCGCAGAAGCCGCCGGGACACGACGGGAGCGGCCCCGGGTTCGCAACCGTGGGCCCGGCCAGGAAGAATCAGCACGCGTACGGCCGAATCGGCCAGGCGGTGAGACGCTGCACGGGGCAGTGGCTCTCGGCGGCCACTGGCTTTTGAGAGTCTCTTTTACGCCCCACGGGGAGGTGGCAGGCAAGTGGTGGAGCAGCTGACACAGCTGACGCAGCACGATCCCCGGCGGATCGGCCCGTTCGAGGTGCTCGGCCGTCTCGGGGCCGGCGGCATGGGGCTGGTCTACCTCGCGCGCTCGGCGTCCGGGCGGCGCGTGGCGATCAAGACGGTGCGTACGGAACTCGCCGAGGACCAGCTGTTCCGGGTCCGCTTCACCCGCGAGGTCGAGGCGGCCCGCGCGGTCAGCGGCTTCTACACCGCCGCGGTGGTGGACGCCGACCCCCGGGCCGCGGTGCCGTGGCTGGCCACCGCCTACGTGCCCGCGCCCTCCCTGGAGGAAATAGTCAATGAGTGCGGGCCGCTCCCGGCCCAGGCGGTGCGCTGGCTGGCGGCCGGCATCGCCGAGGCGCTGCAGTCCATCCACGGCGCGGGCCTGGTCCACCGGGACCTGAAGCCGTCCAACGTGCTGGTCGTCGAGGACGGCCCGCGCGTCATCGACTTCGGTATCGCCAGCGGCGTCTCCAACACCCGCCTGACCATGACGAACGTGGCCGTCGGCACCCCCGCGTACATGTCGCCCGAGCAGGCCCGCGACTCCCGCAGCGTCACCGGCGCCAGCGACGTCTTCTCCCTCGGCTCCACCCTGGTCTTCGCCGCCACCGGGCACGCCCCCTTCCACGGCGCCAACCCGGTCGAGACGGTCTTCATGCTGCTGCGCGAGGGCCCGGACCTGGCCGGGCTGCCGGACGAGCTGCGGCCGCTGATCGAGTCCTGCATGCAGATGGAGGCGTCCGGGCGGCCCACCCCCGCCGACCTCCAGTCCCAACTCGCACCGCACCTGTTCGGTTCCGGCAGCGACGACAGCGGCACCGCCTCCGCCTGGCTGCCGGACGGTGCCGTCGCCCTCATCGAAGGGCGGCGCGGCGGGCGCCAGACCGCACCGGCGTCCGCCGGCCGCGGCGGCTCCGGGCAGGCCCGCGCCGCCGTGCGCCAGCCCGTACCGCAGTCACCACCGCCCGCCCAGCCGCCGCCACCGCGCCCGCGCAACGCGCCGGCGGCCGCCGCGGCGCAGGCCGGCGGCGCGATGGCCGCGCCCGCGGCGGAGCCCGGCTGGGCCGGTGCCGCCGGCGTGGGCCCCGGCGCACGCCGGGCCGCCGATCCGCGCGGTGCCGTGCAGCCGCCGC